>NYVR01000012.1 GCA_002684655.1 Planctomycetota bacterium | reverse complement strand
AAAAGCCGTTCTCGCTCGCGAAGCACTACACGACGCTGACCGTACATCCGGACAACGTGCCGTCGAACTGCGACGGCGTCGCCTGGGCTGTCTTGCAAGACGCCGCGCACTGCTGCGCCGCGTTCCTGCCCGCAGAGAAGCAGTGGAACGCCAGCTTCCGGCTGAGCGGCGCTAAGGCACCGGCGAGCGGTTCGCTCAAGGGATCGGCGCGCGACGTCCGCCTCACGGACGCCTCGGCTGAGATGACGCCGGCGCTAAGCGCGCAAGTTCAGATGCTCACTTGCTTCCGAAACCCGGCCGTGACCGGCGGCCACGCGGTCGTGTTCGCCGCCGATCGCAAGGCGACCGGCGAAGCCTACATCGACGTGCCCGCGCTGCAGCTTTCCTACGTGATTCGCGACCGACAGATCGAGGTCGTCGAGCAAGCAGGCGACGCCATCAGCAAACGCGTAGACGTCACGGGTTGGAAGATGACCCACGATGAACGCATGCTTCCGGCGAGCCTGGTCGTGACCCACTTCAACGACGCGAAGGAGATCGTTTCGACGACGATGATGAAGCGCACCTACAAGGAGTCGGAGAAGGGCTGGGTGATGGACCGGCAAGACTGCTGCGCCGTTACCGGGCTAGGCGTCGCCGCGCGGACGAGCCTGCGCTTCTCAGACGTCGAAGTCTCCAACGCCACCACGCGTTGACGTCGCCGCGGTGAACTCGACGAGCCCCGCGGCAGCGCGCGGCTCGCCGACTGGCGAGACGTCAGCTCGTCCGCCGCAGGTCGCGGAGGCCGCCCCGAAGCGACCAGCTCCAGCGCGCGACCCCGACGAAATCGGAGCGCGACAGCGAGCCAAAGGTGCGGCTGTCGGTGGCGCCGTGCGGGTTATCGCTCGCCACCGCGAACGTGTCTGCAGCCACGGAGCTGCAGCGCTTGACCAACCTGCGGCCGTCACGCGGGTCGGTGACGACGACGACTTGGCCTAGGGTCGGCAGGCCGCCACGACCGCGGCGCACCGCGATCACGGCGCCGACTTCGAGGGTCGGCGCCATGCTAGCGCCGGTGACGCGCGCCAGGGTGCGTCGCCCAAGACACAGGGCGACGAGCTCGCGCGCGCAGAACAGCATTAGCCGCCCGCGAGCACCCAGTCGACTTCGCGGTTCTTGGTGGCCCAGAAGATCTGGTGGATCTTGTGGATCGCGTCCATGAGCTCGTCGGCGTGCTGAGGGCTCACCTCCACCTTGCACGCAGAGCAGAGCTTCGCGGCCTTCCAGAACGTGTCGTGGAGGTCGGGGTATGCCTCGAGGTGCGGCGGCTTGAAGTAATCGGTCCAGAGCACCAGCAAGTCGCGCTTGGTCAGCTCTGCCTGCTCTTCCTTGATCGCGACGTAGCGGCTCAACGTGTTGTGATAGCGCGCGGTCGCCGCAGCGTCGGACGGATCCGGCGGCACCAAGTCGAGGATCTTCTTGGTCATGGAGCGCACGGCCTCAGCGGTGACCCGCGCGGACGCGGGGTCGTAGATGCCGCAGGGTCCGTCGCAGTGTGCAGCGACTTCGGGGAGACGCTTGGTCAGGGCCTTTACGAGTTTGCTCAACATGGGTTGCTCCTTAGATCGTGGGGGTCTCGTGCCGCTGTGCGCGACGCTTCCAGAGTCGCGCAGCGACGTAACAGACGGACAGGACGGCCGCGCCGACCACGCCGATCTCGATGCCGTGGTGCAGCCAAGCGTTGTCGGCGACATGGGGGTGGCCGTCGTGCGCAGCAGCGACGTCTGAGAGGGCAATCAGCGCGATTGCAGTAGAGATTTTTCGCATAAGAACTCGGGGATAGAGACGGAAGACGCCGGCGTAGCGTCGGCGTTGGCCAGAGGATTCGCAAGCCTTGGAAAGCTGTTGGCGAGGGACGATTTGTGCCAGCGCGTAGACCTGCGCGCGCTCCGCCGACCGCTTCCCTTAGTGGAAGACCCTGACGGACGTCAAAAGGAGAGCGCGCTGCGGGGCGCGGCCGGGTCCGCCGGACGCCATTCGGGCGATCAGGTGACCGCGGCGCGCGGTCGCGAAGCTTCGCGGCCGCAGCGGTTGGCGGCGCGCTCAGCGAGCGATCATACCGACGGAGACAGCTCCGCGAGCTCGCGCTGGATCTGCTCGGCCCAGGCCTCGATCCGCTGATCGGTCAGCTCGGCCTCGTTGTCGTCGTCGAGGGGGAGCCCGAGGAACTGCTGGCGGTCGTTGCACAGGCTCCGCGAATCGGAGAACTCGTAGCCCTCGACCGGCCAACGACCGATGAGCTTGGCGCCCTTGGGCTCGATCTGCTCCCAGATGATGCCGAAGGCGTCGACGAACGTGTCGTCGTAGTGGTGCGCGTCGCCGCAGCCGAAGAATCCGAAGGTGACCTTCGACCAGTCGCGCTCCGACATCTCGGTCACGCGCGGCGGCCAGTCATATTGCAGCTCACCAATGTCCCACGTGGACGCCCCGATGAGCACCACGTCGAAGCCGAGCATGTCGTCTGCGCTCAGGTCATCGACGTTGCAGCACACCTCGACCTTGTCACCCAAGATCGCATGCAGCTTTTCGGCAGCTACTTCTGTATTGCCGGTGGTGCTGCCCCATACAATAGCCATTCTCATGTCTCTATTCTATTGCAATTGAGAATGAGTCGCAAGTATAGTTCCGCGGCAATCATCGGGGCGGACCCTACATGTCGCCGAGAACCCTCGTCATCCAGTCACACACCCACCTGAGGACCGCTGTCCGAACGGGTGGCGTCGAACGCGGGTGGGTCACCTTCGGGGTGCTCGCCGGTGTCTTGCTCATGCCCGCGCTCGGGCACGACTTGCTCACGGCGTTGGAAGACGCCTACCTCGGCGTCGGCGTCTTCGTCGCGGCGACCTTCGCGCTGTTCTTCATGCTCGANGGGATCTTCAAGATCGACACCGTCGCNTGGATGAACCGNCACCAGCGCTGGGANGTNCCCGTTGCNGCNGTGCTCGGCGCGCTNCCTGGNTGCGGCGGCGCNGTGATGGTGACGACCCAGTTCGCGATGCGACGCGCGAGCTTCGGCGCCGTGGTCGCGGTGCTGACCGCGACCATGGGAGACGCTGCGTTCCTCGTCCTCGCACAGAAGCCGTCGGTCGGGCTGTTCCTCATGGGCGTCGGACTCGTCTCTGGCGTGGTCAGCGGCTACGTCGTGAACATCATCCACGGCCGCGACTTCCTGCAGGTTGACCGGCCCGTGAAGTTCGAGAAGCAGAGCTACCGGCTCCCGGTTCCGAACCCGCTTTGGGTCGTCTGGGCGTTGTTCTGCGTCCCTGGTCTCGTCATGGGAGTGCTGCTGCTCTTCCAGGTGGACATCCCACCGATGTGGACCCTGATCGTAGGCGTCGGCGGCGGCGCGCTGTCGATCATGATGTGGGCGCTGAGCCCGACACAGTCGGCGCACATGGCCGCGATCGAGGACAAGGAGCCCTTCACGCGACGCGTCGCGCTCAACACGAACTTCGTGACCGTGTGGGTCGTGCTCGCTTTCTTCTTGTTCGAGTTCGTCGGCGGCGAAGCCTGGCTCAAGCCGATGCTCGAAGTAGCGCCTGCGGTCTACCCGCTGGCCGGCGTCTTGGTCGGCTTCCTCCCAGGCTGCGGACCGCAGATCCTGGTCGCGACCTTGTACTTGGCAGGCATCATCCCGATGTCCGCGCAGCTCGGCAACTCGATCTCCAACGACGGTGACGCGCTCTTCCCGGCGATCGCCGTGGTGCCGCGAGCCGCCTTGGTCGCCACGATCTACACCGCGGTGCCCGCGCTGATCGTCGGCTACGGCTACTTCTGGTTCGTTGAAACCGGCGCCTAACGGGCCGCGCCGCCGCTAGCGGTCGCGCCAGCTGCGGCGCCGGCGAACATGGAGCCCGCTCGGCTACGAGCTGCACACATGACCCCCAGCCACCACGAGCAACGTTCGAAGCTCAGCCGGCAGATCGGCTTGTTCGGGGCGGCGTTCCTCCCCATCAACGGCATGGTCGGCTCGGGCATTTTCGCGCGGCCCGCCGAGGTCGCCATCAACGCGGGCCCGCTGAGCCCGTGGTTGTTCCTGGTGGTCGGGTGCATGTTCCTCGCCATCGTGCTGACCTTCGCAGAGCTCGCCAGCTACTACGGCCGCACAGGCGGCCCGGTCTTGTACGCCACGGACGCCTTCGGCACCTTCGCAGGCTTCAGCACTGGCTGGGCGATGTACTTAAGCCGCGTCACGTCATTTGCGGCCAACGCGCGCCTGCTGGCCGCATACGCCGGCGAGCTGCACGATTCGCTCGCCCCTCCCGCGGCACAGCACGCAGTCTTCGTCTTCGTCACGTCCGCGCTCGTGTGGTCCAACTATCGCGGCGTAAAGACGGGCGTCTTTGCGCTCGGTGTGATGACCGCGCTCAAGTTGGCGCCGTTGCTGTTGATGATCGCGCTGGGCCTTCAGCAGGTCTCGGGCGCCGCCCTGATCCCCCGCGCGCCGTTTGCGGTCACCGACCTCGGCAGCACCGCGCTGCTGATCGCTTACGCCTACCTGGGCTTTGAGAGCGTCGGCTTCACAGCAGGCGAGACCGACCAGCCAAAGCACAAGATCCCCCGCGCGCTCGTCAGCACGTTCTTGTTCACGGCGGTGTTCTATTTCTTCATCGTGCTGGTCTTCGTCAGCGTGGTCCCGCCGGCGCAGACCGCGGGCGCCACCTTGGTCGACGTCGGCGAGCGGTTGGCGGGCATCGCCGGCGGCTTGGCGATCAACCTGAGCGCGCTGTTCTCGATCGGCGGCAACCTCGCAGGGATCATGCTGTCGACGCCGCGGCTGCTGTTCTCGATGGCGCAACAAGAGACGCTGCCTTCGTGGTTCGCGGCGGTGCACGCGCGGCGTTCGACGCCGCACGTCAGCATCCTATGCACCGGCGCGCTGGCGTTGACCCTGGGGCTCTACGAGGGCTTCATGGTCCTGGCGGCGGCGAGCACGGTCATCCGGTTGCTCGGCTACATGATGTGCATCGCGTCCTTGCCGCGCGTTCGCCGCCGCGCATCGGAGCAAGACCGCCGAGAGGCCTTCCGGCTGCCTGGTGGCATGGTGATCCCGCTCGCCGGGATGGCCATCTGCGTGTGGCTGATCGCGCAGAGCGAGGCCGCCGCCTGGACGATCGTAGGCGGGCTCGTGCTGCTCGGGGCGCTGCTGTTCGCCGTCGGCAAGCTCGCGAAGACCCCGCGACGCTGATCCGTCACCCGCGCGACAGACCCTCTCGCCTCACGATCGCAGCCGCTTGGACAGCGCCCGCCCGTGACCGTTAGCCAAGGGGCAGACGCGGCGCTCGGTCACCTGCGCCGCCACTGCGGCAGACGACCAGGCGTGTCCCCCGCGCCTACGCCTTCGAGCGCCCCCTCGATCGCGGGGAGGTCCTCTGTGGCGATCGCCCGCAGCCTCGCGAGCACTGGCTCGAACCCGTCGGCCGCGTGGCCGAAGGCGTCCCGCTCGGTCTTGGTCGGCGCCGAAGACGTATACAGCTGCGCGCCAGCGACGTTCTCGATGCGCGACCGGATGGACATCGCTGCGGGCTTGCTGCGGCGCGACAGCGAGGAGTCGCCTGCCAGCCGGACGCGCAGGCCGGCGAGGTCACCGTCGAGCGCCTCGACCTGCGCGAGCAGCGCGAGGTCCGCGCTGCTCCGTCGCAGCGCCACGCGGCAGTGGTCAACGCGCGACTGCAGCTCATCGAGCACGCGCGCGCTCGCGCGCACCGCGCGCCGCAGCTCGATCACCTCGCGCTGGAACGCCAATACCTCGGCCTTGTCGGCTGCGGGCAGCGTCGCGAGGTTGAGCGCCTCCACCTCGAACGCGACCGGCCCAGCGAGCGCTTCAACGACGCCTGCGGACTCGCGCTCCAGCGTCGCCGTAAACGTCCCGCCGAGCACGAGCGGCCCTGTGTCCGGGCGCGACCACGGCGAGCCTTCGCCCGCAGCGCCTATTGTCACCTTGGTGGCGCCCGTGTAGCGCAGGTCCCAGGCGACGCGGTGCATCCCCTTCTTGCGAGGCGCGTCGACGCGCTTCACCACGTCGCCGTTCGCGTCACGGATCGTGACCCACACGGCGACGGGGTTCTCGCGGTCTTCTGCGCGGATGGCGTCGTCCGATGGGAACGGGAAGCTGCCGTCTTCATCCCGCGCCTTGTCCTGCGCCGCCTCGCGCTGCTCCTTCAGCGTGTCAAAGCCGTCGCGCAGGTGCAACGTGAGGATCGCGCCGAACGGCGGGTTGGGCGCGGCGTAGTAGGTCGAGCCCTGCGCGCCGCGGCCGTCGTTCATGCCGAGGCGGCTCTGTTCAATGTAGAGCGGCGCCTTGCGCACGGCGAACAGGTGCGCCGCAGCCTCCGCGACTCCCGACGCGAGCTCGCGCAGCGGCGTGTAGTCGTCGAGCACGTAGAAGCCGCGGCCAAACGTGCCGAGGACGAGGTCGTTCTCACGACGTTGCACCTCGATGTCGCGCACCGCCACCGTCGGCAGCCCGCTCTTCATCCGCGTCCACTTGCCGCCGCGATCTAGCGACACATAGACGCCGTACTCCGTGCCGCAGAACAGCAGCCCTTCTTGCACGTGGTCTTCGGCGAGCGACCAAACGACGTCGTGCTCTGGCAGGTCCGCAGCGATCGAGGTCCACGTCGCGCCGAAGTCTTCGCTGACCAACAGGTAGGGCGAGAAGTCGCCGTCCTTGTGGTTGCTGAAGGCCGCGTAGACGCGGCCTTCAGTGTGCCGGGACGCCTCCAGACGACTCACGTAGGTGCGCGCCGGCACGCCCGGGAACGAGGCGATCT
>NYVR01000011.1 GCA_002684655.1 Planctomycetota bacterium | reverse complement strand
AGCGGAGCGGTCACCTGGTTCAGTCCGAGGATGCCGACGTGGAACACCGCCGACGACGGGATGTTCGTGGTCTGCAGCTGGAACGGCGCGCCGAGCACGGGCGCGCCGATCGGCGCCAGCGCGAGGCCTTCGCGGTCCTGGTCGCCCATCAGGAAGCCGAACAGCGTCCCTTGCGACAGGTCGCGCGGCCCTGGGTCGCTGCTGGCGCCGCCGCCGCTGTGGCCGATGACCCAGTCTTCCGGTCCCGTGTTGGTGAGCGCGCCGAACGCGATCACGAAGTCGCCGTTCGACTCGTCGCCGCGGAACTGGATCGTCACCGGGTCGGTTGTGCTCCACAGGTAGACGCCGTCGTAGGTCACCATCCACTGGGTGCCGGATTCTTCGTAGAACACCTCGCCGCTACCCGCAGCGTTGGGCTGCAGGTCCGTCCACGCGTAGTAGCCCTCAGCGGGGTTGTCGAGCATGGTCGAGACGTCCGGGACGTAGTCGTTGCTGTTGCCGGTGCCGCGCGCGACCCAGCCGTTGGAGCCGACCGACAAGCCCAGCGTACCCGCTGTCGTCTGGTCATCGTCGCCGAGCGCCAGCGCGCTGGCCGATCCCAGGGAGCCGACCGCTAGGATCGTGGCGGGCCGGGTGTTGACCGTGTGGCCGCCGGCTGTCGCCGTCCCCCAGATCTCCAGCCCTGCGAGGTCCATGTCGGCTTGCGTCAGCTGTTCGTAGAACGACGTAAACGAGACCACGCAGCCGCTCCCGTAGGTCGACGCTGTAGCTGGGCTGCCGCCGCCGCCGCCGCAGCTGCCGGCGCTGACCGTGTAGTAGATGTTGCCGTTGAAGATGCGGCTGCTCGTAGGCGGACCGAAGACGCTGCCGAACGGATAGGTGTTGCCGGTGCCCGCGAGCATCTCAAGGTCTGCGTTCGACGCGTAGATGTCGCCGACGGCGAACCCGGTTCCGGTGGTGTAGTTCAGGGCGTTGCCGTTGCTCACCGTGACGTAGAAGCCGACCTGGTCACCGCAGTCGATGGTCAGGTTCAAGCTCTGGCCGAGCGGCGTCGGCGTGTTCGCGCCGTTGCTGACGACGCCGGGGATGCTCGCGACGAGCGTCCAGGCGGTCGCGTCCTGCTCGACGCCGACGTGGCTGCCGCCGCTCGTCGTCGTGTAGATCTCGAGGTCCCAGTTGCCCGCGTCGAGGTTGACGTCGAAGTCGTCGATGACGACCGGCGCTGTGCCGCTGGCGACGCGGAGGTCGAACATGTTGCCGGCTTGGCCGTTGTTGGAGGAGAAGGTCGTCGTCAGCGGCGAACCGCCGCCGCCGCCGCCGCCGCAGTTGCTACCCTGCGCGCAGATCCCCTGGGGGTTCGAGAGCGCGGCTTGTAGCGATGTGTTGGCGGCGCCGCAGCCTTGGTTGCCGCCGACCGAGTTGCAGCCGGCGTTGGTGTGGATCCCGATTGCGTTGTTGGTGCCGTCGAGGATGACCGGGGAGCCAGAGTTGCCGCCCGTCGTGTCTACCGTGTAGCGGAGGACGTCGCTGGAGTTGCTGAAGTACGGGCCGCTGTGTGTCTTCTGGATCTGGTTCCAGGTCGGGGAGACCGGCGAGCTTGTAGTACCGAAGCCGGTGATGCGGATCGTTTGCCCAGAGACCGCCGGTGGGTTGATCAGATCGAACGCCACCGATCCTTGGGCTGCGTAGGGGGACAGGCCGGTGTTCGAGTTGTCGAAGCAGCCGAAGTAGACCCAGTCGTCTCCTAGCGACGCGCCGCCGCTCTGGTCTTGGACCGAGCTCGGGTCGACCGCGTACTGATCGGAGGGAGCCGGCGCTTGCGGACTGCCCGACCCGCTAGACATCGGCACGTTGAACTGGATCACGGTCGAGCCGCCGACGCCGCAGTGGCCTGCGGACAAGAAGCAGTGGTTGCAGTCGTTGATCATCCATGCGGTGCAGCCGAAGCCGACGCGGCCGACGCGGGCGTCGCTGCTCGGCTGGCGGTCGTCGACGGTGCCGCAGATCGAGTCGGGTTCGCCGTGTTGCTCTGGTCCGGCGACCGCGCAGCGCAGGACAAACCGGTTGTCGCCGGTGCCGGGTTGCGCGAGCAGCTCAACCAGCACGCTGTCCCCGTTGAAGTAGGCCGAGGTGTTCTGCCACTCTTCGACGTGCTGCATGTGCTGCAGCTGCACCGCGCCGTCCCGCATCGACGTGAGCCGGAGAAAGGAGCCGTCCGCGCCGCGTTTCGCGCTGCCGGACAGCTGCACGTGGTGATAGTGCAGGCGCATCCAAGACGCGCGGTTGACGGTGACCACATGCGACCACACGACCTGCGGGACCCCGGCGGCTGTCGGAGCGGTCAGGTTATTTTGGACGAGGCCGGAGTCGACCTGGAGATAGTGGTTCGAACTCTGCGGATCTACGGCTTGCGCCGCCAACATGGTCGTGAGGCTCAGCGCAGTGAGCATCTGGAGGGAGTGCATGGTGCTCCTTACTCGGTGTGTCGGTGGGGACGAGCTTCTTAGTCTGTGAGTTCGTCATCGTCCTGGCCACCCCCAAATAAACGGGATCGAGCGTCGCTCACGTCGCGAGGCGGGCGCTGCGTTGATTCGGCCAAGTCGACGAGGAAAGAGTCCGCGTATCGCAGAGCTGTTCCCGGATCGCCGGGCGTCGTGCTCGTGCGGCTTGCATCGGTAGATCGCTCCGTCAGGATCTCATCATGCGCATCCTGATGTTCTGTCTCGCGCTCGCGACACCGGTCTTCAGCCAGCAAGGGCAACGCGCCGAACGCGCGCGGGACCTTGGGATCCCATTCGAAGGTGAACCCGGCGCGAACAACGCGATCACCGATGTAGACGGCGTCTACGTCGGTCACACGACGTTGATCCAGGGCGACGACGTTCGCACGGGCGTTACCGCGATCTTTCCTCGTGGCGACGACCCGAAAGACCCCGTCTTCGCTGGATGGTTCGCGTTGAACGGCAACGGCGAGATGACGGGCACGACGTGGATCACCGAGTCCGGCTTTCTGGAGGGTCCCGTGTGCATCACCAACACCCACAGCGTCGGCGTGGTGAGGGACGCGGTCATCGGGTGGCAGGTTGCGCGCGGCGCGAAGCTCCAGCCGTGGTCTTTGCCCGTCGTCGCTGAGACCTACGACGGGCACCTCAACGACACGGACGGATTCCACGTCACGGCCGCGCACGCGCGTCGCGCGCTGGATTCTGCGAAGAGCGGCCCGGTGCCTGAGGGCAACGTCGGCGGCGGCACGGGCATGCGCACGCTGGGCTTCAAAGGTGGGATTGGCACGTCGTCGCGTCGCGTCCGAGTTGGCGACGTCGTCTACACACTCGGCGCGCTCGTGCAGTCGAACTTCGGTCGTGCAGACCAACTTCGCGTCGACGGCGTGCCCGTGGGCCGTGAACTGCTGCGAGCGCGCGCCGAGGACCAGCGCGACAGGCGCGAAGAGCAGGGGTCGATCATCGTCATAGTCGCGACTGACGCTCCGCTGCTACCGCACCAGTTAGATCGCGTCGCGCGCCGCGTTTCGCTGGGCATCGCGCGCGTTGGGAGCACGTCCGGCAACGGATCCGGAGACATCTTCCTCGCGTTCTCGACCGCAAATCGCGGCGCTGCAATCGCCACGCAAGCCGACCTCGTCATGCTCGCGAACCACAAGCTGAGCGCGCTGTTCGACGCCACGGTGCAGGCCACCGAGGAGGCGATCCTCAACGCTATGGTCGCGGCTGAGACCATGGTGGGGCGCGCCGGCCACCGGTCGGAGGCTCTGCCGCACGATCAGCTCTGCGAGCTGCTTGAGCGTTTCGGGCGACTCAAGAAGTAACGCGAGCCGCGAGAGCGAGGGCGGAAATGCCGTTGCCAAGGGGGGGCTGCCGACGCGGCCTCGGGGCCTCGTCTGCGGCCGCCTCAATCCGGCAATGACGGATATAATATGCTCTAATAAACGACATTACATCATTAGGAGTGCAGTCCTCTAGCCCCGAGGTCCGTCCATGATCTGCAACAAATCCCATCGATCCCCGCGATCTGTCGCGGTGAGACTGCTGCCGTGTCTCGCGCTGTTCGCGCTCGCGTCATGTTCGCTCAACGACCAGGAAGACGAGCTCGGCGGCTCCTCGACCAACACCCCGACTGTGCCTCCGCCGCCCGCCGTCAACGCTGGGGTCGTCGCCCACACCGATCTGCGGGGCCAGGTCGTGGGCGCGACCACGAGCGTGCCGCAGGGGACCGACCTGAGCAGCGCGTCGTTCTCGGTCGACAACAGCGGCATGTCCGTCTCAAGCAGCGAGACCGGGTTTGTGCGAGGTCAGTACGGCTTGACGGCTAGCGGTCAGACCGTGGTCTTTACGATCGAGGAAGAGGCCGTCAGCGACGGCTTCGAGTCTATGGGGACGATCGGTACACACGAGTTCATGCTGACGCTCTACACGACGGAGCCTGTCTCAGGGACCCTGAGCATCGATCTCGTCGGGACCAACTCAAGCAACGGCGGCGCCGCTTGGACGATGGTTGATCTAGGCAACAACGGCTTCAGTGAGATTCAGACCGGGTTCCTCAACCAGACCTTTACGGAGCCCGTGACGGTCGACGGCGTCTATGAGATCCGCGCGACCACGCGCACCCACGCCGATAACTCAAGCAGCATTGTCAGGATGGTCACGCTGACCTTTCAGCCCTAGCCCATGGCGCGCTATGGTCAGGCCTCCCTTCGCGGAGCCTTGCATAATCAGGAATCGACGCTCTATCCCAGCTGATCTCACCCACACGCGATGTCTCGCCGCGGGAGAGCAGCCACGCAGCCGGTTCAAAGCATGGGATCGAGGCTGGTGGGGTAGCGTCGCGTGAGCGTGCGACCGGAGCCGCGCGGGGGGATAGAAGCGCCGGTCGTCGTTGGCCTCGGCGAGCTGCTCTGGGACGATGCTCCCGACGGGCGTCGGTGGGGAGGTGCCCCGGCCAACTTCGCTTGCTACGCGGCGCAGTTCGGCGCGCAGGCTTGGACCGTGAGCGCCGTTGGCGCAGACGAAGCGGGGGTGTCCTTGGTGAGCTGCGCGCAGGCGCACGGCGTGCAGACGTGCGTCGCTAAGTGCCCAGATCGTTCGACCGGCCGCGTCGGCGTCATCTTGGGCGATGACGGGGTGCCGACGTACCGCATCGACGAAGACAGCGCCTGGGACCACATCCCATGGAGTAGAGCAGCTACGGCGCTCGCTGGGCGCGTGGACATCGTGTGTTTTGGCAGCTTAGCGCAGCGTCATCCAGACAGCCGGGGCACGATCCATCGTTTCCTCGCCGCGGCGCCAGCGCATGCCCTGCGCGTCTTCGACGTGAACCTGCGCGCGCCGTACGTGGACTCAGAGGTTGTCCGCGCATCGATCGCGAACGCGGACGTGCTCAAGGTGAACGAACAGGAGTGGCAGGAGGTGTCGCGATGGTTCAGAGTCGACGTCGACTTTGCCGAAGGTGGTCGGGCGCTGAGAGATCGCTGCGGGTTGCGTTGGGTCGTCCGAACACTCGGCGAACGCGGCAGTGAGGCGGTTGGTCCGGAGGGCTTCTACGCCGCGCCTGCGCGTCCGGTGGCGCCTGTCGACACGGTCGGGGCGGGAGACGCTTACACGGCGACCTTGGCCCTTGGCCTCTGGCGCGGCGTCCGTCCGCGCCGCCTGCTTGAGCTCTCTTCCGAGGTCTCTGCCTGTGTTTGCACCCTTCCCGGTGGCGCTCAAGCGTTACCGGCGCGACTGCTCTGCGAGCTGCGACGCGAACTCATGACAGGCTGAGCGCGTGCCGCTCGCGCTGGTGATCCGGCGGCGTTGCGACGCGTTCACTTCTGCGATCGCTGCCAGAACGGGTGCACGCCGACCTGCCTTGCCCAGCGCTGCCACGACCCAGCGAGCTCGGCGGTCAATTCGGGCTGTGAGGTCGACAGATCCTCGGTCTCACAGCGATCGCTCTCCAGGTCATATAGCTCCCAGCGAGGCCTCTCCTGCATACGTTTGCCCCATACGGCCTTGTAGCGGCCGCGGCGTACGGCGCGCGCTTCTTGATGCTCAAAGTGGAGCGTCCGCTCGTCGAGCGATCGGCCCGCGAACGTCGCGATCAGGCTGACGCCCGTGCTGGGTTGTACAGCGACGCCCGCTCGCGTCTGCGGGTAGCGGGCGCCGGTGACCTCGCAGAGGGTCGGCATCAAGTCCATCACGTGCACAGGTTCGCGGACCCAGCGGTCGGGCGCTTCGATGCCGCGCGGCCAGTGCGCGATCATCGGCACCGCGATGCCGCCTTCATGCGTGAAGTGCTTATAGAGACGGAACGGCGTGTTGCAGAGGTTGGCCCATGCGCTCCCATAGGCGTGGTAGCTACCCGGGCCGCCCATGGTCTTTAACTCATCGCCGACGTGGAGCTTGGCGCCGCCGCGTCGTGAAGGTCCATCAAAACCAAACGGTCCCCACTCATAGCACGCGCCGTTATCGCTGAGGAAGACGATCAGCGTTTCGTCTAGTTGGTCGATCTGGCGTAGGCGCTCCACGAGGCGGCCGACGCCGCGGTCGATGTGCGTCACCATCGCCGCGAATACAGCCATCCGACGGGCGAGGTCGGCGCGTCGCTCAGCGGGAAGGGTCTCCCAGGCGGGGTTGCGCGCGCCGCCATATCCAGCAGTCAGCGACCCTTCATCTACAGGGACGAGCGCGCGCTCCGTCAGCTTCCAGCCCGACGTCGCGAGGCCTGACCCTATCATTCTCTTGTAGCGCGCGGCGCGGAGGACGTCCCATCCTTGGCGATACGTTTCGACGAGCGCGTCGACGCTGTTTTTTGGGGCTTGTACAGGGAAGTGAGGGGCGCCATGCGCGAGGTAGAGGAGCCAGGGCTGCTCAGGTCGGCGCTCCGCCTGATCGAGGAAAGCGAGCGCTTGCTCGGTGAACTTGTCGGTCGCGTAGAACGGCGTCCCGTCTGAGCCGGAGACGTCGATCTCTAGGTCCCGCCCTGCCGGCAACCGCTCGTAGCGGCGCGGCTCCCACTGGTCTTGTTCGTAGCCTGAACGGAAGCCGTAGAACTCGTCGAAGCCGCGCTCGATCGGGCCAGTCTGAGCGCCGACGTGCCACTTGCCGACCATGTAGGTGCCGTAGCCAGCGCGCTTGAGGACCTCGGCGATCGTTACGCAAGAGTCGGCGAGTCGCCCGAGATATGCAGGCCCGCGCTTGGGGTGCGGGGATCTCCGCGTAAACGAGCCGATGCCGGCGAGGTGCGGATGCAGTCCGGTGAGGAGCGACGCGCGCGTCGGGCAGCAGCGCGCCGACGTATAAGCCTGCGTATACCGTAAGCCACCTCGGGCGAGCGCGTCGAGGTTCGGCGTGGGGATCTCCGAGCCGTAGCATCCGAGGTCCGAGTAGCCGAGGTCGTCTGCGAGGATGAGGAGCACGTTGGGGCGCTTCGCCGGTGATGCATCGGCCTGCGCGGCGCAGGGAGACGTCGCAGCGATTGTCAGCGCGAACGCGACGGCCGCGGCCGTCCGCGACGCCGTCCGGCCGCGACGAGGTCGTGCGGGGTAGAAATTGTAGATCGAGGGGTGCTTGGGCATGTGTGACCTCATCGCGCGTGACGTGTCCAGTTCGCTCACATCCTACGGCCTCGGCGGGCTGTCAGCGGGCAGGCAGGTCTGTCTTCACGGTGTTCGGCTGGCTGGTCAATGTCACGCGCTGGTCGACGACGAGCAGCTCCCCGTCGCAGATGGGTTCGACGTGGTTATGGTGCTTACATGAAGACGACCCTCTTGCTGTTCGCGTCTACGATCTTCGTCGCCTGCGGCGCGACGTCACGCTCTCTGATCCCGGGCGCAGACCTCGCAGGGTGGCACACCGACATCCCCGCAGCGGACAGCGAAGAGGACCTGCTGGCATCGTTTGTCGTCGAGGACGGCCTGTTGATCAGCCGCGGTAAACCGCAGGGTCACCTGATTACCGACGCGGTCTACCGTGATTATCGCCTTGAGGTCGAATGGCGATGGCCGGGGCCGCCGGGTAACTGCGGTGTGCTGGTGCACAGCTCGAAGCCGCGGCGGCTCTACAAGATGTTTCCGCAGTCGATCGAGTGTCAATTGCACCACACCAACGCCGGCGACTTCTGGTGCATTGGCGAGGACATCGCGGTGCCCGATATGGCGAGCCGTCGCAACGGCAAGCCGGAGAATTGGGGCGGCGATCAGGGGCAGTCGCGACGCATCAAAAATCTGACGGATGGATCAGAGAACCCACTCGGTGAGTGGAACGAGATGATCATCGAATGTCGCGGCCGTCGCGTCGACATCTGGGTGAACGGTGACAAGGTCAACGACGGCTTCGACTGTACGGCCGATCGCGGTCAAATCGCGATCCAGGCCGAGGGCGCCCGCTGTGAGTTCCGCCGGCTTACCCTCACGCAGCTCTAGCCGGACGCGCCGGGTAGCGACGGCGCCCCGACTGCTTTGCTGGAAAGCAATCTCGCATGCAGTAGCTTGGACCTCCGCGTCGGCGCCGTCCGTCGCCGTGGCCTGACATGCCTGTTTCCCATGAGCTGAGGTGTCTGTTCGTTCACGTGCCTCGCACCGGCGGCACCTCGATCGAGGCTGCGCTGGGCATGGCGGGCGACGTCGACGTAGAGGATGAGGACCGGCTGTTCGGCCGAATCCGATCCGAGAAATACCGGCAGCTCGGCTTCGGGAGCGACTTCTTCCAGCACCTGACTCTGCGTGAGATCCGCTCCTTGGAGTCCGCGACGCGCAGCCGGGATTACTTCTCCTTCGCGGTGGTTCGCAACCCCTGGGAGCGCGCCGTGTCGGTCTACGCGCGCTTGGTCGCCGGCGAGGCGGGCGTCCTGGCGCAGCAGCTCGGCGTCGCCGACCCAAGCTCGCTGTCGTTCCGCGGGTTCTTAGACCTCGCCGCGGACTGCCCGCACCCGCACCTCAAGCCGCAGCTCGACTTCCTCGTCGACGACGCTGGGGTCGTCGCGGTCGATCTTGTCTGCCGGTTCGAGCAGTTGGACGTCTGCTTCGACGAGGTGCGTCGGCGCCTCAATCGCCTAGACCTCGCGCTGCCGCACGTCAATCGCTCGGTGCACCGCCACTACAGCAGCTACTACGACAGCGCAACGCGTGACCAGGTCGCAAAGATATATGCGCGCGACATCGAAGCCTTCGGCTACTCGTTTGAGGCAGTGACGGCCGCTGACGACGAGGCTGGCGATGGTTTCGTCTACGCTGCCGTCGGGGAGAAGTACGTCACCGAGGCTCGCAAATCAGCGCGCAGTCTCCGCGCGGTCGACCCCGATGCCCGGATCACTTTATTGACGGACGCGCTCGTCTCAGAGCATGAGTTCGATCGGGTCGTCGTGCGCCCGGTCGAGAAGATCGCTTTAGGGAAAGCGCCGGACGACTGGGGCGAAGCTGCGTTGCTAGCGTTCGCGTGGCGCGCCGCGCATATGTATGCCGCGTCGCCTTACGCGCGCACGATCTACGTCGACTCGGACACGCACTTCCTCAAGGATTTCGGGCCGGTCTTCGACATGCTGAAGCACTTCGATTTTTGCATGGCTGCCGCGCCGATGGACGGCGCCGAGCCGCTGGCAGGTGGCCAAAGGTTGACTGGGTGTACGCCCCTCAACTGCGGCCTGATCGGGTTCCGTCGCAGTGAGCAGGTCGAGCAGCACTTTCGGGCGTGGCATCGCATCTACGTGGACAAGATCATGCGAGGGGCGCTGCTTGAGGGGCAGTTCGAGGGCGACCAGGCTTCGTTCATTCAGGCGTGGCTGGAGACCGAGTCGAAGATCTACACGCTGCCGTCGGTGTGGAACTTCCGCGTTCCTTTCCCGGCGACGCTGAACGGGCCAGTGCGGCTCGTGCACGGTCGCCACGACGACTACGCGCGGCTCGGGCGGCGACTGAACGCGGTCACGACGATTCGTTCGTGGTGTCCGACCAGCGAGCGCTGCCACGTCGCAGGTGCTGGCATTTGGGCCCGCGCGCGGCGGTGGTTGTTCGGGGGCGGGCGCTGAATGACAGCCGCCACTGCGTCCTGGCCATTGGATTGGCGCACCAGGTTACGCGTGCGCTCTCAGTCGCTGTTCGCGCGGTTCGTGGCGCGTCACGCCGATCCGGCGGCGCGCCGATTCCACGCGTTTGCGGTCGGGCTACCGCGCAGCGGCACGCACTCTCTCGCGGCGATGTTTGACGCGCGTTTTCGCGCCGCTCACGAGCCAGCCCTCGTCGACACCCTCGCGCACACGATGAGCTGGAACCGTGGTGAGCGTACGCCTGCGAGCATGGGCGCGGTGCTGCGATGGCGCGACCGTCGGTTGGGCCTTGAGCTAGAGGCAGCCCACTATCTGCATCACCTAACGCCGTTGCTGGTCGAAGAGTTCCCGGCGGCGCGCTTCGTCCTGACGTTGCGCGACCCGCTCGGGTGGATCGAGTCAGAGATCAACCAGAACGTTCGCTCTGCGGATTACCCTTTTTGGCGCGCGCTTGAGGAGCAACGCTACGGTCGTTACGGGTCTGGCTTCCCCGCGCCGGAGCGCGACCTCGCAGCGGCGGGCTGCCCATACAAGATCGGCAGCTATCTCTGTTACTGGCGTGACCACATTGAGGGCGTCATACAGACAGTGCCCGCCGATCGTTTGATGGTGTTGCGGACTGACCAGATCGGCGAGCGCGTCCCGGATCTCGCGCGGTTCCTCGATGTCGACGAAGGCATGATTGATCGGGCGAGGTCTAAGTCTGGGGTCGGTGGCGATCGACCGATTGAGCTGCGTCGACACCTCACCACCGATTATCTCCTTGGAGAGGTCGAGCGTCACTGCTCAGCGCTCGCGCGCGAATGGTTCCCGGAGCAAGGATGACGGAGTCGTTCTGATGAGCCGCTATTTGGCTGTCGCGTTACCGGACTACGGACACCTGCTGCCGATGCTCGCAGTGGCGAACGAGTTGCGTCAACGTGGCCACACGCTCGCGGTCGTGACGGTCGCAGACCGGGTTGATGTCGTGCGGTCGTGGGGATGCGACCCGCTGGTGTTAGCGCCCGAGGTGCTGCCGGAAGGGTGGCTGCAAACTGTCGATGCGGGGCGCGCGGTTTTGAGCGGGCACGCGCTCAATCGCTTCAGCCTAGAGGTCTTCACAGAGGCTGTGCTGGGCGCCGTGCTCGCCGACTTGCCGCGCATCGTCGAAGAATTCGCACCGGATACGTTGCTACTAGACCCGTACTGCTACGGCGCTGCGAGCGTAGCGGCGGCGGCTGGTGTCGACGCCGTTGGCGTTGAGGGGGCGCTAGCGCCGGAGCTCGTCCACGGTATGCGCGATCCTTTTGAGCCGTGGGCTTGTCAGCATCGGCCGCCTTCTTGGTTCCGTCGCATCGCGACCGCAGTTTTTGGTCACGGTCGGGATCGCGCCATGCGTCCGGTCCGCGCGCGACTCAACCGTTGGCGATCCGAACATCGGCTCTCGCCGATCGCGTCGGTGTTCGAGGAGTGTTCGCAGTTGACGCGTCTGCGCCCCCAGCCGCGCGGCTTCGAGCCGCCCGGGTATCGCGATGACCCGTCGATACACCACTGCGGCGCCTTCATATCTGCTGATCGACCGGTTCCGGGCGCGTTCCCGTGGGATCGGCTGGACGGCAGGCCGGTCGCCTACGCGTCGCTCGGAACGATCGCTGCAGCGCGGCCTGAAGTCTTCCGCGCCGTCGCTGCAGCCTGCGCCGCGCAGTCTTTGCAGTTGGTGATCGGTCTCGGCGGGCATGCGGACGCGCTGCGCTCGCTGGAGCTGCCGGGCGAGCCGGTGATCGTGGGCTGGGCGCCGCAGCTTGAGCTGCTAGAGCGCGCGGCCGTTTGCTGCACGCATGCGGGCCTTAACACGACATTAGAGGCGCTCTGGCACGGCGTCCCGTTGCTCGCGATGCCGGCGGGCTTTGATCAGCCCGGCGTCGCGAGGCGCATTGAGTTGTCGGGGAGCGGCCTCGTCGTGCCGCCAGAGCGAGCGACGGCAGAAGAGCTCGGCGTGGCGCTCGGGCGTCTTCGTGACGAGTCGGCTTTCCGCGCTGCCGCAGAGCGGCTGCGAGACGAGATGCGGGCCGCTGGCGGCGTCGCGCAGGCTGCCGATCGGGTTGAGCGCAGCCGATGATCTACGGGCTCGCGCTTGCTTCGTTTTGGTCCACATCGCAGGCTTGGTCTGCGCGTCGACACGCAGTGAACTCCACCAAATAAGATGCCTTCTAGAGATTGGAATAAGACGTGGGATCGGGGGTATGAGTGGTCGCAAGGCGGTGACGAATGGACCGGTCAGGCCGAGTACTGCGGTCAGCCATATGAAGCGTGGAAGCAGTCGATCCTGGACACCTTTGCGGCGCCATATTTGACGCCGCAGTCCGTCGCGTTAGAGGTGGCCCCCGGCCGAGGGCGCTGGACGGAGTTCCTGGTCAGGCACGCAGCCAAGCTGCACCTGTTTGACCTCAACCCGTCTTGTATTGAAGCGTGTCGCCAGCGTTTCGCGGACGACGACCACGTCACCTTCTGCGTAAACGATGGCGCTTCGCTGCCGGGGGCCGAAGACGAGGCCGTGGACTTCGTTTGGTCATATGACTCCTTCGTCCACATGGAGGCGGACACGATCGCCGCGTACCTCGGCGAGTTCGCCCGCGTTCTCCGGCCAGGCGGTCGGGCGGTGATTCACCACGCAGGTCGGCGGCACGCGATGCTGCCGCTCGGGTTTTTGATCCGCTACGGCTCGCTGCCTCGCTACCTATACAAGTTGTTGTCGATGAAGCGGGACACTATGGGGTGGCCCGACGGCAAGCGGAGCGTTGTATCGCGACAGTTGTTCGCGAGCCTCGCGCTCAAGGCTGGCCTCGAAGTGGAGTGCCAGGTCGACAGTTGGGGAGACAAGGGTCAATTCGACTGCAAGCGCTTCAACGACGTCGTGACCGTCATGAAGAAGTCAGCGGCGTCGCGTGGGTGACGCGCGCAGGCGCCGTTGAGGTTGACCATCGCCTAGCCTTTACCGCGGACGAGGGTGACCACGCGCGCTGGGCGTGCCTAGTGCTTAGGGGCGCGTCCACGCGAACTCATGCCCCAGCAGCTCATAGAGCTCTCGGTTGTGCGGCTCAAAGTGCTCAGCCAGCTGCGTCTGGATCTTGGCTTCGAGGGGGGCGCTGGAGCCGGCCGCGTTGTGACGCGCGAAGGCTTGAGGCTGCCAAGGCGGCAGCTGCAGGAAGTCGAGGACCCTCCGATACACCCCCGCGGGGTCACGGGCGAGCGCCTCGTTCTCAAGGACCAAGATCTGCTCGCGCGGGAACACGTCGAACCACGCGCGGAGCTGAGCGGCGTATTGTCCTCGGAGCACATATGAGTGGTGTCGGTGAGCGAAGCTCTCGTAGCGTTCATCGGCCGACATTCGTTCGAGCTCACCCGCTAAGCGCTCTGGCTCGCGATCAAGCGCTTCCGCGAAGGTTGTGCAGCTCTCGGCGCCGATGCGGCAGTTGTGCAGGTAGTGCGAGTGGGCGCGCTCGATCGGGTCACGCAAGATGACGATCATCGGGATGCGCGGACATACGCTGTGTACTCGGCGCGGTACCTGCGGGTGCGCGAGGTAATAGGGGCTCGCTTCTCCCGTGATCGCGCGTTGCCCACGGCTTAGGCGTCGCGCGATCCGCGCGAGCGTCGTTGGGAAGTGGGCGCGGTAGTAGCGTTGCCCGCGCCACCATTGAACGTCGAAGAAGTGGACCTCCTTGACGCTTGGGGCCAGCATCGCCGGATGCAGCTCCAGGTATCTGTGTAGGGAGGTCGTGCCGGCCTTTTGCGCGCCGAGGATGAGAAAGTCAGGCAACGCGCGCGCCGACGCCGTCACCGTGCGGAAGAGTCGCGGCTTCGGTGGGTGGAACGAGGCCACCGTCGTAGGGGTCTGGGTCATGCTTCGTGCCGAGTCCGAATGCGCTTGTGAAGAGGTCGCGCGGCCGCGAGCCGTGCATCGGCGCAGCGCGCGCGTCAACCGCAGGAGCTCGGTCGGACAGCCTGTCAGTTATGGGGAGCCTCAAGGTACGGGTCAAGCGAGCGTCCTCCCGAGGCGTCATCTGCAGACGGCGCAGCCTCGGGGGGCTGGTTTGCGGTCGACGGTCGCGCTGTTACGCCCAGTCTCGCGGAGCGGCTTGCAAGCGCGGCATGGCCGCAGAACATGGGGATATGAAGTGCTCGACGCGGACACCGGCGAAGCTTCTGGCGCTCTGTCTCCTGGTCTCTAGCGCGGCCGTCGCGCAGGGGACGCCCGTCGCGCTGAACTTCAACTTCAACGGCATCCTGCATGCAGGTGAGGCGGGCCTCCCTGACGATCCGATGGGCTTTCGATCGATCTCAGACCGCGCGCTCGACTTTCGTAACGGTGTCCCCATTGATCCGATTCTGGTCGGCTACCAGCTCGTCGACATCCCTGGCGTCCTCGACATCGTGCACCTCGGCAACCGGAACCAGCACGACGCCGGCAACTGGGCGTTCGATCCAGCGCCTGATGGCGACAACATCGGGACGCAACCGACGTGGCTCGCGAGCGTTGACCAGTCTGGGCCGCAGACGACTGTGCTCCAGACTCCGCTGACGGTCACGCCCGGCGTGAGCCTCGGATTTCTCTATCAGATCAGTAACGGCGGCGGATCCTTCGACGTGACCGTGACCTTCGCGAGCGGCGCTACCCTGACGGAGAGCCTTGCTGGAGCAGATTGGTACTTCGGCAGCTTCCCGGGCACCGGCAGCGTCGACAGCGGGAACCAGGATCAGAACCTCTCGCTCACCGAAGGTCGCGTCGACCTCGCTTCGTACCTCGGCGACGCAGTGACGGAGATCACGTTCAGCAACCGATCCAACAGCAACGGCGGCGTCGCCATCGTGGCCTGCAACTTCGGCGTCAAGGCAGCCAGTGCAGCGTTCGGCGCAGGGTGCGTACGTGAGTTCGCCTCGTTTTATGAGCAGGTCGCGTCCGAGTCTTTCGACCTGACCAATACGGACATGATCGGCGTCTCTTCCGGCGGCGGCTACGTCGTGGTGACCTCGCCTGGTATCGGTCCGCTGCCGATTGGAAGCCTCGACCCGACGGGCGGGACGCTGCTGTTGCTCCCGGATGACGGACAGACGCCGGCAGGCACGCTCGGCCTCTCGGTAGGTTCGAACGGATGGCTCGCGCGCGGCACCGGGAACAGCAACGCCTCCACCGCGGCGCCTCAGCTAGCGCTTAACAACCCGCGGGATACGGTCTACGCCTGGAACGATCTGCTGCCGAACAGCGCGGGGATGGTCGTTTATGAGGAAGACGCGGCCGCGGGCCAGGCGCGCGTGACCTACGACGGCGTCGTCGCGTCCGGGACGCAGGATCCTTGCTACATCCAGATTGACTACAACGTCGTCACCGCGGACTGGGTTCTCCGATTTGGCGCGGTCGGATTTACGGCTCCTCAAGATTGGTTCGTCGGGTATTCACCGGGAGGCCCAAGCCTCGACCCGGGCCCGGTCGATATCTCTGCCGCGGCCGTCATCGCGACGCAGCAATTTGACACCGCGCCGTTGGGGCTCGCGCCGATGACGAGCCCGCTCATCGGCTCTGTCTGGACCGTCGAGGTCACCGACATTCCACCGCCTACGGTCTTTGGGGTGTCAATTTTGGGCGCGAGCGACCCAGGAATCGTCGATTTAGCGGCGCTAGGAATGCCTGGTTGTCAGCTACGCAGCAGCCTCGATGTCCTCGTCGGTCCATGGTCGCCCATCGGCTCGGCGTATACCTATGGCGTGTCGGTGCCGACGAACAACGCGCTGATCGGATCTACGATCTACACGCAGGCGGCTACGTTTTCTGTGCCAGCCGTGAATGCGTTCGGCGCTATCACCAGCAATGGCGTCGTGGGCGTCGTCGGCAGTTTCTAGGTTGTCACCATCCGCGCGACATCGTCGCGCGTGTCGCCTGACACAAGGTAGGATGCGAAACATGCAGAAGGTCTTCGCCGCGTCTGCCGCGCTGCTCCTGTCGTTTTCCGGCTGCGCTGAGATGGACAATGTCCGAGATCCTTTGGATCGTCCGAACATCTTGCTCATCTTGGCCGACGACCTCGGCTTCACGGACTTGGGTGTGTTCGGCAGTGAGATCCGCACTCCGAACTTGGACCGACTCGCGGCGTCCGGGAAGCTGCTGACGAACTTTTTGGTGGCGCCGGCGTGTTCGCCCACGCGGGCAATGCTGTTGACCGGCCGCGACCCTCACCGTGTAGGGCTGGGGACGATGGCTGGTGAGCAGGACGAGCGGCAGGCGGCGGCGCCTGGCTATGAAGGCGTGCTCACTACGAGTGACACGATCGCGAGGCGTCTCAAAGACGCGGGTTACTTCACCTGTATGGCTGGCAAGTGGCACCTCGGCACCACGCCTGCCCACGCGCCGCAGGCTCGCGGATTCGAGCGCTCGTTCGCGCTCATTCCCGGCGGCGCGAGCCACTTCTCCGACGCGGTGCGTTTGGTCGACGCGCCTGGCAGAGCTCCCTACTTGGAGGACGGCGAGCCGGTCACGTTGGCTGCGGACTTTTACTCAACGGACGCCTACACCGACAAGCTGCTGGGATACATCGCGGAGGCACGAAGGGTGGACAAGCCGTTCTTCGCGTATGCAGCCTACACCGCCCCGCACTGGCCGCTGCAGGCGCCAGACGAATGGATTGCAGACTGCCGTGGTCGCTACGACGACGGCTACGACGAGCTGCGCGCGCAGCGAATGGCGGGAGCGGTCGCCGCGGGCGTCGTCTCTGCTGATCAGGCTGCGCCTAGTCGCTACCGGTTCGCGCCGGCGTGGTCGTCGCTCGATCGCGACGAGCAGCGTCGCGAGGCGCGCACGATGGAGATCTATGCCGCGATGGTGGAGAACCTCGACCACAACGTCGGCCGGCTGTTGACGAGTTTGCGCGCCGCTGGCGAACTGGAGCGGACAGTCATCGTCTTTTGCAGCGACAACGGCCCTGAGGGCAACCCGATCGGCAACCTCGCTGGGATCGGCGAGTGGGTAGCGCGCCGCTTCGACAACGGCTTAGAGAACCTGGGGCGCCGCGGTTCATATTGCTGGCTCAGTCCCGGTTGGGCGCAGGCGACGGTCGCGCCTTTCCGGCTGTTTAAATCGTTCCCGACGCAAGGCGGCGTCCGGGTGCCGGCGATCGTCTCCTTACCTGGCACGATTGCGCCAGGACGCTCGGACGCGCCCGTGACAGCGCGCGACTTCTGGCCGATGGCGCTGCAGCTCGCCACGGGCGTCGCGAGTCCGAGGGGTCAAATGATGATGTCGCCCGAAAACGACCCGCAACACGTCATCGGGTGGGAGCTCTTCGGCCGCCGCGCGATCCAGAAGGGGCGCTTCAAGATCGTTTGGGTGTGGCCACCATACGGACCGGGACGCTGGCAGTTATATGACCTCGTGGCTGACCCTGCTGAGAGTCGCGACTTGGCCGCGGACTACCCGGCTAAGTTACGCGAGATGCTCGAGCACTGGGGCGATTACGCGGCTGAGAACAGCGTGGTGTTGCCGTTGCAAGATACGGGCTATGCGCGCGAGCGTTGAGTCCGTGCTCGCGGCTCAAGAGATCCGGCAGATGTTCTCCATCTCTGACCACTTCTCGCCCGGTTTGGCGTCAGGCAGCGGTGACTGATACTTGTCCATCATGTCTTCCCACTCCTGGCACCGGTCGTGCGTCTGCAGGTAGGCGGGCAGACCCGTCGCGACGTCAAAGTCGTCTTCGACCTCCATCAGCATGAAGAGTCGACGCCCGAGCCGGTAGATGTTCATTTCAACGAGGCCGACTTGCTTCAAGCCAGCTTCGACTTCGGGCCAGACGTTTCTGTGGTGTTCGCAATACTCCTGGATGAGCCGCGGGTCGTCGGCGAGGTCGATGGTGTAGGCGATGCGCTTCATGTCTGGATTCTAAAGGTTCACGGTCGCCGGCGCAGGCTCGGCGTAGATCTCGCTCTGCCCGCCGCCGCGCGGTGTTACGGACTAAATCGGGTGTCGCTGGGTCGATGGAGATGCCATCCTGTCGTCCTGGATGATCGCGCTCGCCGTCTCTGCCGATACGTCGTGGACCGCTGCCACCTACGCTGGCCTCGGCCTCGCGGCGCTGCTTGTAGGGTTCGTGAAGACCGGTTTGCCGCCGCTCGGCGTCCTCATTCCCGTCGTTATGGCGTTGACGTTCCCTACGCGAGAATCCGTCGGCGCGCTGGTTCTATTTTTGGTGGTCGGCGACGCGATGGCAGTCGCTTACTACTGGCGCAACGCCGATTGGTCTGAGTTAACTCGTCTTATTCCTCCGGTCGCAGGCGGGATGATCCTTGGCGCGCTGATCTTAGGCGTCTTAGACGACCGCTTGCTGCGCGTCGTGATCGGGGCGCTGGTGCTCGGTCTCGTGTTGCTCGAGCTGATTCGTCTTCGCTGCAGGCTCGACCTCGCCTCAGACCGTCCAGCGTTCCGCGTCGGTGTCGGCGCCGCCGCAGGGCTCGCCACGACGTTGGCGAACGCAGCGGGCCCCATTATGGGCGTCTATTTCCTCTCGTCTGGGCTCGGCAAGGCGCGCTTCATGGGCACCACGGCCGTGTTTTTCTTGGTCGTCAACGCTTCCAAGATCCCAGTTTACGCCGCCCTTGAGATGATCCGGGCGCCCTACTTGCAAGCGTTCGCGGCGCTGTCTCCGCTGGTGATCGTCGGTGCGTGGATCGGCAGGAGGTTCCTCGCATGGATCCCGCAGCGTGTCTTCCACTTCGCGGTGCTGGCGCTGACCGCGACCGCCAGCGCGTTGTTGCTGACGTTCTGACTACGGCATTTGTACGGGCAGTAGCAACTGCGAAGGCGACTGCCAAGTCGCGCCGTGATGCATCGTCTCGTCGGTCGCTACCGGTCTCAGCGTGTGGTGGTTGGGGTCATATTCGGTCTGCACCGTCGGTCGCGTTGCGCATCGCGCGAATCTGCCAATGACCCGGCGCGCCTCCCCCTGATTGGCGTAACATTGGCGGATAGGTTTCGCGTCGCCATGAAGGAGTTCCCAAGCACACCGGCGCTGCGCGCGGTCCACGTCGTGCCGCACGTGCAGGCAGAGGCGAGCGGTCCGTCATACACGGTGCCCGCGCTATGCCAGGCCCTAGCGCGCGACGCCTACGACGTCACGCTGCTCTCGTTGACGCCATTTGGTGAATCCGAACCGCGTATCGTCGGCGAGCCTGTTCGGCACCGAACATTCGGAGAGAGTCGGTGGAGTCTTGCTGGCTATTCTTTGGCGTTGCAGCGTGGTCTGCGTGTTTGCGGGGAGTCAGCCGACGTTATCCACAATCATGGGATGTGGTCGTTCGTGAACTGGGACGTGGGCGCTGCGGCGGTCGCGCTCGGCGTGCCGATGGTTTTTGCGCCGAGGGGTTGTTTGTCACCAGTCGCGCTGAAGCGGTCTCGGTGGCGGAAGCGAATCTGCTGGTGGGCCGCGCAGCGTCGGGCAGTCGAGCGCGCTCGTTGCTTGCACGCGACGTCAAAGAAAGAGGTAGACGAGATCCGCGCGGCGGGGCTCCGCCAGCCGATTGCGTTGATCGAGAACGGCGTCGACATCCCGACGCTGCCGAAGCGATCAAACGTTTCTGGACGTCGACGTGCGCTGTTCCTCGGTCGCCTGCACCCAATCAAGGGCATCGACGTGCTTTTGGAGGCCTGGGCGCAGCTGCCGACCGCGGTCTCTTCTGACTGGGAGCTCTGCATCACAGGGCCCGGTCCACAGAGGCTCCGCGCTGACCTTCAAGTGCGCGCGTGCGCGTTGGGATTAGATGATTCGGTGATATGGGAAGAGGGGGTGTATGGCGCCGCCAAAGTGCACGCCTACGCGGACGCGGACCTCTACGTGCTCCCGTCGAAGACAGAGAACTTTGGCATGACCGTTGCTGAGTCGATGGCTGCAGCTACGCCGGTGCTCACCACAACGGGGACTCCGTGGCACGATCTAGACGAGCGCGGCTGCGGGTTCTCGGTCGCGCCCACGGTGGCGGGGATCCGCGCGGGTCTAGAGCAAGCCATGCGAATACCTCTTAGCGAGTTGAGCGACATGGGCGCGCGCGGCCGTGAATGGATGACTCGCGATTTTAGTTGGGAGCAGATCTCAGCGCGCACTGCCGCACTCTACGAATGGTTGGCCGGGCGTACGTCGGACGGCCCGAGTTGTCTCTGTTAGCGCTTATGCGATCATGACTGCACCTGTCGCTGTTGTCCTCATCACGCTGAACGAAGCGCATCACATGGCCCAGGTCATGGAGAACCTCGCAGGGTTCGCGTCAGAGGTCCACGTGCTAGACAGTTTCTCTACCGACGGGACTGTAGAGATCGCGAAGCGATACGGCGCGCATGTCGTGCAGCGCGAGTTCACCGACTTTGCTGATCAGTGGAACCATGCTCTGACGGCGCTGCCGATCCGCGCGCCATGGACGATGAAGATGGATCCAGATGAGAGGCTTTCGCCGGCGCTCAAGCAGTCACTTCACGCCGCATTCGCCGCGGGCGCCGCGGCCGCGATGACCGTAGATATCCAACTGGCCTTCCTGGGCAAGATGCTCCCCGTGAGGCTTCGCCTCCTGCGCGTTTGGCGGACGGGGACGTGTCGCTTCGACGGCAAGATCAACGAGCACGCTGTGACTGACGCTGCCCCGATGCACGTAAAAGGCGTTCTCGAACACTGGGACAGCCCTGACCTAGAGCATTGGTTTACGAAGCAGAACCGCTACTCGACGGCAGAAGCGAAGCGCGCGCTCGCGTTGCTGCCAACTCGTACGCCTAGCGAAAAGCAACGTCCGCTGCGCGCGTTCCTCAAACGTAACTGGTCTCGCATTCCGCTTCGGTATCTGCTGCTTCACGTCTTCCACCTGTGGAAGGTCCAGCCGTGGAGGTCGGGGCGGGCTGGTCTCATTTGGGCGCGATTGCGTACGGACGTCTATCGATGGCAAGAGTTCAAGGCGTACGAGATGCGGCACCGCGCGCGGCGTTGATGAGCGACGCCGGCCTAGTGCGCGGCGTATTGTCGCGTAAGCAGGGGGGCCGTCTTGGTATTGCGTGACGACGTAAGGTTGTGGTTTGAAGGCGCCGTAGCCTCCTTGTCAGTGCCATAAAGATGCGCGCCCAGTCCGGTTCGTCCTCCTGCGCCGTCGGGCGTTGGCTTGGCTAGGCTGGCGTAGCTCGCGGGCAGGAACACCCCTGCCGCTTGTGCTATCCTTGTCTGACCGGCGGTCGTTGGACGCGTTCGCGGCGCGTCTCGCGCGGCTCAGCGAATACACAGAGCCGCACCATGAGCAGGGACACCTCGCAGGCACGTGAAGTCCAAACAGTATTCACTGGTCGTCTTAGCCGAGGCGTGGCCAACATCGCCCGACAGCTTCGCGATCGAATCGGCCTTTGCCGGTCACTTGCGCATGATTCGAGATCGGTTGCGGGACGACGTCCAGCTCGTCGTTGCGTCGCCGAGGATGCCTGCTAGAGATTTTGTCGCCAAGAGTGCATCGCTAGCGCACATCGAGAGCAGCGAGGGGATCGCATACTACGAGCTCCGTGGCGGTCGCGCGGGGCCCTTGCGTTATTTGCTGACGGCGCTGTTGCCCAACGCGTGGCGCACGTTTCGGCTCGCGCGTCGATCCCGCGTTGTCCACGCAGGTCCGTCCCATGTCTTTCGTCTTATGGAGATCTTGGCCTTGTTTTGGGCCATCCTGCTGCGCCGTCAGACTGTCTACGTAGTCGACCTAGATTGGCGACAAAGTTGCAGCTTGCAGCGGACCGCAGGCATACGCAGCGCGCTAGAGGGCTGGCGTCAACGGCTGTTGGTGTCACCGTTCATGGCGTTACAGACATGGTTGGCGGTGAGGTGGTGCAGTCACGCGATGCTGAAGAGCCAGCGGCTTGTCCGCGACTTCGGACAAGGCCGCGAACACGTTCGCTTCATCCTGGATTCAGCTCACTCTCGAGGTGCGATCGTGAGCGACGTAGACCTCGAGCGTCGTGCCACGGCACAGGCGGTCGAATCTTGCTTAGAGGTTGTCTACTTTGGCCGCCTCGTCCGGCGAAAGGGCGTCACACACTGCATCGAGGCGATTCGGATCGCGCGCGAGAGCGGCGTAGATTGCCGTCTTACGGTGATCGGCCAGGGTCCTGAGCAAGCAGACCTAAAAGCGCTCGCCGCCGATCTCGGCGCGCCCGTACGGTTCCTCGACGCGCTCCCTTACGGCGATGAACTTTTCGCTGCGATCGACCGCGCGCACGTGCTGATCGCAGCGCCGCTCTCTGAAGACACACCCCGGTCGGCTTTGGACGCGATGGCTCGTGGGCTCGCCGTCGCAGCCTACGACATCGCCTATTACCGATATCTCGCTGAAGCTAGCGGCGCGGTCGTCACATCTCCTTTCAACGACCCTTCGGGCCTCGCTTCGACCATCACGAAGTTCTCCCGTGACCGTGATTTTTTGGCGGACTGTATGCGCAGCGCGCGCGCGTTCGCCGTCGAAAACACCCAGGAGGTTTGGATGGATCGCCGTTTCGAATGGTTGGGAACGTATTGCGGAGTGCCTCGCCCGCGTGGCGACGGATCATCGATGCGTTGACTAGGCGTCGGCGTTATGCCAAAAGGCTCGCCATTGCTCTCGCTCTGGTGCGTCCATGAGCGCCAGCGCCTCATCGTCCCTGACAGCTGTGAAGTGAGACGAGCAACGCGCTATATCTGCGGCGCCTGATTCTTGGATCCAACGCAGCGACAGGTCGCGCCAGATACGCTGAAACTCAGGATCGCGAGGGCGCCGCGGGTCTCCGGCAGCCGCAGCGAGCGCTGCAGCCGCCATCGGCGCATCAAGCTTGAGCCATCGCCTCCAAGACGCGACTAAGATTCGGCGAGGCAGCGGATGTCGTGGTGGCTTGATGCTAAACGAAGCCGTCGCGGCGGCTTGTTCGGCGACAGGTCGGTCCCCGAAGGTAGCCAAGAAACGCCTCATGCGTTCGTGGACAAACGGCCGTGCCATGCCCCAATAGTGCGCGCAAACGTCGTCCGCCCGCGACAGCTGCGTTGTCGATTCGAACACTCTGCCGAAAGCGAACTGCTCGACGTTAAAGATCTGCGTGCGTTCGTAGACCTCGTCTGACATCCAGAGCACGGCGTCTAGCGAGTGCCTGTCGGCAGGGTCGACGCCAAGGACGCCCGAGTTCCACATCCGCATCGCCGCGCTCGAGACGGTCCAGGTCGTCTTGTCGGGGCCGGTCAGCATTTTGCACTCAAGCGCGCGCTGGATTCTTCGCGTCGACGCCAAGTCCTCGTGCTTGTGCATCACGGTTCGGCGGGGTCCAACGCGATCAAAGAGCACGCGTGGCGACTGGTAAAAATATGTGTCGGTGTCGACTAGGCAGACTGGCGCGTTGTGACGATCGATGAGCCATGGGACGACGGAATTTTTGATGCGGTGTCCGTAGTCGTGAGGGCCGCGCCACTCCTTAAGCATCGCCGGCGTTAGGTGTTCTAACGTGACATCGACTCCAAGCGTCGCAACGCGCTCGGGGTGATCCGTCGCGATCAAGATTGAGATGCCGTCATCGGGCCGGAGGAATCGCAGCGCGCTCAGCAAGCTGAGGCGTAGTTCAAGCCAGTAGCTGTCGTCCTCTCCGTAGCAGAGGTAGGCGAGGAGCTTGTGGTTGGGGGGCGCGTCGTTACGACGTGGCATGAAGACGGCTATGGCGCGGATTGGGGCCGCAGCCGCACCAACCTACACCTGCGGATGGTTCTCAGGAATGGGGGCCGAGGACGCGACTTGCGAACGCATCCAGCCGTCCAGGCCCTGTCGCCCGTGCCATGGGCAGCTTCGATCAGCGCGCGAGCGCGCGGCGCATCTGCCGAAGTTCACTCCAGCTAACGAGGCGCCGGGAGGTCTCGTCCCACAGGCGCAACCGCAGCGACGCAAAGCTCGACCAAAACGTCATCACGGGCACTTCCGAGAACATTTTGTGGGAGTAGTGGCAGCGCTCTAAGTGGTAGTTCGGGATGCGTGGGCTGAGGTGGTGGATGTGGTGGAAGCCGATGTTCCCGGAGAACCACTGCAAGATTCGCGGCAGGCGCAGGAAGGAGCTGCCTTCGAGCGCCGCGACTGTGTAGTCCCAGTCGCGGTGATGTTCCCAGTAGACATCCTCGAACTGGTGCTGCATGTAGAACAGCCAAATGCCGATCGCGCCCGCGCAGCCCATGATCGCGAGCTGCAGTACGATGTAGGTGCCGAAGCCGAAGATCGAACCCATCACGCACGTGAGTCCGAGTAGCGCCAGGTTTGTGTGAAGTACGGACCGGCGCTGGTCGACGGGTGCGCCGCGTCTTGAGAATCGGTGAATGACGACGAAGAGCACGAAGGGTGCTATGACAAACAACGCTATGGGGTTTCGTGCGACGCGGTAGCAGAGCTTGCGCCACTTCGAAGAGCTGAGGTATTCCCGGACGGTCATGGTCCAGATGTCACCGACCCCGCGGCGGTCCAGGTCACCGGTAGTGCTGTGGTGCACGTTGTGCTCGCCGCGCCAGTGTTTAAACGGCGTGAACGTGAGCACGCCCAGGATCCCGCCGATCACCTCGTTCGCGGTTCGCGATTTGTAAAACGAGCCGTGCGTGGCGTCGTGAAAGATGATGAAGACTCGGACCAAGAGGCCGCCGCCGAGGAGGACGAGCGGCACGGTCAGCCAAAGGCTGATCTCCGCCGTGAAGAAGAGCGCCACCCACGTCGCGACGTAGAGCGACAGCGTAGACACTGCTTGCCAATTTGCGCGCCAGGGGCAGGGGCGGAGAAACTTGGCGATGACGGGTCGCCATTCTGACGCTTCCCATCGCTTTTGGTTTCGGCCGCGCGTTCGCTTCTCGGTTGGGAGAGGCGAAGACTTTTTAGAGCGCGGAAGGGAGGTTGCTACAGGATCCAGCTGAGTCATGAGTTGCTGCGCCGGATAGAGGGGGCAACCGGCGAACGATCATCGGAGGGGGTGCGAGACTCTACCGCCTCGGCCGCCGGACGCGCAGGATCCTCCAGGTGGTTGAGGCGATTCTCTGGGCGCGCGTCGTTGGGGACGAGGGTTTGCATAATTTCCGTTTGGTCTCGGCCGATTTGATGCGTCGGTTTATTTGGCTGCTGCTGGCCGAGGGGAGGTCTTGATGTGGCTTTGTTTCCTCAGCGGCATCGCGTCAGCAGAGACGGGGATGGCGTTTGAGCCGCGTGCTCTCGCGCAGTGGTAGGCCGCGCATCTTCAGCGCACAACAGAATGTGTCATCGCAGCTTCATTGGCTCGATTGCGGTTGGTTTCGCTACCCGCGCCTTTCGCTCCCCCAGACATACTGAAGACGAGGCCGCGTCAGCTGACGTCAGCGGCTCGATCGCGGTGATGGCTTGGTCGTGGGCGTTCGCAGAGCGGTCGCCGGGGCGCAGCGGCTGCAGGCGGATTCACGGGGGCTGCCTCCGCGGGTGCTGGTCGGCGGCTTGTTTGGCTGCAGCAACGTTGCTGTAAGCAACTTCTCAAAAGTGCTTTCTGTGTGCGTCACCCTAGCTTTCATGAGCGGCCGTCCGGCCTCTGCCATCCGCGTTTGGCCGCCCGCGAAAGCTCCGCGATCGTGCGCATGTCGCCGTCGTTTCGGCGCCGCTCAGAGCAACCAGCGGAATCGCCTCGCCGTGTCATCGCAGCTGTTGGCTGGCTTCGCAGGCGCACAGGCTCTTCCTCTCTGCCGCTTTCGGTGAAGGTCGGTGTCGCCGGCCTGACTCAGGACGCGACCACTTAGGCGCTGTCTCCCGCGGCGAACTCGATCCTCTCAGGTGCTTTTTCATCGGCGAACGCCTCCGTCAACAGCGTCTTGTTCGGCGTTCGGCTGTGTGTTGGCGCCAAGATTAGGGTGAAGGCAAGTTGGGTGAGGTCGAAGGCGACCTTCGCCAACCACATCATGACCTGGGTCAGCAGCGTTGCGCATTCGCCTAGGTTCGGTCACGCGACGGCGATGCCCGACGCGATCGAGGACAATTGTGAGGTCTTCAGCGATCCGTCGACGGTCTACTCGTTCCGTTGGTGGGCCTCGACGACCGCTGGGCTTCGTAGCCTGTGCACCTCTCCATCCATGTGCCGACGCCGGCACACGTCGAGATGCGCAACGAGGTTGCCATCCCTAACGCGCCGGGTCTCAAGGGCCTCTCGCTCACGCATCAGACGGATATCTGCGCGGTGAGCGCTGGCCAATGGCTACGCGGCTACGAGACCCTCATCGTCCTGGCGCCGTCCCTCAAGACGGTCAACGGCTTCTCCTCGCCGACGCACCGCGGGGTTGTGATCGTGCATGCTTTTGCGAGGATAACGCTCGTGAAGCGCATGCTTGCGCAGGCCGATCGAGCCACTCCGGCGACGCCGTTCGTCCGTCTACATCAGCAGCCGAGGCGCTCTGAGCCTCCGACCACTCATGGCCTCTATTCAAGTCGTTGCGCCCGATTATTCAGGCATGGCGAAGGACGTCGGCATTATCCGGGATGCGCTCGCGTCGACGAGCTTTGAGGTCGCATGGGGCGTTCCCAGAGAGCTGAACGTAACGCAGAAGCTGATTCGGAAGTCTCGGGTCTTGGACCCCCGCCGACACCGCTTCTGCTTAAACATCCTTATCCAGGCGCCCTTCAAGTGGATGATCCAGGACGCAGCAAAGAACTGCCTGATCCCGAATCCGGAGTGGTTCAGCGACATGGACATCGGCCAGCTCCGACACGTAAGCGAGGTTTGGTGTAAATCCGAATCAGCGGTCAAGGCGTTTCGAGATTTGGGGTGCAAGACGCGCTTCATCGGTTTCTGCGGCCGCGACGTTTATGACCCCGTCGCCGCTTCGCGTCCACGGCGCTTCGATCGGTGCCTGCATGTCAGCGGCTCCAACGCGTGGAAGGGCACGCAGGTGCTCTTGGACACGTGGCTGATGCATCCGGAGTGGCCACACCTGACCATCGTCTGTCGGGTTCCGATCCGCCGTCCGGCGGCGCTACCTCCAAACGTGACCTTTGATAACCGGTTCGTGCCAGAGGACGAGCTTCGAGGATTGTTCAACAGCTGTGGCATCAACATTCAGCCGACGGAGATGGAGGGCTATGGCCACTCACTGGCAGAAGCGATGAGCTCGAAAGCGGTAGTGCTAGTGACCAACGGCGCTCCGATGAACGAGCGCGTGGACGCCGGTCAAGTTGTGTTCATCGAGCCTGCGCGGCAGCAGCCTCACTATCGCGGTCGACGCTATTTCGTCACCCCGTCGTCGATCGAAGCCGCGATGGAGGCGGTCTTGAGCATGAGTGAAGCTCAGCGCTCCGAGATGGGCGAGATCGCTAGGCGCACTTTCCTCGCCGAGCGCGCGGTGTTGCCCGGGCGACTGCGAGACGCGGTCGCGGCCATGATCTGAGCGGACTAGCGGCGCAGCTGCGTCGGTCGATTTTCGGTCGCCGCCGGCACGGTTTACGGCTTCAGCGGTCGCGTCGGCGCCAGGGCGCGGCCGGTCTCTCAGCGGTCCCGTAAACGTGAGCCATGACGCGCTCGAAGTAGTCGGCGATGGCGTCGTCCGCGATGCACGATGCCCAGGCAGAGATCTGATCGCGGCGCGCTGTCGGGTCGTCCTTAGCGCGCTCTAGCTGCGCGCGGAGGGCGCTGGAGAGCCCTGCGACGTCACCAGCTGGGAACGCAGCTCCCTGTAGCGCTCCCTGGATTAGGCACGCCGCGCCGCATTGCTCGGAGCAGATGACAGGGAGGCCGGTCATCAGCGCCTCGTTGACCACCGCGCCCCAGCCGTCGTGGTAGCTCGGCAGCACCAGCACGTCTGCTGCCTCCATGGCTTGATGAACTGCAGCAGACGGCACCGCACCCAGCCAATCACAGCGATCGTCTACGCCGACGTCCTGACTAAGTTTACGCAGCGCGGACTCCCGCTCGCCGGTGCCGACCAGTCCGAGCGTGAACGAGTCGTCGAGGCGCGCGCACGCCTGCAGCAACGTGTCGACGCCCTTACGCTGGATCATCTGTCCTACATACAGGACGCGCGCTGCGCAGTCGGCTCTAGATACATTGCGCGTCGACGATGGGGTGTCGACCGCATAGGCGAACTCGAAGAGTCGGTCGCTGTCGTAGCCAGCGCGCAAGAACCAATCGACTCCGCGCGTCCCCATCGCCAGAACAAAGTGCAGCGAGCCTCCGATACGGGCTCTCTCGCGCCCATACTTCCATCGCCGCAGCGCGCCGGTGACTCCGCGCGGGTCGGCAGATTCGGACACGATGCCCCAGCGAGCACCGTGTTTGGCGAACGCGCGCAGCGCGGTCACGCCCAACGGCTCGAAGCGGACGCCCGCGACTATGTGCACCCGCTCGGCGAGGTCTTCGGTGACGAGCTCCTGCACGGCGCGCCCGTCGGGAGCTAGGACGCCGCGTACGTCACCAAGATCGGGTGCTCGCCAACCCATGGCGGCGCGCTGCGGGCTGACCGCCTGCTCGGCGACCATAGTCACTTCATGTCCTAAGGCTGCCAAGCTGCGCACCACGGGAACGAGGTGCGGACTGAAGATGTTTGCCCAGAAGGTGAACTTCATGACCAAGTTGCGACGTGCCGTTGCAGGCATGTGGCTGGACCAGCGGTGGCCCGCGCTCGATTAGGAACGACCACGGCCGCTTCGTCCAGGGCGTTACATGAGCGTTTGAGGCGGAGCGCCCGCCGCGTCCTACGGAGGCTAGTGTAGCCCTGCAGGCGCGCTCTCGAATCTTCTCAGCCAGAGCTCGATGCACAGCGCGGAGAGGATTGTGTAGGCCCCGTCGATGCGGCCTTCGCGATCGTCGTTGATCAGGTCTCGCAGCGCGTCTTCGTCGAGGTGTGTTCGGACGCGCGCGCCGGCGCCCATCAAGACGTCCTGGACCAACGGCGCCAGCGGCCCGCGCAGCCAGCTGCGCACGGGAGCGCCAAATCCCGTCTTGGGTCGGTAGATCACGTCTCTAGGCAGGTAGCGCTCCATCATCTTCTTGAAGATCCACTTACCCTCGCGCCCACGTTGCTTCAGCGACAGCGGGATCGCGGCTGCAGCTCGAACGACCTCCAGGTCGACGAGCGGGACGCGCACCTCGACGCCGTGCTGCATGCTCAACTTGTCTGTGTAGTTGAGGTTGTGGTCGGGCAAGAAGAACCGGAGCTCCAGCAGCAGCATCTTCTGCAGGGGCGGAGTCTTCGGCGGGAGCGACCGCAAGAACTCCAGCATCGGAGAGCGGTAGCTGTCTGACGCGGCGACCGCTGCTGCGCGGGCGGGGTCCGTCCAGCAGAAGTAGTTCACGATCCGTTCATCCTCGGGGAGGTCGGCGCCAGCGAACGCTTTACGCACTCTGCGCCCCACGACGGACGCGCCCAGTCGCTGGGTGCCGTTGCGGAGCGCGCTGCGGGCGAACTTTGGAGCCCAGCGCCACATCCGCTCGAGCTGTAAGGCTCGGTGCCGTCGGTATCCGGTGAGCAGGTCGTCGCCCCCTGCGCCGGACAACAGGACGCGAACACCCTGGGCGCGCGCGACGCGCGCGATCTGACCGACGTAGAGCGGCGCCGGGTCGGCTTGCGGTTCGTCCATCGCCTCGACCATGGCGGCGAGGTCTTCGACGCGGAACGGCTCGGCGACGATGTGTCGCAAGTCTGCGTCGAGGTGCTCGGCGACGCGCGCGGCATACGGCGCGTCGCGCACGAGCCCTTCTCGGCGGGCTTCGCTTGCGTCATAGTCGATGCAATACGCGGGTAAGGGGGCCTCGCGCTGTCGCTTGGCTAGCGCGACGACCGCGCTTGAGTCGAGGCCTCCGGATAAAAACGCGCCGACGGGGACGTCGGCGACGAGCTGCCTGGACACCGCCGTCACGAGCGACGCCTCGAGCCGCTCCAGCGACTCCTCGAGGGAGGCCGTTCCGACGTCCGCGCTCAACTGAAAAAACGGGCGCGGCGACGCGACCTCGCCGTCGGTCACAGTCATCACGTGTCCTGGGAGCAGCTTCTTAACCGCCCGAAATGGCGTTTGCTCTCCGGGGCTCCACAGATGCGTGAGGTAGCTTTGGAGCGCCCCGCGGTCGACCGCGCGATCGAGGTCTCGCAGATGGCAGAGCGCCTTCAGTTCGCTGGCGAAGGCGACGCCGCGCGTCGTCTGCGTGTAGTAGAGCGGCTTGACACCTAGGTGGTCCCTGGCGATCAGCAGCTGTTTTCGCGAAGCGTCCCAGATTGCGAGCGCGAAGATGCCTTCCAAGCGTTTTAGGCACGCGTCCCCCCACTCTACGTAGGATCGGAGCACGACCTCTGTGTCCGATGCTCCACGGAAAGCGTGCCCGCATTTTTCGAGCTCACGCCGCAGGTCGCGGAAGTTGTAGAGCTCGCCGTTGTAGATCAGCGTGACCCCGCGGGAGGTCTCGGTCATCGGTTGTGCGCCCGCGTCGCCTAGCTCGATGATCGCGAGCCTGCGGTGAGCGAGCCCCACCTTAGCTTCTGCGTCAAAGAACGACCCTGCGCCGTCCGGTCCACGGTGCGCGATGCTCGCGCTCATCGCGTCCAGCAACGGGCGAGGGAACGCGCCCCAGAATCCAGCGATACCGCACATCAGCTCCCTGCGCAGACTAACCCTCTTCAGGAAGCGGTTGCCCATCAATTGAGTTCAGCATGTAGCGGACATCGCAGCCCAGCTTCGCGCACCGTCGCTAGATTAAGTCGATAAGCAACCGGGCTGGCGTTGGAGGCGCTCTGCCGTGACCGTGAAGCTGCGGGCGCTCGCGGCGCGGCCATTCGAATTGCGACTGCCGCTTGGTCGGGCCTAGCATCCGCGCCCGAGCGCGTCGTCGCGCGGCGCTGGAGCGCCAGATCTTGCGATTCATCCGCCTGGTCGCTGGCTTGGGCTAGCGGCGATGGGGTGGGCGCTTGACGCGCAAGCCGACGGGCAGGCTTGGCACGCGCGGAGGGCTGCGGGCGCGGCGTGGCCAAATGCAGGATATGATGTTTCTAAGTAGACACTTACAGCGACTTACGCCTTCACGTATCTGCCTCCTTCCGTCTCCTGAAACCCATGGTCTGCGACAACCCGAAACAGGCCCCGCGCACGGCTCGAAGCCGTCGCGTATCGCTCGGCTCGCTGCTGTTGCTGGCGGCGTGCTCTGCTGGGTTCGAAGAAGAGAGCGTCGCCAGCGTCCCGCAGGGTCCAACCCTGTCAATACAGGCCCAGGCCGTCGCGGCCTCGGACCTGCGCGCCGTCGTCATCGGCGCGGACTCGACCATGCCGCAGGGGACCGATCTGACAGACGCGTACTTCTTGGTCTCGAACTACGGCACCAACGTCTCCGCGATGGAGCTCGGAACGGCGAGCGGGCTGTATGAGCTCACCGCGGAGAACGGCGCGATTGTCTTCAGAGTGACCGAAGAGGTAAACAGCAACGGTTTCCGCGCGCGCGGCTCCGTCGGCATGCACGATACGTTGTTGACGCTGAGCACGGATGAGCCTGTTACGGGGACGTTGACGATCGAGGTCAACGGCGTGAGCAGCAGCACGGGCGGTTCAGGGTGGGCGTTATTTGATTTAGGCAATGACGGCGTAGGTGATCTGCAGACGCCTCACCTCCACGACTCGTATCAGCAGACCCTGACTATCGACGGCACCTTCGAGCTGCTCACGACCACTTTCACGAACGCAGACCCCAGCACCAACATCGTTCGCGTGGTCACGATTACCTTCGAGCCGTAGGCCGAGCTGCGGCTGGCGCACGCGCGCCGCGCGGGGCTCGCTTGGCGCAAGCGCAGCGGCGACCGCGCTCGGGAGCCTTAGAGGCCGACCCGAGCGAGGATGCCGTTCGACGTAGCGAGGCCGATCGCGTTATGCGGCGTGTAGGCCGCGGCCTGCACCGTCACCTCGCAGCCGATGAGCGACGGGGTCAGCAACATCGGCATAGAGAAGCTCGCCGCGCCCGCTGTGATCAACTGCGTGTAGCACTTCAGGTTGCCAGACGTGTGGACGTAGCAGCCAGGCGCGCCGACGCCCGCGAGGCTGTGGCCAGGATCCACGGCTGTTTCCCCGAACACGAAGATGGCGAAGTTGCCTTCGGCGTTCTCTAGCAGCAGGTCGAGGCTGCCTGTCACGGTCGGCACCGAGCTTGTGAGCTCCAGCGACTTGCACCCTGCGCCGTAGCTAGATCCAGCCGCGCATGAGTTACATGAGAGGGAGAACAGGCTGAGTATGCCGCCGGATTCGCTGGTCATGGCGAGCGTGTCGACGCCGAGCGGGCTCTCGGACGCGCCGAGGAACTCGAGGCCTTCGGGTCGGAACGCGGACGTGGCGCTCTCGCCGGGGATGTCGATCACGTCGGCGAGCGTCGCGTTCGATGGGTTCGAGACGTCGAAGACGCAGATGGCGTTGGTGCGCTCCAGCGCTACGAACAGGTAAGGAACACCCCCGACGTCGCCGAACACGACGGCTTCGGGCTCAGGGCCCTTGTCGTCAGACCGGCCCTCCTTCCAGAGACCGTGGGTCATCATGGCGCGTTCGATCGTGTCGCCGGAGTCGAAGACCAGGTTGCCTGCAGTATCCCAGATCGAGACCGACCGACCGCCAAACGAATAGAGTTGGTCGACGTCGCCGTCGCCGTCGACGTCGCCTCGCCAGCGGTCGTACGGGCTCATCGCCATCTTCAGGCGGCCTAGCGCGGCCACGTCGTTCAGCTCTGCGGCTGTGTAGAGGGAGGTGTTCGGCGAGGCTGTCTCGATATCGTGCCACATCGAGGAGAGAACTTGGCTCCCGCGCATCTCGTCGCCGAAGCCTGCGATCGCGGCGCGGCTGTCGCCCTCGTTGCCTGTGGCGAGATATTCCACGCCGCCGACGCTGAAGGTGCAGATGCCGTCGGGCATGAAGAGCCCCTTGACCGACCAGTTTTGGAAGTTGCCGTGGATGCCGTCGGCATTCGAAGCGTCAAACTCGTTGCCGATCGCGCTGTGGTCTTTCTCGCCGCATGAGACGATGTCGAGGACCGTCGCGGTGGCGAGGTCGACGATCGCTAGCGAGTTGTTTTCTTGCAGCGTGACATAGGCCGTGTCGCCTGCTGCGTTAATCGCCAAGTACTCGGGTTCCACGTCCTGCGCTAGCGAGATGCCGTTGAGCGACTGCAGGCGGACGCCGGCAGCTTTGAGGACGTTTTTCTGACCATTCCACGGCGCGAAGCCGGCGGTCGTCACCGTTCGCGTCGCGACATCGACGATGCTGACCGAGCCCTCAGGGTTTGTCAGTCCGGTGAACTCGTCGGCCTCTCCCTCGTTCGCTACGACGACTTTGCTGCCGTCTGGGGTGAAGGTCAGCATGTCCGGGAGGGCTCCGACCATGACGAAGTTGCCGGATGCTTGCCCGGTCTCTGCATCGAAGAAGAACACCTTTCCAGGGCTTTGCCTGGTCATGCCGATGATCGCGACGGCCACCAGCCCGTCGTGGACGTCGACGCTGGTCGGCTGGCCGGCGAGCGCGATCGGCGTGCGCAGGGTCAGGGCGCCGTTCGCGTAGGTGAAGACGTCGAGGCTGTCGGTGTCGGGGTTGGTCATGAAGAACCGTCCCGACAGCTTGTCAAAGGCGACGATCTCGCCTTTGCCGTTCGCGCTGGCGAGGCTGGCGACGTGTTGGTGCGTAATCTGGGCAGCTGCCGGTGATGCGAACGCTGCAGCGAACGCTGCCAGCGCTGCCGTGGTGCGGAATGTCATGGGGGATATGTCGGGGTCGGTCATGCGGCGGTCCGTCCCCGTCGTGGGGTAGCTCGCTCTCCTTCGGGGGGCAGGCTAGGAGCGCGCTCGGTCGGCAGCAACGCGGCAATACGCTGAACCGCGCCTGCGTTCGGGCGCGAGAATGGATCAGTTGCCTCGCCGGCCCGGTATGGGATTCCGATGTCGCCGAACGGAAACAAGATACGACGCAACCATGTTTCCGGTTGCGTCGTAGTGGCGCGCCGGCGCAGGCCGTGCGCGACGCCAAATTTTTTCGCTGGACGGCTGCTGGCGTGCGCCGCGACGCCATCGCCCGTGGTCGGAGCGTATTCCTCCGTCGCCTCCGCTCGGGCGTCGCCGGCGCTCTCGCCGCTCGTATCGTTGTCGGGTTGCATCGGTGGGTCGGCGCCTCAAGATCGCAGCGTTGCGTCCGCGGCTGTTCGCTGCCGCCAAAGCCCACATGCCTCGTCACCTGCCAAGCCTCGACGGTCTCCGGGCGATCGCCGTGCTGCTCGTTCTGTGGGAGCACGTGCCGCTGAACACGCCCGGCTACCCCGTTTGGTTGGTGCAGGCCAAGCAACTCGTCGGGCCGGGCGGTCTCGGGGTCGAACTCTTCTTTGCGCTCAGCGGATTTTTGATCACGCGCATCCTCATCGCCGAACGCGAGCGCTCTGTGCCGGTGCGATGGTTCCTGCTGCGGCGCTTGCTGCGGATCTTCCCGATCTACTACCTGCTACTAGGCATCCTCGCCTGGACGCAGTCATGGCCGTCGATTGCGTGGGGCGCGCTTTACTTACGCAACTTCGCGGATGTATTCGCGCCGGTCCCGGATCCGCTGCCGCTCAGTCACACGTGGTCGCTGTGCGTCGAAGAGCACTTCTACTTACTCTGGCCGCTGGTCGTCGCCTTTTGCCCGAAGGCCGCAGGGGCTCGCGTGCTCACGTGGTTCGTCGTGCCAGTCGCGGTCGTCGGCGCGCTGCTGGTCTGCCTCACATGCGGTGATCAGCGCGACTGGATCATCGAGCGGCTGTCGCCGTTCCGCTTCCTCACGCTCGCCGCTGGCGCGCTCGCCGCCTACGCCGAGCCGCGGCTATCTTCGTCGCCGAGCTACGGTCCGCTGCGTGTCGGGATCTTGCTCACGCTGCTCGGCCTCGCGATCCACCCGTTCCTGTGGTTTGTATTGATCCCTTACGGGCTAGAGGTCGGCTATTGGCCGATTCACCTGATGCCCGTCGCGGTTCGCTTGCACACCGCGATCTTCTGCACGGGAGTCCTGCTCTGGTGCCTCGCGGGTCGCGGCCGCTTCGGATCGCCTCACGTACTGCTCACCGCTTGGCCGCTCCGAGCGATCGGCCGCATCAGCTATGGCCTCTATCTGTATCACATGCCGATCTATGCGTTGGTGCTGATGCCTGAGCCGGCTGGCGCGAAGGTGTGGCAGGCCGTCGGTTGGACGTTCCTCGCCGCGACCGCCTCCTACTGGGTTCTGGAGCGCCCGATTCTTCGCTACGCCGCGCGCTTTCGGTGGCGCCAGTCGCCGGCCTGAAGCCGGCGCGTCGCCCAGCGTGGTCGCGTCGTGCGCGGACGCTTGGAGATTATGCTGCGTAGGGTTCAAGCTGCCTGACGGACCCCCGACGTCGGCGCCAGGTCACGCGACGTGTGCGGCGGCCGCGCCGCGCATTCGCCGCGATTTTCCTGCGAATGGTCGGCGAGCGGGCGGTCGCTTGAGTTGTCGGTCACATCGCGGACTCCGCGCGCGCGATCACAACGACCGCACCGGACACCCCCGCAGGCGTTGTTTGGCGCCCTTGCAACCTCGGTGTGCTCGATCACAATGGTTTGCGAAAACTCACCTGAACTGTTCCAAGGCTTCCTCTCATGAGCTCGCGCGTCGACGAAATCCTCAGCTGGTATGAATCTGATCACCCCGGCGTCCTTAAGAATCTCCGCTGGATGATGGATACCGGCGCGCTCGCCGGCACCGGAAAGTTCGTCATCCTCCCTGTCGACCAGGGCTTTGAGCACGGGCCGGCCCGATCGTTCGCCAAGAACGCGCCTGGCTATGACCCGCACTACCACTTCGAGCTCGCGCTGAAGGCGGGCTGCAACGCTTACGCCGCGCCGCTCGGCTTCCTTGAGGCTGGCGCGCGCAAGTACGCGGGCCAGATCCCGCTGATCCTCAAGCTCAACAACAGCGACTCCCTCTACTCAAGCTCGGATCCCAAGCCCGCGGTGACCGGCTCGGTGCAGGACGCGCTGCGGCTCGGCTGCGCCGCCATCGGCTTCACCATCTACCCCGGCTCTTGCGAGCGGAACGACATGTACATGGAGCTGCGCGAGATCGCGGAAGAGGCGAAGGCGTGCGGCCTCGCGGTCGTCGTCTGGAGCTACCCCCGCGGCAGCGGCTTGAGCAAGGTCGGAGAAACGGCGATCGACGTCTGCGCCTACGCGGCCCAGATCGCGGCCCAGCTGGGCGCACACATCATCAAGGTCAAGCCGCCGACGGCGGACATCGAGCAGGACGCCGCGCGGAAGGTCTACGAGGCCGAGGGTGTGCCCGTAAGCACGCTCGCAGAGCGGGTGCAGCACGTGCTGCACGCGGCCTTTGGCGGCCGTCGCATCACGATCTTCTCGGGTGGCGCAGCCAAGGGCACGGAAGCAGTCCTCGAAGAGATCCAGGGGCTCGCAGACGGCGGCGCCTTCGGCTCGATTATGGGGCGCAACGCGTTCCAACGTCCGTTGCCCGAGGCGCTCGAGCTGCTGAAGAGCGTTCAAGACATCTACCGCAACGCGAAGTAGGTCGCAGGCGCTCCGTCATGCGTCGAGGGCGTCCTGCGGGGCAGCCTTCTCGGCGCAGGCAGCGACCGCGGCTTGTGCTCAGCGCACGCTCGAGACCCGCACCTCGCGGATCTGAACCGGAAGCTCGGCGTCGGGGCCGATCGTGCACGAGATGTCGACGTAGGTCGGGGCGTCAGCGGGCTGCAGCTCAAAGACGCCGTCGCGATCGCCGCCCGCGCTGCCTGAGGAGGGCTGCAGCCGCAGCGAAACGCCCGCGGTCGGCGGGGCTGCCTCGAGCCGATAGCGACCAGGCGCCAGCGGGACCCGCTCAAGCGTGTAGGTGCCAGGTCGCCGCGCTTCGCCAACGACGACCCCGTCCTGGACTTGAACCCCCAGCATGCCGCTGGCGCGCCAGATGGCCGCGCCCCGCTGCACCTCGGCGTAGAGCGCGGTCGGCGTCACCTCGGGCGGTGGCGCCAGGAACGAGAACGGCTGTCGATACGAGGCGAGCCAGTAACCGGGAACGGAAAGGCCCTCTTCGTCGCGTTGTACGCCGAGGCGTCCGTCGAGCCGGGCCCAGGCCGTGATGCGCATGTCACCGTATTTACCGTAGCCGAGGTCGCGCGCTTCGGTCTGTAGCAGCAGGATGCGGTAATCCCTTACGAAGGCGGGCGCCGCCTCTAGCTGTCGCCCGCCAGCCCACTGCGGCTGCGGGCTCCCAGGCGGGAGGTTGAACAGCACGAGGTCTGGTTCGCGAGCGAGGACGTAGGCGCCGTTGCCGCGCGTATGCCCAGGCACGAATCGCTCGAACGCAGGCGGCGGCGTCGACGCGATCTCGCGGTCGCAGAGTCCGAGCATGTCCAGGGAAGGGAGGCGACTGGCGAACGGTAGGCCGCCTGCGGCGTCTACTGCAACGAGCGGCTGTTGGTTTTTGAAGGCGCGTCCGAGCCACTCGCCGGTAGCGAGGCCCTGATACTCCCAGTCCGTCAGCTGTTGTCTTGGATCTTCACGCGGGAGCTCTGCTTCGACCCGCGCGGTAACTACGGCCGCGACCGCGAGCGCGGTCGCGATCCGGACGCGCGCGCGGCCACCCTGCGCGAGCACGTCAAACCCGTAGGCGGCCATCACCGTCAGCGGGACCAGCGTCGGGGCGAGCAGGCGGCTGCAAGGGAACGTGTCGCCGCCTATCTGGTGGACGTAGAGCCACCACGCAGCGGTCCCGAAGAGGCCGACGCAGAGCGCTGGGCGCGCGGCGCGCCGCGCGAGCGCGAACAGCCCGACCGCTGCGGGGAGCAGCAGGGCCCGCATAGCGACCGCGGCAGAGACGATGTAGTCGAAACCAGCTGCGCGGCTCGCGGCCGTGCTGGCTACCTTCGCGCGCGCCGTGTTCGGCAACCAGTCTCCGTAATAAGCGATCCGGAACCCTGTCTGGAGGAGCACCGCGGTGATCGCTGGCAGCGCCACCCAGCAGAGCCGCTGCCAGCGTGTCGACGCGCAGCGCCCACCGAAGATGAAGGCCGCGCCGCCGGCGAACACCGTCCACAGCGGGCCATCTGGCCGCGTCCAACAAGCCAGCGCCAGCGCCGCGCCCGCGACCAGCAGGGGCGCCTTGCCGGAGCCTTCAGCGTTGAGGCCGCGGTGCACGCCGGCCATCGCCACGCTCAGCCAGAGCATCAGCATGGGGGACTCGAGGCCGCCGACGGCCCACGCCGCCGTGATCGTGAGCGACGCGAGCGCCGCCACTGCGAGCCGCGCCGCGGCGCTGCGCGGCAGCAGGTCGCTGAAGAGAAGCACGGCGAAGGTCGCGATCGTGCAGCTGAAGCCAAGCACGCGGAGCGCGACGATCCAGTCGACCCCGAGCCAGCCGAGCAGCGCGGTCGCGAGCACCCAGAGCAGGTTGGAGTAGCCTTCAACGCGTTCACCGTCGGTCCACGTCAGGCCCTCGCCGGCGACGAGGCGATCCGCGTAGCGCAGCGAGATAAACGCGTCGTCCACGATCCATGGCAAGACGTCGCGAAAGACGCCGAGGGCCAAGAGCGAGACAGCGAGGAGGAGCAGCAGCGCGGGCATGCAGAGACCGCGAGCTTACGGCAGCGCGGCGCGCCGTCCACGCGCCTCCTCCCGTCACTGCGAGATGCATTCCGCGTCGCGCCCGCATCTAGCACGCACGACGGCTATCGGTAGCGCCGAGCGTCGAGCGCGCCCATACTGCATCCGCCGATGCCGTTGTTGTTCGCTGTCGCCCTGATCGTGACCGTCCACTTGGCGACGGGTCTGGGCGCTTGGTGTGAGGTCGGGCTGCTGGCCGATGATCGCGAAATGATCGGCGGCGCGATCTTACGTCACCGCGGCGTTTGGAGCCTCGCTGACGCCTTCTTGCCGGCGTCCGCGGCGGAGGCCCCGCGCGCTCTCTATCGACCTTTCGTTGACCTGTTGTTTTGGTTCGAGCAGCCCTACTTCGGCACGCGGGCCCTTGGCTACCACGCCGTCAACTCGCTGCTGCACTGCTGTACAGCGACGCTCTGGTTCGTCATGTTGCGTCGCTGGTCGAGCTCCTACATCGCGGCGCTCGCGGGCGCCGTGATCTTCGTCGGTTGGCCAGGTCACAGCGAGGCGACACACTGGATCGCCGCGCGGAGCAACGTGCTCTCGGTCTTCGTAATGGCCTCCGCGCTGTTGATCCACGAGCTCGGCGCGACCCGCGCGGGCGCTGCGTCGCGCTGGTCGACGTTGGTTGTCGCGAGCCTGTTTGGCGCGGTCTCGGTTGGGTGTAAGGAGTCGGCGGTGTTCGTGCTGCCGCTCGCAGCGGTTGTCTCCTGGCTTCGTTCGTCGCGCCTGCGCGACGCGTTGAAGCGAACGCTGCCGATGGCGGTCGCCGTCATCGGCTGGCTCTGCTGGCGCAGGTATGCGCTAGGCACCTGGGGCAGCGGCACCAACTACGGCTGGCAGCTCGAGCGCGTCACCGCGCAGACGTGCGCGGACTGGGGCGCGGTGCTGCTCGCGCCGCTGCACAGCGGTCTGCAGCACCCGCTGCAGACCACCGAAGGCGTCGTGCTCGCGGTCGTTCACGGGACGCTGTCGCTGCTCGGGCTCGCTGCTCTCGCCACGGTCGGCGGTCGGCGAGTGGCCGCGGTCGCGGTCACGCTGCTGGTGATGGGCTACGCGGCGGGCGTCGGTCTAGAGCGCTTGGACTTGTCCACCTTGGAGAACGTCCGCTACACCTACGAGCCCGCGCTCGGGCTCGCCGCTTTGTTTGGCGTCGGCATAGCCCTGATGCCTCAGCGTGTCGCGGTCTCTATGACAGCGCTCGTTGTGGTCGTGCACGCCATGGGGCTCGCTCACAACCGCAGGCCATGGATAGAGGCGTCGGCTGTCTATGAGCGCATGCGCGGCGAGGTTGAGGCGCGCGCGCGTGAGACGCAGCAGCCGGTGCGCGTCATCGACGCGCCAGGCGTCTATGACGGCGCCTTCGCGCTGCTCAACGGCTACACCGAGTTCCTGTTCTGGCAGCAGACGGCAGCGCCCGGCGTGAACCTCCGCGGCAGCGTCACCAGCGACTTCGCGTGGTGGCAGACGATGGGCGAGTTGGCGGCCGCTGCGGCGCAGCGGCGTCAACTGGACGCGTCGGTCGTTCGGTGGTCAGACGGCGCGCTGCTGCCGCTGGAGATCGATCCCCAGTGGCCCGCCGAGGTCGTCGACGGCGTCGTCGTCGACTACGCCCGGATCGGCAGGCGAGGGGTAGTCGCGGACACCAAGGTGCCCGTNCAGGTGCGGCTGACGTCCTNGAAGNANGTNCGGNTGGCGGTGGGNGACCAAGAGATCGTCCTCGCCGGNAAGGAAGGTCCNCAACCCGCGCTGTTCTGGCTGCCNGTGCNCGCAGNNATCCAGCGGATCGAGGTCGACTTGGTCGTGNCCTGCGAAGGNGTCGAGCGGCGNTACGCGCTCGGCGTNCGAGACGTCGTCGCGCGGTAGCGCGCGATCGGCAGCGCNTCAGGTGCGGNGCGCCGANGCGNTTCAGCGCCCGACGCGGACCTTCAGCCCCTTGGTCAGCGAGATGTTGATGATATTGAGGAACNACGGCGCGNTGGGGTCGACGACAGCGCCTGCGAAGTAGATNGGCGCNCCCAGCGTGTCGAGCGAAGTGGGNAGCACGAAGGGCCACAGGAAGCGCCCGCTNGGATCGGTGATGCCNGCTTCGAGCGTGANCAAGCTGAAGACATCGATCTGCGGGAAGCACGGTAAGAGCAGCGGCGGCGGACCGGCGCCGACCGCCAGGATGCCGATGCCTGTCGGGATAGCCTCGGACATCAGGATTGGGAGCGCGGTGCTGGTAGGCAGGATCGCTGGGTAGCCCGCTAGGTCGAGCTGAGGGATGCGCGCGGCGCTACCCGCGCAGCCGACGCCGATACGGTCGACCCGCGCCTGGACGGCGCCCCGGAGCGTGACGACCTTGCCCGCCGCGTCGATGAACAGCAGGTCCTGCAGCGCGTCTCCTTCGAAGTCGCCGAACGCGACCGCCGTCGGCGCCGCGCCGGTCGCGGTGATGCCGCCGTCGCCAAAGCCTGCGCCTTGCCGGAAGCCCCCGAAGACCGACAGGGTCGAGTTGCTGGGCGAGACCGCCGCGACGTCGCCGAAGGTGGCGCCTAGCGTGGAGTCGTCGTCGAGGTCGCCGACGGTCAGCGCGGTCACCGGTCTGTCGGCCGGGTAGACGGACAGACGGAAGGAGTTCGCGCCCTCGTTTTCTAGCACGGTCATCGAACCAAGGATCGCGCCGACGGTCGCGGTGCGGTCGCCGAACCCAGCGACGAGGTCGTCGTCTCCATCGCCGTCGAGGTCGCCGGCGGCGAGCGTCTGGGGGTGCGCCGGTACGTTGCGCGGCGGCAGCGCGGTGAAACCGCCTGCGCCGTCGCCAGTCAGCACCGTCAACTCTCCGGCCGTGGCGTCGCCTGTCAGCACCGCGACGTCCAACAGGTTGTCGTCGTTGAAGACCCCGACGGCGAGGCCCGCGATCGGCGTAGCCGAGGTTCCTGGGAGCGCGCTCTGGACGAACGCGCCCGCGCCGTTGTTCGTCAGCAGCGACGCCGCGCCGCTGGCGCTGCTGACGACGAGGTCGTTGCCGTTACCGGTGACGAGGTCGCCGCTGGCGAGGTCGGTGGCGTTGGGTAGGCCGGTCAGCGTCACTGCGCCAGCGGGCGTGAACGCGCCCGCGCGGTCGTTGTTGAGGATGATCACCACGCTGGCTTGCGTCGCAGCGTCGACCGCGAGCACGGCGAGGTCGTCGCCTGGAGCCGCGTCGAACATGCCGCTGACGACGTCAACCGCGACGTGGTTCGCGAGCAGCGGCGGAAGGGTTGTCGTGGTGAAGCCACCGTTAGCGTTCAGCCCGACGCTGATGGAGAGGTCTTCGTGGACCACGGCGAAGTCGTCGCCCGCGAGGCCAGGGACGTCGCGCAGCGACGCTGTCACGATCGCGACCGGCGGACTGGTCGCAGTCAGCGCCGCGACGTCGGTCGGCCCCGAGAGGAGGTCGATGCCGCGGCCAGGGTTCGGGTCCACGTTCCCGCCGATGCCAGGGATTGGGTGCGGGCCCTGTCCGCTATAGGTCGAGTATGAGTTGTTGGACCACTGGTGGCCCGCATTGTCGTCGTAGGCAGCTTGGGTGAAGGCGTCGGAGCGCAGCTGCAAGCGGTTCCCGATGACCTGCGCCGAGTCGATGTTCTCTAGGCTGATGGCTGCTTCAGCGTTGTGGATCTCGTTCTCGCGGATCACGACGGACATCGTGTTGCTCGATGTGTGCGTGCAGAAGATCCCTTGCTCGCAGTTCCCGATGTGATTGTCGTCGAGGACCGCGTCGCCCGCGTCGTAGGTGATGATCCCCGCGGCGACGGTCGACGAACCAGTAAAGTAGAGGTCGGTGATCGTCGTGCGTCGAACCGATCCTTGGGCGTCGAAGCTGATCTGGACGCCGATTTGTGGCGGTGCGCCAGAGTCCGGCCCGGACCCCCGAATGACGTTGTCGACGAGGTTGACCTCGGCGCGGAAGAACGAGACCACGCCGACTTTACCGAAGTCGTAGACCGCGCAGTCCCTGAGCGTGACCCGGCATGGGTCTAACGAGTCGTCGCCGCGGACGACGAGGCCGGCCGGAGCGCTGCTGCTCGTGACCGGATCCGCGCGGCAGTTCCGGATGACGCAGTCCTCCAGCGTCCCGTCGGCGCCGTTACGGTAGATCACGCCGATCAGAAAGCCTGTCGGCGGCACCTGGAAGTCGCCGTCGAACGTGACGCCGCGGAAACGGACGTTACCGGGCCCCTCCACCAGCACAACGGGCCGCTGCTGCGTCGGCACGGGCGAAGCAGGAAATCCTCGGTTGACGTTGACGGTCAACGTCGGGTGCGCCTTCAGGCAGGTTTGCGCCGCGCCCGCGCCGATCAGCATCAGGTCCTTGTCCCCCAGCACGATGACGCCTTGCTCCGGGCCGAAGGTCGCCGCGGCGAGGCGGACGACGTCGCCTGCCGCCGCGATCGAGTTGGCGTGGTTGACGGTGCGGAAGGCCGACGCCGGCCCTGGCGCCGTGCCAGGGTTCGTGTCGCTGCCCGCGGGGTCGACGTACCACGTGCTCTGGGCCGCGAGCGCGGCCTGCAAAGTCAGGCTGATGGATAGAAGTAGCAGTGCACGCATGGCGTCGACGCCGTCGCGGGTTCGAGCGCGAGGCCTGAGCTCGTCTTCGGACCTACGCAGATCGGTCATCCTAACGCGATAGACGACGCGCGTGTGGTTCGCCTCGGCAGCAGCTGAGCGCCTGTCGCCCCGCCGAAACCGCGAGGTTTCGCCGTTCAGCGTTGCGGCGCGGTCACTCGGGTCAGCTCGTCGAGGTAGCGCGCCGCGAGCGCGTCGATGTCGAACCGGGGCGCCATGCGCTCGAGGCCGGCGCGGCCAAGCTCGGCGCGCAGGCCCGGATCCGCGGCGAGGCGGATCGCGGCGTCCGCGAGCGCGCCGGCGTCGTCTGGCGCGAACGCGACGCCGGCCCCGGTTTCTTCCAGCAGGGCGGCGGCGTGGCCTGCGACGCCCAACAGGATCGGTCGGGCGGCCGCGGCCGCCTCGAACATCTTGGACGGCAGGACGGTCTCGAACAGGGGCGCGGCGCGCAGGTGCACGAGGCACACGTCGACCGTAGCGAGCACCCCAGGCATATCGGCCTTGGGCATCAAGCCCGTGAACGTCACCATGCCAGGAGCCAGCTCTGCGGCGCGCGCGCTCAACGACGCTCGCTCGGCGCCGTCACCCACGATGACGAAGTGGATGTCGGCGCGGCCTCGCTCCAAGAGCGTCCTCGCGGCGCGCAAGACGACGTCCAAGCCCGCGGCCATCCCGACGGTGCCGATGTAGGCAAAGGTGGTCTTGTCGCTCCAGCCATAGCGCGCGCGGAGCCCGACGTCTGGATCGCGGGGGGTGAAAACCTCTCGGTCTACACCGTTGGTCACGACTGTGACCTTGTCTGCAGAAACACCGCGCTCGATCAACTTCTCGCGGTAGCCCTCGCCGACCGCGACGATTCGATCCGCGCGGCGGTACATCCAGCGTTCGAGGTGCTCCAGCAGTCGCACCGTGGCGCTCTTGCGCATCGCGCCGACCGTCGTGATGCTCTCCGGCCAGATGTCGCGGATCTCAAGCACGAAGCGCCAGCGCCGCACGAGCCGCAGCATCGCGCCGGCGACCCCGCAGAACATCTGCGGAGAGGTCGCGATCAGGACGTCGGGGCTGCGGCGGAAAAGTCCGACTAGGAAGGCGCCAAGCAGAAAAGAGACGTAGTTGGCGATGCGTTTGACGGTCCCGGCGTTGGCCGCGAGGAAGGTCCACACCCTGATGACCTCGACTCCGTCGTGGTGTTCTCGCTGGTAGAGCCGGTTCCGGTAGCCGTCGTAGACTTTGCCAGCGGGCACGTTGGGCGCGCACGTGATGACGGTGACCTCGTGCCCAGCTTCGACCCAACGTCGGCAGAACTGGTGGACACGCGTCGCCGGGGCGTTCCCTTCGGGCGGGAAGTAGTGGCTCAGGAACAGGATGCGCATGTCGGCATGAGCCCATAGGCTCGGCAACGTGGTCCGCGCGCGCAACAGGAAGCGTCGAGATCGCCGACCGGACGTCGTCGCTGCTGCGCCGACGTCGCTACGGCTGGACTCGCAGGGTGATGCGCGAGGCGACGGGCGCGCGCCCCAGCGTCAGCACCAGCTGCTTCGTCCTGATCTTGGTGCCGATGTCCGGGCACCACCACGCGTCCTCGACGCTGATCTGGGCGTCGGTCACGGCATCGACGCGGACCGGGCCGCTGCGGACACAGAAGCCGTCCGCGCTGCGCGTTGCTTCGCAGTCCGGGTGCAGCAGCAGCCGTGACTCGACGATCTGGCCGGCCCCGCCTAAGACCTCGTCGCGCAGATCGACTCGTCCCGGCGCTGCGTCGATCCGGCGGCGGTGGACCGGGCGACCCGCGAGGTGCGAGAAACCGTCGTGGCTGCCTGTCAGCTCGAACCCGACGTCACCGCCCCGGTAGCTTCGCTCGAGGATCTTCGGTCGACGACCGACACGGAACGCAGACCAGAACTCGGCTTGGTCGGCGCCGTCTACGGTCACGGTGTTGTGGCTCCGGGTCGCGCGTGACCGCGCGCGCCACTCGCCGGCCGTGTATTCGTAGACGCCGAAGTCCACGAAGATGCGACGCCCGCCGACGCTCCACTCGAACGCGAGTACGTCGCCGTGGCCGTGCGCGGGCAGGTGGTCCGGGCCGATCGGACCGCAGTCGACGATCAGCAGCTCGCCGGCGCCGCGCATTCCGAAGTAGCCAGCGTCCTCGAAGGCGAACACCGGTCGGGTCGCAGGGACGTCGCCGCCCGCTTCGATGAACAGCGACGTCACCGCGCTCGCAGCCGGCGCCTTGGTCATGCCGCCGTCGTTGAACAGGCTCGGCCCGCCGTCGGGGTGCGTAAGGTCGACGAGCGGCCGAGCGGCGTCGTGCAGCCGTCGCCAAAGATGGTCTCTCAGCGGCGAGGCGGGCATCGCGCGGTGGCACTGCAGCAGGTCCAGGAACACCAGCGCGTGGTAGGAAGGGCTACGCTCGAAGTGCATGCCGTCGGCGAGCAGCTGCTCGGGCAGCTCGCGCGCCAGCAGCCTCGTCGCGCGCTGCGTCCAGCGTTCGGCTGCGGCGCCGTCGAAGTAGGCGCCCCCGGTCAGCAGCGCCGTCAGGTCTTTCAGCAGGTGGTTGCCGCCCAGGTCGAGCTCAAGGTTGCGTTCAAGGAAGTTGAGTTGGCGCGCGACCTCGCTTGCGATCGCGGCGCGGGGCCCGGCGGGGACGCCGGCGCCTCGCTCGGTGAGTCCACGGAGCCAGTTCATGCAGCGGATCGAGAGGCCGTAGGCGTTCCAGCTGGTGCGCCAGGGTCGGCTCCCGGCGGGGGCGCTGTTCTGGTTTATCCAGTCGCGGGAGACGTCGCTGAACTCCTGGTCGTCGAGGTCTGCGAGCCAGTCGAGGTAGTGGATCTCCAGCTCCGCGAGCGGTCGTCCTACTTCGACCGTCGGGACCGTCCAGTCGAGCGGGAGTTGTAGCGGGACGCGTTGGCTCAGCAGCTGCAGCGCGGCGCCGCCTTGCTCGCGCTCAACCATCGGCGCGTGGGGAGCTGCCGTCAGTCGGGGTGGCGGCGTCGTCTCGGATAGCCGCGGCGGTAGTCCGAGGGCGCCTCGACGCGTCCAGCCCGCGCGACGCAAAAACATCAGCCTCGCACGATGCCAGAGCTGTGTCAGGCGGGTGTGCCGGATGGACGAATACAGCTGGCGTGCTTGACGGATACGCATACGACGGCAAGGTGGAGTCAGTCAGCGCTAATCGTCCATGGGGCGTGAGGCGCTGACGACCAACGCAACATGCCACTGTGAAGCAGATTCTCCAGTCCTATCGCACCGGTGAGCTCTGGCTGGCCGACGTGCCATCGCCGCGTATTAGCCCGGACTCTGTGCTAGTGGCGACCGCGTGCTCTGTCGTTTCTCCCGGGACGGAGAAGATGATCGTCGACCTCGCCCAGAAGTCGCTGCTCGCCAAGGCCCGGGCGCGGCCGGACCTAGTGCGCAAAGTGATCCAGAAGATCCGCACCGAGGGCCTCGGCAGCGCGCTCCAGAAGACGTTCGCAAAGCTCGACACGCCGATACCTCTGGGCTACTCGGCCGCCGGAACGGTCGTCGCGTGCGGGGAGAAGGTCCACGAACTCTGTCCTGGCGACCGCGTCGCCTGTGGTGGCGCTGGCTACGCGAGCCACGCCGAGCTGCTCGCCGTGCCTCGCAACCTGTGCGCGAAGCTGCCGGGCGGCGTCGCGTTCGAGGACGCGTCCTTTGCCACGATCGGCGCCATCGCGATGCAGGGAGTGCGTCAAGCTGACCTGCGGCTGGGTGAGCGCGCGGTGGTGGTCGGGTTGGGGCTGTTGGGGCTGTTCACGGTCCAGATGCTGCGCGCGAGCGGCTGTCGGGTCTTGGGCGTAGACCTCGATCCGGCGCGCACGGCGCTCGCGGCAGAGCTAGGCGCCGATGTGGTCGCGACCGCTGATGTCGTCGAGCGCGCGCGCGAGTTTAGCGGCGGCCGTGGCGTCGATGCTGTGCTGTTGACCGCGGCGACGACGTCGAACCGTCCGATAGAAGAGGCCCCGGAGATGCTCCGTCATCGCGGGCGCGTCGTCGTCGTCGGCAGCGTCGGGCTCGACGTGCCGCGCGACGCCTTCTACAAAAAAGAGATCGAGCTGCGGCTGAGCATGTCATACGGCCCGGGCCGCTACGACCCGAACTACGAAGAGCGCGGTCTGGAGTATCCGATCGGTCACGTGCGATGGACCGAACAGCGCAACCTTGCGGCGTTCCTTGACCTGGTCGCTGATGGCGCTGTTACGCCGACGCGGTTGGTGACGCACCGCTACCCGATCGACGCCGGATTATCGGCCTACGAGGCGCTTCAGAGCGAGGAGGAGCGGCCGCTCGGCCTGTTGTTGAGCTATCCCAACGCGTCAGCGCGCGCCACGGACGAGCCTTTGCAGCGTAAGATCCCGCTCCGATCTGTGACCGCCGCCGCACGCGCGCCTACTTCGCTTCGCTGGGGGGTGCTCGGCGCCGGGGGTTATGCCAAGGGCGTGCTGCTGCCTGAGCTGGCGAAGATGGCCGACGCGCAGCTGGTCACGTTGTGCGCAACCAGCGGCGCGAGCGCCGGCGAGACCGGGCGCAAATTCGGCTTCGCTAGCGCGACGACGGCTGCCAAGGAGGTCTTCGCCGACCCGAGCATCGACGCGGTCGTCATCGCTACGCGCCACGACTCGCACGCCGACTACGTATGCGCGGCGCTGCGCGCCGGCAAGCACGTCCTGGTCGAGAAGCCGCTCTGTTTGACGCAGGCATCTCTGCAGCAGATTGAGTCGCTGCTCGACGAACTGGGGCCGGATAGGCCAGCGTTGGCGGTCGGCTTCAACCGCCGGTTCTCGCCGCACACCGTCGCGCTGACCCAGGGATTTACCGGTAGGACGACGCCGCTGGTGTTGAACTACCGGGTTCAGGCTGGCCGGATTCCCGACGACCACTGGGTGCACGACCCGGCAGAGGGCGGCGGTCGGCTGCTAGGTGAGTGCTGTCACTTTGTCGACTGGTGCCGCGGCTTCGTCGGCGCGCCGGTCCGCGAGGTGCGCGCGCTGGGTACCTTCGGCACCGACGTCAATCATCCGACGAGCGACGCGTCGGTGCTCTCCATGACCTTTGAAGACGGCTCGATCGCTGCGATCACCTACGCGACGGACGGGCACCGATCCATCGGCAAGGAGCGCGTCGAAGTGCACGGCGGCGGCGTCTCTGCGGTGCTGGACGATTGGCGTTCGATCAAGTGGCACGGCCACCGCGGCGCCGCGGCGCCCCGGGGCCAGCAAAAGGGTGTCTCCGAGATGCTCGCCGCCTTCGCCGCTGCTGCGCGCGGCGGCGAGGAGCCGATCCCTGCAGCGCAGCTGCTGGAGGGGCAGCGTGTGCTGTTCGAAGCGCACGCGTCGATGCGTGGCGCAGGATCAGATCGCGCTGATTAGCGGTTCGCGAAATCGAGGCGCTCCGCGCTCGACGACGCGATGCCTTGAGCAGCTGAGTTCGACAGATGTCCTACCGACGGCCGCTTGGCCGCGCGCAGCTGCTCATAGCCGTAGTAGATCATGAGGCTCTTGATCCAGAACCAGGTGGACCCGGGATTGCCGATCGTCATTAGGCCGTCGTGAGTAACTGTGTCCACGGCAGTGATGAACCACGAGAGGAAGGTCGCGACGAGCAGGTTGCGCATCCGCGAAGCCGGGAACCGCAGGAGTTTGACACCTCGGATCGCGATCACGGCCATGAAGGCCGCGAACGCGAGGGCCGGAACGACACCTAGGTCGTAGAACAACGAGAGGTATTCGTTGTGGGTGTGGATATGGTCCGCGGTGCTGGCCGACAGGTGCCAACTCTTAGCTCCGGTTTGATTCACGTAGCGAACCGTGCCATAGCCGTGTCCGACCCACGGGCTCTCTAGCGCTCCCTTCCAGATGATGTCCCAGCGGCCGTCCACGCGGCTGCTCATCATCGACACCGCGTCCTCGATGCGAAGGAATCGGTAGGCCTTCTCGGTCGCGAAGGCCTGCCAAAGAATGATGACCGCGAGGGCTGCTGTGAGCGTTGAGACAGTGATCCGTACGATCTGCATGCCGCGCAGGATCGCAAAGTAACCGATCGGCAGGACGGCGACTGCGCCCAGCAGGCCTGCCCGCGATCTGGTGATCAACAGCAGGTATATGATGAACGCCGAGAACGCGAGCAGCGCGTATCGCCGCCAACCTGCGGAACGCGTCAGCGGTAAGCAGAGGAAAGGCAGCGCCGACGCGAGCAGGTGGGCCATTCCGGTCGCCTTCCAGTGGCCGTGAAAGCGGTAGTCGTCTGATGCCCGGTATTCCTGCGATGTGCCGACGTTGTCTACGCCAGTGATCCAGTAGGCGACGCTCACTGCGAGGGACACCCACACGAGCGTGAGCAGCGAGTTTGAGACGTTCTCTAGGCCTCGGTCTTGCCGTAGCAGCGTGCGGACACCGAGAAAGGCCGTGGCATACATCGGCAGCAGCGCAACAGCGCGCGCGATCGAATACTCGGGCAGGTCTGAGTAGATTGACGAGCTGAGCGCCCACGCGATCATCAGCAGCGGCATCGCCATCATCGTGTCGATCGTCCGGGGATGTCTGCGGACGTACCACCAGACGCCGATTCCGCCGATCGCGAGGCCCATGACCCAACGGTATGCCAGCGGTTCGAAGCCGAACGCCGTGGCCGGGCAAAAGCCGCAGTAGATCGCCCAGAAGTGCAGCAGCAGGTGCTCCTTATCGCGGCGCCAGAACGGGCCGCTCGCCAGCGTCGCGGCGACGATCAGCGCGAGAAGGATCGAGAGCATGTCGCCTGTTCTGAGACGCTAATCCGCAGATGGACGCTCGTCTGCGTGGCCGTCGTCGGCTGCGGATGAGTCGCGCGACGGCCCCGACGTCGGCTGGCGCGTCACCTCGACTTCGGGGCCTGCTGCCGTGAACGCATAAGGTTGTCGAGCCTGCACGCCGCCGCCGTAGCCGTAGCCGTAGGAGTAGGCGACCTCGCCCTTCATCTTCGGCATGTTGTTGAGCACGATCCCAAGTACGGTCGCGTTCACCTGGGTGAGCGCGTCGTAAGCGGCGCTGACGTTCTTGGTCGACGTCGAACCGCCGCTAACGGCTAGCACTGTGGCGTCGCACTTCGTCGCGAGAATGCGCGCGTCGGCGACGGGTAGCATCGGTGACGAGTCGACGATGACTCGATCGTATGTCGCGCAAGCTTGAGCGATCAAATCTCCGAATTTTTCGCTGTTCAGGATCTCCGTCGGGTTCGAAGGCGGCGTGCCGGCGGCAAGCAGGTCGAGCCCGTCAACCTCAGTCTCGTGGACCGCGGCGATGAGTCTCAGGTCCTCGGCGACCGCGGACGTAATGCCGCCAGGGCCTGACACCTGCCATCGCTTTGACTGAACGGGCTTGCGGAGGTCGCCGTCTATCAGCAGCGTGCGGTGTCCGGCTTTGGCCATCGCGATCGCCAGGATGCTGGCGATAGTGGACTTGCCGGGACCGGGCTCTGCGGAGGTGATCTGGATGCTCGTACCCTCGATTTGGGCGAGCCCGAAGTAGATCGCCGTCCGGAGCGTGCGCGCAGCTTCGGCGAACTCATGTTCGTTGTCCCACGTCGTCGTCGGAGCGTCCGTCTCCTTGGGGGCAGCCTGAGTCTGCGGCATGCTGGCCAGGATTGGCACGGGTAGGCGCCGCTGGAGCTCTTCCGCCGTTCGCACCCGCGTATCGAGCATGCCCTGGAACCAGGCTAGCGCTATGCCCGCGAGCAGGCCTAGCAAGATGCCGGTCGGGAGCCTGATGGGCTGGCCAGATGCAAGCTTGGCTTCGTTGGGTTCAGCGTAGTCCAGGACGTGGGCGACGGTCTTGCCCGAGTCCGGGTCGATGTTGATGCGCTGTAGCTGTGCGTAGGCGTTGTCGAGCGTTTGTTTGGTTCGTTCGGCGCGACTGTTGAGCTGGTTGTATTCGAGCTCGTGCTCGCTGACCGCGAGCACCTCGCGCTCTGCGTCCGCCAGCAGCGGGAGCAGGACCTGCCTCTCGGCCTGGATCGACGCGACGCGACGGTCCAGCGCTGCGAGCAATGTGGCGGCGTAGCTCTCCAAATTCTCTGCATCGACGCTGCGCATCTTGCTGAGCTGCGAGTTGAGCGCCGCGATGTCGCGGTCGAGCGCCGCGACGCGCCAGTGCTCCGGCTGCAGTTCGACGAGCAGCTCTACCCGCTGGTTGCCCAGCTTCTCCACCTGCGCGAGGATCGCCGCCTCTGCGCTTGGCGTAGACAGCTCCTCAGGCGGAGAAATCAGGGGCTTGCCGGTTTCTGTCGCTCCAAGGTTGAGCTGCGCAAGGAGCTTCGGGTTGTCCACGAAATCCGCCGCCGTCGCTGCTTCGGTCCTCGCCGTCAGCAGTCGTTGGTCGACGTCGTGGATCAGCTTGCGAACTCTGCCGTGCTCTTCGACCGAGGCCCGCGCACCCTGCATGTCGAGCCGCATCGCAGGGTGTTTCTTGCAGTATTCGTCAAGGGCTCTGAGCGCGGTGTCATATTCGACCTCGTAACGCTTCCGATCCATGTCGAGGATCCGGTAGAGCTCCGTAGCGGAGTTCCGCTGCATCTTCCGCTGGAACTTTTGGTAGGCCTCGACCACCTCGTTAACCAGCGCGCACGCCTCGTGTTTGTGCCGATTGTCTAACGTCAGCGTGATGACGTCGTTGTCGCTGCCCACCTCGGCGCGGAGGTGATATTTCAGCCAAGGGACCGTGATGGTCTCGTCCTTGTTGATCTCCGAGTCGGGGAACTCCTCGTGGAAGCGAGTCAAAGCGCTGCGCAGGATCTCGCCAGACACGATGACCTCGGCTTGGGTCTGCGCGTAATTCGTGGCGCCGAAGCCCAGAGCCATCACTTCGGGCCCGGCCTTGGCGTTGACTCCGGCGTTGATGAACAAGCGGGACTCAGCGCGCCAGCGCGAGCCGGTCACTTCGCCGTAGATGAACGCGGCCAAGGTCACCACGAGCGTGGTCGCCAAGATCGTCCATCGGCCTCGCCAGAGCATGGCCAGGACTTGCCCGAACGACATTTCTCTGTTGGTCGGCGGGGCTTTGTTCGGTGCGTTCACGGTGCAGACAGGCTGGATCTACAGATGGGAGGGCCCAGTCGCTGTGAATCAGGCCTTTGTAGTTTATCAGATGGGCGTTGCTTGGCTAGGGAACGTCTGTTGTGCTCGATCGCGACGACTTGTCCGACGCTTTGGCTGGAACTCGACGAACCGCAATGGCAACGACCTTTCGCTGTCTCTGCGCGCTGGCGCTGACGCTGGCTGCGTGCTCCATCGGGGGCCAGTTCTGGCCCGACGAAGACCTCTTGCGCGCGTTCGAGGCGGCGGGCCCGATCCAGCCTGAGTTCGACGGTGAGCAGATCCCCAAAGTGCCCGCGGCCGGCGGCCCGCTGCTGGTCGGCGCCGAGGACGTGTTGGCGGTCACCGGCTTGAGTCAGGCTCTCCCGCAGGGTTACGCGGTGCCGCTCAAGGTTCGCGTCGGCGCTGACGGGGCCATCAGCGTGGGGCCGCTGGGACGCATGAAGGTCGAGGGTAAAACGCTCGGCGCTATCGAGGCTGAGCTGGCCGATGCTGCCTATCCTGCGCTCCTACGATACCGGCCGACGGTGCTCGTCGAAGTCGCCGAAGCGAGCACGCGCCGTGTCGCCGTCCTCGGGAGCGTGACCAAGCCGGGCTACCACGACCTCACCGCCGCGAACCTGACCCTGGTCGGTGCGTTGACGGCGGCGGGCGGCATCCTCACCTCGCCGGATACCACCGGCGGCGCGCGGCACATCCGCATCTCATCGGCGCCGCAGTCGGAGGGCGAGGTCGCTGTGCAGGAGCTGCTGCTGCCAGTCAAAGGGCTGAACATTCCGTTTCGCGACGTTCCCTTGCGCGGCGGCGAGACCGTCGAGGTCGAGCGATGGGATCCATCGATCTTTACGGTCATGGGCTTGGTCCGAAAACCTGGTGCGATTCAGTATCCGCGAGATACGGAATACAATCTGCTACAGGCTATCGCGATGGCTGGCGGGGCTGATCCTGGCGTGAGGCCTCCTTACGCGACCGTGTATCGTAAGCGTTTGGACGGCACGATCCTGGCGGTCACGTTCGGCATCCGTGGTAACGACTACAGGCAGGCGGAGGTCGTCATTAAGCCCGGTGACGTCATCTCGGTTCAACACACCTACGGTTCGTGGACGCGACAGACGATGTCGCAGGCGCTCGGGTTCAACATTGGCGTGTTCTACGACCCCCTCAGGAACCGCTGAATCACCGACGGCCGCGTGGTTACAGCGTCGCGCACGCGCTTCGCGACCGGCCGTGCACGGGGATGCCCGTGGCCGGGTCGCCTACGCGGTATGCTCGCGTACGGTCCGAGGCCTGACTTTGGCTGCATGAGGCGCTTTCGCCGCCGCCGCAGGCAGCTTAGCGATGCTGTGGCGGTCCAGGAGTTTGCCCAGCAACGCGATGCGCAGCGCGGCGCTCTCCAAGGAGATGGCGTCGATTTCTAGCTTGAGCGACAACGGCGGGCCCGCCCGCCGGTGCTCGATCGGCAGCATCGATTGGATGGAGCAGGCGTCATGGCCGGTCGAACGCCACTTGCGTCGGTCAACGCTGCCGTCGCGGCGCTTCATTTCGAGCGCGATCTGCTTGAACCCCAGCTGTTCGGCGCAGAGTTCGATCGAGCGCCAGTAGTCGTCGATGTTGCGCGCTGACTGGAAAGCCAGTTGAAGTTCATCGTAGACCCGGTTGTTCGAGCGGATCTCTTTGATGCGGGTCGCAGCGCTGCGGAAGCCAGCGAAGGATTCACGAAGGCGGACGGCGCCGCTGGCGCGGAAGATCAGCACGTGCGCGAGTAAGACCGCGCTGACGGCCATCCATCTCTGCAGGGCATTAGCGCTGAGGTTCAGCAGCAGGATCGCAACGGCTGTGAGGCACGCGCACTGCCCCCAGAGCAGGTGAACCACGCGCCCATGCGAGATTCCACGCGTTAGCAAGCGGTGGTGGATGTGGTTGTGGTCGGGCGAGAACATGCCTCGTCGCTCGATCGTGCGACGCAGCACTGCGAACGTCATGTCGAGGATCGGCAGCGCCAGGACGATGTAGGGCGCCACCACGGCGGTCATATTTGACGCGGTGCCAGAAGCAGTGATCGCACAGGTCGCTAGCAAGAACCCGATCAGCAGGCTCCCGGAGTCACCGAGAAAAATTCTGGCGGGGTGTCGATTGTAGCGCAGGAACCCGACAAGGCTGGCGGCGAGGATCGCCATCACGTAGCCGGTCGCGTCCCCGCTGAACTGGAACGCGAGCAGGCTGATCGCGGCGGCGCTGATCGCGCCCACTCCTGCCGCCAAGCCGTCAAGGCCGTCGATCATGTTGACGGCGTTCGTCGCGCCTACGATCCAGAGGATCGTCACGGGGATCGACCAGAGCCCGAGCTCGAGCGTCACGGTCTCGGTTATCGGTATGGTGTCGATGTAGATCCCTGCCGCCCACATCGCGGCGGCGACGAGGGTTTGAGCGATCAGTTTGCGCCCCGCCTGCAGCGGGCGGACGTCGTCGCGCAGACCGAGGCAGAACATCGCGGCGCAACCGCCGAGCATGGCGACCTGCTGGGCGTTCAGCTCCGCGGCCGCCGGGAGGTAACCATTCGCCGACAGCAGCGCCATCACGGCGATTCCTGCGAGGATTCCCAGCATCACCGCGACGCCGCCCAGATACGGGATCTGCTTAGAGTGCTGTTTTCGGATACCGGGGGTGTCTACGAGCCCGATACGCACGGCTAGCCGTTTGCAGCCTGGCGTTATCAGCCACGTCGTAATCGACGCAGCGGCCAGGGTTCCAAGGATTGCGAGCATGGGGGCTTTGCGCTTGGCGCGCGCTATTCGCGGGTGTGGGCGCGATCGAGCGGCTAGCAGCGGTCTTCGTCAGGATCTGGGGTGGTGGTGTAGAGAGAAGAGGAGTGGGGAACGTTCGCGGCCTCGAAGGTGCTGCGTGCGCGTTCCTACGGCATGTAGATCGAGATGGGGCGCGGGGCCGCTGGTATTTGGATGTATGGCGTCCAGTTCGTGATGGGGCCGCCGATGCCAGGGCCGCCCCCGCCACCAACGCCAGGGCCGCCTCCGCTAGGTGTTCTGCCAGAGCCGGGTCGCTGCGGCAGCTTGGGTGCGCTGGTCGCATTGGTAGAGACCTCATCGAAAGACGTTGATCGGGACCAAGCTGAGCGCCAAACGAACAGCGGCGACGCGGCCTCTTCGTCGTCGGAATCGGTTTGCTGCGTCGGATCGGCAGGGCGCGAGGGCCGCGCTCCAGGTCTCTGCTGTCCGGGCTTTCGTCCCGGTCCTTGGGGAGAGCTCCACGACGGCGCTGCTTCGACCGCGCGCGCCACGTTCTGCTCTGCAAGCGCCGTCGGCGCGCCAGCGGACGCGGCCGCGGCCACGGCCAAAAGCACGGGTCTGAGGGAGGGGCAGAGCGGCATAAGGTGGGTCAAAATGGGCCGCTCAGGATAGCATACGATCGATGTCGTAGGCGCTGGGCGATCGCGGACATTTCTGGTGGTTGGAGGTGATCGAAAACTTCAGATCGTTTCCGCGCGACCGCGACCGGTTCTCGGCTGGCCGTCCAGGCGATATGTCTTGCTATCGTCACGTGCAGATGCAGACCTCCAGCAGTTATCAAGCGGCGCCAAGATCAGGCGCGCTGCGCGACGCTAACGCCAGCGTAGAGGGCGAATCGCGGCGCCTGCCGGTAGCGCCTCGACGCGGCGCGGGAGAAACCCTGCGTTGGGGTCGCATGGCTAGGTTGCGCTCGGCCCGTGTCGGATTTGCCTAGGAGCGTGCATGAGCAACAGCGCTGAAACTACGCGGGCCACGGGTTGGCGCGGCTTGTTGGCGCGGTTCCCGATGATCGGCCACGCGGGTTGGTCGCTCGGTGGCGTGGCCAGCGGGCGGCTCCTGGACTTCTGCGCCGCTGTGCTCGTCGCGCGCATCCTGGGCAAGGAAGGACTCGGCGCCTACGGCTTGATCCAGACATTCGCGTTGATGGTCCAAAGTCTGGCCGCGCTCGGACTCAACCACGCCGTGCTCCGGTTCGTCGCGCGTTGGAAGGACCGCGACCCCGACCGCACCGGGCGGTTGCTCGGCGGCGGTCTGCTGCTCGCAGGGACGATCGGGCTGGTCCTCGGTGGCGTCTTGGCCGCAGTCGGCGGCCCGACGGCGCACGCGCTGGGCGTCCCCCAACTCGATGGAGCCGTGCGCGTCAGCGGTCTGTTGTTGCTCATTGCCGGGCTCAAGGAGGCGGCGCTGTCAGCCGTCACCGCGTTCCAGGGGTTCCGTGCGGTCACGGTCACCAACGTCCTCTCGTCTGCGATCGGTCTGGCGGCGACGGCTGCGCTGGCGCCCCTCTTCGGCGTCGCCGGCGCGATCGCGGGCCTGGCCGCCCAGTACGGCGCACAGCTTGTGCTGAGGGCGGCGGTGTTGCTCCGCCTCTGCCGCGCTCGCGGGATAAAGCTTCGTATCCAGGGCAGCGCCGTTCTGCTGCGCGAAGTGTTCCGGTTCGCTGCGCTGACGCACGCTGCAACCATCGTGATGCAGTCTTCGCAATGGGGCTGCCGCCGGGTTGTCGCGGCGACACCCGTCGGCCTAGCAGAGCTAGGGTTATTCGGCGCTGCTTTCCGTTGGTTCGCGGTGCTGGTCGAGTTCCCGGTGCAGGTCGGCCGTGTGTTGCTGCCCTGGCTGTCCCAGGAGGGCCTCGACCGCGCCGCGGTCGCGCGTACGGTCACCGTGGGCATCGCGGTGAACCTCGTCGTCGTCGGAGCTGCCGGAGGCCTCTTGCTGTGCTTCCCCGACCTCGTGCTCGGCCTTTTCGGTGACGCTTTCGTGGGCGACGCCCGCGCGCTGCGGTGGTGCGTGGTCGCGGCCCTCTTCGTCTCCGTTTACAGCCCGCTCGCCCAGTTTTTGCTGTCGGTCGCTTGGGTGGGCTGGCTGTTTTGGGCGCACGTCGCGTTCGCCGTTGCGGCCCTCGGAGTCACCTCGTGGGCTGTGTCTGACGGCGCAGCCGGGATCGCGTCCGGTGTGGCGGCTGGCTACGGGAGCATGTTGCTCGTGACCACGGCGGCGGTCGTGGTTCGACGGATACGCGCCGCGAGCGGGTCCGCCTCGCCGCGCGAGTAGATGTAGGGATGTCGCGCAGTGCGCGCGATGTGCTTCTGCCAGAGACGGGTGTGCGCCGGCTTCAACTGTCCGGGTATGGTCGCGGCCCGATGTCGTCCTCGAAGTGGCTGCGCCTGTGCGATGATGCCAGTGAGTTTTCGTTGCTGGCGCTCGTTGTGTGGCTGGCGTTTGCGTTCGGGGGGGTCCTGCCGCTGAGCCACGCCGTCGTCGCTGGGGTCGCAGGATTCGTCGGGTCGCTCGCTACTGTTCGAGTGATCTGGGGAGGCGTCGCCATGCGGTGGAGCTGGTCGTTTGTTCCTGCGTTCGGCTTCGTGGGCTTCGTTGGCCTCCAATCGATCGAGTGGCCTAATTCGCTCCTCGCTCGCGTAGCGCCGGCGACGGCGGCGACGTGGCGCGCCCGTCTCTCGGCGCCGCCGCTTGCCGACGGCATGCCGTCCGCGCTGCCGCTCAGCCTCTATCCGGACGGCACCGCCGAGTGTCTGCCATTGTTGCTCTCCGCAGCGGTCCTCTTCGTGGTCGGCGTGCAGCTTTATCGAGACGCTGCGCGTCTCAGGCGGCTCTGCATGACAGTCGTGGCCTGCGGGGTATTGCTGTCCCTGGTGACCATCTTGGTCAACCTAGTCGGCGTCACTCCTCCAAGTTTCTCGGTCGATCTGTATGCGCCGTTGATCGGTGGCTTCGTTCACTACGGACACGGCGCGGAGTTCGTCAACTTGGCGTTGGGCTGTGCCTTTGCGGTGATCCTGGCGCGCATGTGCGGGCGCTTGGGTCTCGTCGGTAACCACGTGACCAGCTTCGTCGCAGATCTTCGGTGGCCCGGCCGGAGCGTCGACCGGGTCTTGATCGCGGCGGTCGTGCTCTGTGCGTTTGCGGTAACCGTCTCCAGGTCGCGGATGGGGCTCGTCTCGATGTGTACCGCCGGCGTCGTGCTCACGTTGGTGCTACAGCGGACCCGCGTCCTGCGAGGCACGCCGTGGCTAGCGTTCGCGCTGTTCGTTGCGCTGCTCGTGTGCCTGCTGCCCAAAGGCATAGACCTCGTCTTCGACCGCTTCGCCGCTGTGGGCTTGGCGCAGGATTCGGACGCCGGGAGGTTGGCGCTGGTGCGAGACACGTTGAGGATGTTCGCGCACTTTCCGGCCTTCGGCGTTGGTCAGGGGGCCTACGAGTTTGTGTTCCCGCTGTTCGACGAATCAGCGCGTGGCGGTCGCGCACAGCACGCCGAGAACTTTTACGCAGAGAGTCTCGCGGAGGTCGGACTCTGCGGTCTCGTGCTCCAGCTCTGGTTTGCTCTGTCTGTTCTGCGGGTGTGGGTGGTCAGGGCGACGCGGCCTACCGACACCTGCGACGTGTTCGCGGTAGGCATGATGTTCGGTGCCGTCGCTGTGCTTGCCCACGGCATGACAGACTTCGGGCTTCGCGTGCCTGCGATCGGGTTGACCCTTTTGCTCATCGCGGCGGCGGTCGTATCGGGCTCTTCCGCGGTCTGCTCGGCGCGGTCGAGTCGCGCGCTGACGGTGGTCATCGGTGGCTGCGCGGCGCTGCTGCTCGTGTTTGGTGTCCCGCGCGCTTGGCAGATGCACCGAGCAGACGCCCTGTGGCGGCGCGCCGAGGCGATCGGGTCGGACACTTCGGTGGGCGGCGGTGGGTCACCGGCGGCGGCATCTCGACCGTCCGAACAGGCGCGCCTCGTCGAGCAAGCGCTGCAGCTACGCCCAGGTCACGCCGAGTATCTGCTACGACGCGCGAGCCTCACGTGGCGGGACGCGAACGCGCAAGTATCCGCGGCAGGTATCGGCGGTGATCAGCTGTCGGCTGCGCGGCGTGAGGCCGCCGCGCTCGCGCAGCAACAGGCGCTGGACGCTCGCCGTCACGCGCCGACCTACGGTCTGCTGTGGTCGCTGGCGGGGCAGCTCGGCGTCGGTTGGCTCGAGCAGCCTGGAGCCGGCGACTGGATCATTCGCGGCATGGACATGTCGCCGGAGAGCCCCGAAGCCTGCATAGCTGCGGCCTCTTATTTACTCGGCCGTGACGAACGCCGCGCCATCGCTGCCTATCGCCGCGCGGTCGAGGTCGGCGGTCATAAAGATCGTTTGATGAACACGCTTCTGGTCGACGCTGCGCGGCCCGACGTGGCGATCGCGGTCGCGTTCGACGACGCGCATATGTTGCTCCGCATCTTGCCGCGTCTGCAGCAGAATCCTGAGTGGGGCGAAGCGGCGGCGCAGGCTCGCCGGCGCGCGATCGAGCTGCTGACGCCGCTCACTGAGCGGGCATCGGCGACAGCGGACGAGCTTGAAGCGCTCGCGAGGTTGCTGCTGGAGGGCGGAGAGTTCGTCGACGGCAAGGCGTTGCTTCGCAGGGCGCTGGTCTTGGAGCCGAAGCGTCCGTCGCGGTTGTTGCTAGCAGAAGTTCTCGAGCGAGAGGGTGACGTGTCAGCGGCGATCGAAGCGCTCGAGCGGCTTTTGATCCACCGACCAGGGATGCCTGCGGCCGTCGACCGGCTGCGGCGCTTGCAGGGCCGCTGATCTGTTCTGGTCCGGCGACGAGCGGCAGATCGTTCAGCGCTGCTCGTGCCAACCAACCAGCGCGTCGATGATTCGATCGGCCGTCTTGCCGTCCCAGAGTGACGGCGTCGGGTGCTCGCCGCAAGGCTTCTGCAGCGCCTGCATCGAGAGATCCCGGATCCGCGCAGGGTCTGTGCCGGCTAGCACGTTGCTGCCTTCGGTGATCGTGATTGGGCGCTCGGTGTTCTCGCGGATCGTGACGCACGGGATGCGGTGCCACGTCGTCTCTTCCTGCAGACCTCCTGAGTCTGTCAGCACGATCCGGCTGCGCGCGACCAGCGCCATGAAGTCGATGTAGCCCAGCGGTTCGGTTAGCTGGAGGCCGTCGCTGCCGCCCGGCAGGGCCTCCAACCGCGCGCGCGTTCGCGGGTGGCAAGGGAACACCAGCGGGACCTCTCTCGCGACGTCGCGGAGCGCGTCGAGGATGCCGCCGAGCACCTCTGGGTTGTCGACGTTCGAGGGGCGGTGGAGCGTCACGACGCCGTATTTGCCTGCGTTGAGCCCGAGCCGTTCCAAGACGTCTGAATCTTCGGCGCGCGGCAGCTGGTCGACGAGAGAGTCGATCATGATGTTTCCGACCCGGACGATACGGCTGTCTTCGACGCCTTCTGCGCGCAGGTTTTCGTCGGCGTCTGGAGACGGCGTCAACAGCAGGTCCGCGATGCAGTCGGTGACCAGTCGGTTGATCTCCTCGGGCATGTCGCGGTCGCGGCTGCGTAGTCCAGCTTCGACGTGCGCCACCGGGATTCGCAGCTTGCTGCAGACGAGCGTGCACGCCAGCGTCGAGTTGACGTCGCCGACGACGACGACGACGTCCGGCGCGAGCTCTTGGACGATCGGCTCGAAGGCAGCCATGACCTTGGCGGTCTGCTGAGCGTGGCTGCCCGAGCCGACGCCCAGGTGACGGTCCGGGTCGGGCATGCCGAGGTCGCGAAAGAAGGCGTCGGACATGTTCGCGTCGTAGTGTTGGCCGGTGTGGACCAAGCTGGCGACGTGGCCGCGCGCCTTCAGGCGGCGGATGAGGGGCGCCACCTTCATGAAGTTGGGTCGGGCGCCGACGATGGAGAGGATATGCACGACAGGCTGGTCCGTTCGGATGCTCGCGGTGAAGCGGTTTCTGCCTCATGCACGGTATGAGGACCGTCTGCAAAAGCACGGGCAAAGCTCGCCCGGCGCCGAAGATGTAGCGCACCAGATACGCGCGCGGAGCTGCGCCGGTCGACCGTCAAAGAGGCGAGGAACTCGACAACGCTGACCGTGAGCAGGGCGAAGGGGTCATACTCATACGCGATGACTACGGCCCCCCTGCGCTCGGCTTCGCTGCCCCGTCTCGATGGATTGGATGTGGCGAGGGGTTTGGCCTTTGTCGGCATGGTGCTGGTCAACTACGGCGTCGTGATGGCGATGGGTGGGCGCGACCCCGCCTGGGTCAAGGCGCTGCGGGACGCCTTCACCGGTAGGGCAGCGGCCCTCTTCGTGCTGTTGGCGGGCGCGGGCCTGTCTCTGATGGTGTCCCGGGCTGCGCAGCGCGATCCAGCTCGCGGGATAGCTGGCGCGCGCCGCATCTACGCGCAGCGCGCGCTCGCGCTGCTGATCGGTGGCTATGCGTTCTACCCTTTCTGGGAGGGCGACATCTTGCATTACTACGGCGTTTATCTCGCGCTGGGCGCGCTGTTGGCGCCGTTGCGGTCACGCTGGCTGTTGTGCGTCGCTGCGCTGTGCGTCGGCGCCTTCGTGGCGATCTACTACTGGTGGATTCCGTACCGCGTCATGGATGTGTTCGTGCCCAAATTCTGGACCTGGGACGGTCAGATCCGAAACCTCTTCTACAACGGCTGGCACCCGTTGTTCCCGTGGTTCGCGTTCTTCTCAACCGGGATGGTCGTCGGTCGCTTGTCGTTGGAGCGCGTTTCCGTCCAGGTCTCTCTGTTGATCGTCGGCCTCATCCTCGCCGTCTGCGCAGGCTACGGCTCGGAGAGTGTGATCGAGCAGCTTCAAGACAGTGACCTGCCGAGATACAGGTCGAAACCCTGGACCCAGCTACTGACCACGAGTTGTCTTCCGCCCGGGCCCCTGTACGTGTTGGCGGCTGTGGGTTCGTCGCTTGCCGTGATCGGTGTGTCGCTGATGTCGACGAGGCTGCCGCGCGCGGTGTGGACGCCGCTCGCGCGTGTAGGGCGGATGGCTCTGACTCTGTACGTCGCGCACGTCGTGTTGGGTTTGGGGCTGTGGGAGATGTCCGGCGGTAAGGAGGGCCGGGGGAACCTGCAGGAGGTCTTCTGGTGGTGGCTCGCGACCGTCGCAGCCTCGATGGTCTTTGCGACTCTGTGGCTGCATCGGTTACGTCGCGGGCCGCTAGAATACGTGCTCCGCAAAATATGCGGTTGACGCCGCGCTTGGGCGATCCGCCCGAGGCTGCGATGCGTTGTGCGGGCGAGCAAGAAACAGGTGCTGCGATCTATGGCTCACTTCTTGAGGCGATGGTTTAGCGTCGTCATCGATGGGTGATCGCATTTCTTCAGGCCGTCGTGGCGTCTACATGCTCGGCATGCTCCTGATGGGGGGCGGCGTCTTGCTCTTCTTGTCGTCCTTCTATGAGATGTTCACCAGCTTTGGAGGCAGCGGTCCTCAAGTAACGGTCACGTTCGATGGTGAAGACTATGAACCGGGGTGGTCGCGGAGCGCGGGCGGAGGCGCGTTTGGCAGAGCCTTCGGCGGCATCCTCGCTATAGGCGCCGGCCGCTTATTGATGAAACTTGGGGCCCGCGGCGTCGCAGGTTCTGGCCTCATCCTTGATCCGGATCGCGCGCGCAAAGACTTGTCGCCCTACAGCCGGATGGTTGGCGGGATGGCTAAGGACGCGCTGAAGGAGGCTGGCGTCAAGCTGGGTCGCAGCGACGGCGGTGACGCTCGACAAACGAAGACGGCGCCGGTGATCATGCTGCGATGCAAGCAGTGTCAGAAGCTCAACGAAGAGGACTCTAAGTTCTGTCAGGAGTGCGGCGCGGCGATCTGAGCTGGGAGACGGCGCGCGCGGTAGGCCCCTTCGTCGCCGAGGCGGCTTTTGTTGGATGGCCTGCGCGGTCTGGGGCTGACGGGCTGCAGCGGGGCAAAGCGCCCGATCCTGTCTCTACCCGTCTGCGAAGCGACAGGTCCCGCTCGTCGCCAGCGCGCTCCGTGCGCGCTCGGCGTCGGCGCTCGGGACCAGCACATAGTCTGTGTCGTATGTTGAGATCGCGAAGATGCTGACGCCCGCGCGCGCGAGCACGCCGGCGATCGAGCTGAGGACCCCGGTCAGCTCGAAATCGAGCGGTCCGTGCACCATGAACGCGGTCCACGGGCCCTCGCTCTGTTCGGTCGACGGCACGGCGTCGCAGGACGTCACGATCGACAGCTCCTCCGGGGTCCGCGTGATCGAGCAGAAGGCGCCGTGTTCAGCCCAGCCCGGCACCGCCGCATCGCTCGGTAGCCGCACGACCGCGAGCGGGTCGGCGAGGATGCTCATCACGAACGTTTGCTCCATGTTTGCGGCTCTCCAGAGGACAGACCCGAGCCGGCGCGGGGATGAACGCGGGTGCGCATCCGATCGTCGTCTCGTGGTCCGTTCCTAATTGTAGCGACCCTGTGAACGTGACACCAAGCGCGCACCAGCCGTCCATTGGACGGCGCGCCGCCGTCAGCGCGGTTCGAAGTAGATCGCCGCAGACGTGGTGTTGTCGGTGTGGTCTGTGCCGGGGAAGGTCATCATCTGGATCCCGGGCCAACGCCCGTCCGCCAGAGGTTGCAAGACCCAGTTGACGGTGGCGCGACCGTCCTCGTCCAAGACGCCGAACTGCACGAACGCAGACTGGATGCCTAGGGGCATCTCGATGTCGACCATGCTGCCGTATGGGTCCCCTTCGCAGGCTTGGGCCGGTGCACCCTTCAAAACCCAGTAGCTGTGTCCGGGCGGTCCGAGCAGCTGCAGTTCAAACGCGTCGCCGGCCGCCGCGTTGACGCGCAACGGGACCTCTTGACCTGTTGCGTCCATGCTCGCGATCAGCAGGGTCGCGGCGGAGCTGTTTTGCTGGCTGAGGTTCACCCAGGCGGGGCGCACGAGCTGTGCGCTGATCCCCCCGCTCCAGGCAGCCCCGCCGATCACGAGCAGCGCCGCCGCTGTAGCGATGCGCTTCGGGATTCTAGCGACTGCGGGTAGCAGCAGCGCAGCAGCGCCGAGCGACAGGCTTATCGACATCGAGACCATCAGGTCGAGGTCGCGTGGCCACCCCAGGTCGAAGCCGAAGATCGCCAAGAACACAACGTATGCCAGCGCAGGCGCGACCAGAACGAGGTCGCCAGCGGGCGCGCGGTGCAGCGCGCGGAGCCGCCAGAGCGCGGCNAGCGATAACGGCAGCGCGANCGGTACGGCGAAGTTCAAAGCTTCGGCGATCACCGCGAGGCGATCGGCTGCGAANAACGANGNTGCGAGCAACTGCCCGTCCTCGCCGCCCATGACGCTGCCTTGGACNATCCCGAAGGNGCTCGCNGCGATCAAGCCACAGGTCGCGGCGAGCGNNGCCGCGAAGGTCACCGCGAGCCATCCGGCGGTCNTCGCCGCTACGNGCGCTCCCCGCGTNGTCGCGACNATCACCGCNGATCCGAACGCCGCGANGGCCATGCCTGCGTANTGCAGGTGCGCNAAGGCCGCGAGCGAGATCAGCGCGCCTCCTGTAATCAGCCTGCGACGCTGCTCGGTCTTCGTCCACGTTATCAGCTCGGAGAGCCCGATCAGGAGCAGCGGGACACCCAGTTGGGATTGCTCCACGTAGCGGTAGCAGAACACGACGAGGAGGCCGGAAGAGGCCCAGAGCGCCGCGGCCGTGGCGCGCGTGAGGCGTCGCCGATCGGCGGGGAGTTCGGCGGTCAGGCGATCCGTGGCCAGCAACCAAGCATAGGTCGTGACGAAGCCTAGGGCCGGGGATACCCACTCGATTGCGCCTGCGCCGAAACCCTGGTTGACGACGCCGTAGAGGAAGCTGGAGAGCGGCTCCGCGTAGCTGATCTGGTCGGAGAGCGTCTGTTTCCGCCAGATTGCGCCGTCTCCCATGGTCAGGACTCGGAACGAACTCCAGCCGCAGAGCAGCGCGGCGCTGGCCGCGAGCCGCCACCAGGCGCGCGCGCGGCCTGCGCCGAAGGTCGCGATCGCCATGTAAAGCGCTCCTAGCGCGATGGCGAGCGGGTGCGGCGCCGCCCACACTGCCGTGTGAGTGGCGTGCCCCTGAAGTTGCGGCCACGCAGCGCACAGCGCAGAGACTGCCACGGCGAGCAGCAAGAGCAGAGACGTTCGCAGCCAGCGGACCAACACGGCGGTCATCGTGCCATGTGACGAATGCGCGATCGAGGCTCACGGCGGCGCGCGATGAAATCGCGCGGCTACATCCGGAGTCGGCGGTCACGTTATCGGCCGTCGAGATATCTACGCGTCAGCCCGGCGATGGTCTGGCATTCATGGCGCTTCGGCTACCATCCAGTCTCGCGCTATGTCTGATGATCGCCCGACTCCTGCCGCATCCCACGTCGTCGTACGCGCCTTGGCTGGGGTGCTCGCGCTGGGGCTCGTCTACGCGGTCGTGCGGCTCGCGTGGATCAGCGACGACGCCTACATCTCGTTGCGCTCGGTCGAGAACTTTTTGCTCGGTCACGGGCCTGTCTGGAACGTCGGAGAGCGCGTGCAGACCTATACGCACCCGCTCTGGTTCTGGCTGCTCGTCGGGGCGCGTTGGCTGAGTGGAGAGCACTACTACACGACGATCGCGGTCTCGATCCTGCTGAGCCTGGCGGGCGCCGCGCTGATGTGTCGTCGTGCGCGCACCGCATATGGGTGCGTCGCGGTGCTCATAGCCCTGCTGGGATCGCGTGCGTTCTGCGACTACGCGACGTCGGGGCTTGAGACCCCCTTGGTTATCGTGCTGCTGTCGATCCTCGTTTGGCTCGTCGCTGGTCCACCGCGAGAGACGCCGAGGTTAGTGCTCGTGACCCTCCTGGTGGCCTTGATCGCGACGACGCGTCTGGACCTCGTCATTTTAGCGGGGCCGGTGGTGCTGTCGCAGCTGCGTCGCGGAGCGCCCTCTGCCAAGGCGTGGCGCGTGCTGCTCGGGCTCGCGCCGATGATCGCGTGGTTCGTGTTCGCGACGTTTTACTACGGCTCGCCGTTCCCGATCACCGCTTACGCGAAGGCGTTCTCTCCTGGCGTCGAATCATCAGATCTCGTCGCGCAAGGGATACGCTATGTGCTGCATACTCATCGGCAAGATCCAGTGACGGTCTACGTCGTAGGTGTCGGGTGCGTCGCGGGGCTGTTCAGTCGAGGCGCCGCGCCGCGGCTCCTCTCGCTTGGTGTCGCCCTCTATTGCGGCTACGTAATACGTGTCGGCGGCGACTTCATGGCGGGACGTTTCTTCGTCCCACCTTTCGTCGTCGCGCTGGGTTTGCTGGCAGGGCTGCTCTCGCGCCTCTCGTCGGCAGCGTCCGTGGTGGCGGCGCTCTGCTTTGGCGTCATGGCTTGGTTCCCCGAGCGACCGAACTACCTCTACGCGCCGGTCAGCGACAACCCCAGGCCCGAGGTGACGGGGATTACCGACGAACGTCGGTTTTACTATTCTGTGCACGGGTTGTTCAGCGAGCAGCGCTTCATCCCCGAATACGGGATCTACTCAGACGCGCTGCATCGGCAAGGGCGTGACGCGCCGATCGTCATGTCGTCTCCGGTCGCGGGCAGCATGCCGTACACGGCTGGAGATCTGTTCCGCTTCGTCGATCCGACGCTCTGTGATCCTTTGTTGATGCGTTTGCCGGTCCCCGACCCTTCGAACTGGCGTATCGGTCACTTCACGCGCGCGATCCCCGAGGGGTACTTTGAGTCTGTAGCGTTCGGCGAGAATCGACTACGGCACGAGGGCGCTCGTCGTTTCTTTGATGTCTTGCGTCCGGCGTTGTCGGCGCCGCTGTGGGGCCGAGAGCGCGCAGCCGCGCTGTGGTCTCTCTGGACGGGGTCGAGCGCCGGTGATTTGGCGTCATATGTCGCCGAGGACTACCGCGCGCCGCCGCGCGTCGCTGTTGACGCGACGGACCTCCGCGGCGTTGCAGAGAAGAGCTTCTGGTTCGACGACGAGCGCGCACGGCTGATCGGTCGAGGCGGGCTCCGGGTGCGCCTCGGTGAGCCCCAGCGAGCCGCGGCGCTGGAGGTGCTGCTGATCGCGCCGATGCAATACGGCTTTACCTTCCGCGATGGGGACCGCAAGGTCGGCGAGGTCGCCTTCCTGGCGCCCGACTTCCCTGGTGATCCGCCGCGTAGTCGCGAGGCAGACGTCCTTGGCTACCTGCGAAGTTTGTTCGGTCTGCGGCGCTATACGGTCACCCTGCCAGCCGACTTGCCTACGTTCGACGTCGTGGACGTCGATTGCGTGTATCTTCCTGGGGTGCAGGCTGCGCTGGGGGCCCTTGCGGCCCGTCCTCGGTAAGCGTTCCCGAATAAGCTCCTCTCTCATGTCATCCGAAGACAGAGACATCCCTAGCTGGTGGATCTGGCTCGGCTTGTTGATCTTGATCAACGTGCTTAGCTGGACCTTTAACTGGAACTTCTGGTTGTTCTGATCAGCGAGCACTCGGCGTGACCAATCCAGAGCGAGCCTTCAACTTTCTCGCCGGCTCGACGGTCTTGTCATGGGCTGCAGCGATCGCGCAAACCCAGCTCCTCGACCCTGCGCCTTCATGGTCACCGTGGGTCGTCGTGACGCTACACGCAGTGGTAGGGCTCTTGTTCTTTGTCCGGTGCCCGGTGCTGCGCAGCGGGAGCTGTGCGTCGGCGATCGCGGCGGCGCCTAGCGTGCTCGTCGCGGGCTTCGCAGTCGCGCCTAGCGCCGGCGCCGCTCCGTGGCCGCCCTTTGCAGAGGCTGTATTCGTCCTGGGCGGCGCGATCGCGGTCGCCGCGCTGTTGAGTCTCGGTCGCAGCTTTGCGGTCATGCCCGCATTGCGCGTCGTGGTCGATACAGGGCTTTACCGCTTTGTTCGCCACCCAGTTTATCTCGGCGAAGGGCTGATGGTGATCGGCTGTGTGCTCGCAGATCCCGGCGTGGAGATGGTCACGGTTTGCGTGGCGGCGGCGGTCTTGCTGAGCATACGGGTCCGGGTCGAGGAGCACGGGCTCTCGCGAGACGCCGCCTACGTCGATTACTGCCGGCGTGTTCGGTGGCGTTGGCTGCCAGGCTTACGCTGAGCCCTGCCACGGGTCGGTCAGCGTCTCTGATCGAGACGGCGTAGCGGCGGCCGACGCGCCGAACGCCTCCTCTGGCCGATAGCCCTATCAACATGGACGCGGCGCTGTTCGGCGTGGATGGTTTCCCTGCTGGCGTCTGCTTCGGGGCGTCGTGGGCGAGGACCCCAGTGGAGCAGCACGGCCACCTCTCGGTCTCGGGCCACCGGATTATCGACGCACGCGGGCGCGCGGTGAGCCTCGCGGGCCTGTCGCTCTTTTGGAGTAACTCCGGGTGGGGTGGCGACGCTTTCTACAACGTCGAGACCGTTCGGTGGGCACGCGACGACTGGGGAGCCCAAGTCATCCGCGCTGCGATGGGCGTCGAGGGCGACGGCGGCTACCTGGAAGATCGCAGCAACGAGGCGAAGGTCGAGGCTGTCGTGCGCGCGGCGGTCCACGCCGGCGTCTACGTGATCATCGATTGGCACTCCCATCACGCTGAAGAACACCAAGCAGAAGCGGTGGACTTCTTCGTGCGAATGGCCCGAAAGTTCGGGCACCTGCCTAACGTCATCTACGAGGTCTACAACGAGCCGCTGGGCGGCGTCAGCTGGTCGAGCACCGTTAAGCCCTACGCAGAACGCGTCGTCGACGCCATCCGCGAAGTAGATCCCGATAACTTGGTCGTCGTCGGGAGTCCGACATGGTCTCAGGACGTCGACGTGGCCTCGGAGGACCCGATCGTCGGCCGCGCGAACGTCGCGTATTCCTTGCACTTCTACGCCGAGACCCATCGCGCGCCGTTACGAGCGAAGGCGCTTGCCGCGCTTCAGAACGGAGCGCCGCTGTTCGTCACCGAGTGGGGCACTGTCAACGCGTGGGCGCGCGGCAGCGTCGCCGAGCGCTCGGTCGCGGAGTGGATGGACTTTCTCGCCGAGCACAAGATCAGCCACTGCAACTGGTCGTTGAACGACAGGGACGAGGCCGCTTCGGCGCTCCGTCCAGGCGCCGATCCACGCGGCGAATGGCCATCATCTGCGCTGACGACTTCAGGGCAGCTGGTGAAGCGCATTCTCACCGGCTGGCGAGGCAGGTGCCCGCCAGGGATGGCGCCCGCTTAGGCGGCGGCCGTGTCGTGGCCGCTCGTCGGGGGGGGAGGGCAGCTCCCGTGCGGAGGTGCCCTCGCGGAGTCTCAGCGCGCGCCGCGCATCGTCGTAGATCTGCGCTTCGACGGGTGACTTCTTGGCCGCGGTCGTAGAGCATCTGACGCACATGTCTGCCCCGGATTGTTTGCGCAGAGACGAGGTCGAAGCCGGCTTGGCGATGCTTCATGGGTGGAGCGTCCGCGGGGATGCCCTGGTCGCGGATTACCAACTGGGCTCGTTCCGTGACGCAGTTGCCTTCACGGCGGAGATCGCTGACGTCGCGGACCAACTCGATCACCATCCCGAGTGGCGTGTCGCTTACCGGCGCGTTGAGGTGAGCACGACGACCCACGACGCGGGCGGCCTTACGAGATTAGATCTCTTGTTGGCGACGCAGGTGAGCGCGGTCGCCGCGGCCCGCGGCGCTGACGTCGTCGACCTAGATTAGATCGGCGAGGCCTGGGTCCCGTTGGGGCGTTCGCTGCACAGCTGTACGCCGAACTTTTGGCGTGCCGCGTGGACGCACCGTCTGCGAGGCCAGGACGACGTCTTGTATGTGACGCGCGATCAGCTGTTCGTGCCGCCCGCGGTCAGGTAGGGCGCGAGCGCCTCCTTCATCTCTTGGTCGCGCACGTCGTCGGCAAAGTCTGTGTAGCCGCGGTCGAGGTACTCCGCGAAGTAGGCTCGGAGCTGTTCCGGTGTCGACGCCCCGCCGTTGTCGCCGAACTTGGTCACGAAGGGGCCGAAGTGCGGGTACAGGGCGTCGTTGCCGACCTTGCCCCACCAGTCGCCGTGCATCGTCGTCTTGCAGAAGTTGCCGATGAGGATGTCGTCGAAGGCCTGCCACTCGACGGCCTGCATCAAAGACTGGCGCGGCGTCTCGAACGTGATTCCGCGGTCGTGCTCGCGGTTGACGTCGATCGTGTGGTCCTTGCCGCCGACCCGCAGGTTCACGAAGCCGAGGACCGTGTGCAGGTGCGCGAACTTCGTGAAGTAGGCGCGGAGCTTGTCGACGTCTTCTTTCTCAAGCGGCGTTGACCAGTCGTCCCCGAACGCTTCGGGCGGCAAGAGCGGTTGGTCGTTGGCTGGTGGGTTGATCTCCTCGTAACAGCCAGTGTGGAGGTCGAAGCGAATGAACGGCGGCAGGCAGCTGCGCCGTCCGCCGTCGAAGCCGTCACTGTGCGCGTCGACAGGGGTAGCGCAGGCGTCGGCCCAGCCGCTGTCAGTGCGGTTGTAGCGATGCATCGAGCTCGACGGCGCGAAGTAGTCGATGTCGTAGTAGTCGAGCATCGCCTTGATCCCCGGCCCGCACGGCTCCTTCTTCATCGCCTCGGGCTGGATCCGCACGCCCTGTTCGTCGAAGAAGTTGAGCATGTCGGCGTCGCCATATCCGGTAAGGCAGGAGAGGACAGTCCGCTTGTGGAACTTGCTGCGCTCCTGCTCGAGGAAGAGGCTCCCGCCGCGGTTGCCAGCGTCATTGGCGTCGATGACGAGGTGCCCGTCGAGATCGAGCATCAAGACGGCGTCTTGGTTGTAATTCGCAAGCGAGGCAATCCGCAGGCGGTCGCTGATCTCAAACCACTGGCCGCACTTCATGACGGTGACGTCGAAGCCGAGGCCTCGCAGGTCATGCTCGATGCGCCCGCCGACGTGGTTGGGCACGAGGATCTTCTTGCCCTTGAGCATCTCCAGCGAAGGCAGGCTCAGGTGGTCGGGGTGCCCGTGGGAAATCCAAAGGTGTTTACAGGCTTTGACGTGGTCTTGCTGCTCCTGTGGGACAGCGTGGCTGAGGCGCCAGCTGCCAAAGTAGGCGTCTCCGATGAGCCACGGATCGGTCGCGAGCACAGGCCCGTTGTCGTGCGCGATGATTGTGGCGTTCCCGATCGTTTCGAAACCGAGGTCCATGTCCCCGGTTTAGCGCTTTGGCCTTCTTCGCGCCACGTCGGCGCGGGCGTCGCCAATCAGAATTGGACGATCTCGCAGTTCGTGTGGAACCAGCCGCCGACCGAGTCAAAGCCGACGGCTTCGAAGCGCATCGTAACGCTGGCCAGCAGACTCGCCGGGAACGGGTAGCTCCGCGTCAGCGTAGGGTCACCGACGGAACCTAGTCCTGAGAACGAGACGAAGTTGAACAGCCCGGTCGCGTCCTCGATCACGATGCTCAGCGGCGCGTAGGGGTTTACGCACAAGGTGCCAAACGGCGTCGGCAGCGGGCTCGATGGTCCGATAGCTACGGAGACGAAGTAGTTGACGTTGGGCGGCGTTGCGCTCGTCGTGTTGTCGATGTGCAGCGAGATCGAAGATGGCGTCTGCGTGACATTCAGCCGCCGTGAGTAGAGCTCGACGATCGCTCCGTTCGGGTCGCCCGGCGTCGTCGCGAGCACGCGCACGGCGCCGCCCTTGTCTAAGGCGCGGATGGTCGTGGTGACGCGGCCGTTGGCGTCGGTGCGCAGCACGGGTTGGCCGACGAGCTCGGCTGGCCCGAGGACTTCGACGCCGACCCTGACGCCCTGCAGCGGAGCGCCGGCGCTGTCACGAACTTCGAGCACGATCGGCTGCGGGAAGTCCGTCGCGGCGTTGGTGACCTGATCCGCGCCAGCGATGGGGCTGATGCTGTTGGTTAGCTGTCCCGTCGGTCGAATGCGCGCGATGCGCGCGGTCGGGTAGGCCCAATACGGGCGCTGTGCGAACCACAGCGCGCCATCGCTGCCCTGGCGCCACCCGGGCACATAGGGCAGGCCCTGCGCCCAATTGGTCGCCGAAGGCTGGCCAGGCACGGGTGCTGCGGTCGTCCAGCCCTGGCTCGCAGACCGAGTCAGCCGGCGGCCGTGGCCCTGGAACCAGTCGGTGTAGAACAGGCTGCCTTCATAGGCAGCGCCGAAGTCGAATGTGCCGCCGCGATTACGATAGAGCGCGCCAACGATGATGGAGTCGGCCGTGCCGTTGGGCTCGATGGCGATCGGGTCTTTGAGGCCGGTCGGCGCGGCGCCAGGGCACGTGCCTGGGCCCACGGCAAAGCCTTCCTTCCAAGGCCAGCCAAAGTTCTCCAGCTGCATGGCGCCTCGACTGAACTCGTAGCACGAGATCTCCTCTTCTAGGTCATCCCCGACGTCGCCAACGAAGATGTCTCCCTGGAATGGGTCGATCTCCATGCGGAAGGGGTTGCGCATGCCGTGCGCGATGACCAAGCGGGCAAAGTTGAAGTCGCCGCTCATCGGGTTGTCGCCCGGGTCAAGCACGCTCAGATCGGCGGCTGTCTGAGATGGACTGTCAGCCAACAGCGCGGTGGTGAGGCGGATCAGGCATCCACGCTGCGAGTTGACGTCTTGAGCGTCGCAAGCCACACGGTCGTCGCCGACGCTCAAGTAGAGCATCCCGTCGGGCCCGAATCGGACAGAGCCGCCGTTGTGCAGCGGTGAAATGTCTGGGATAGAGCCGAGGACGACGCGCTCACTGCTGGGGTCCAGCGCGATATTCGCGCTGTCAGGGACGGCGAGGTCGCCCGAACACGTGAACCTGGAGAGGCGGTTGAAGCCGCTCTGGTGCGAGAAGTAGGCGTAGACGTATCCGTTGTGCGTGAAGCCCGGGTCAGCCGCCAGGCTCAGCAGGCCGCGCTCGTAGTTGGAGACGACCCCTGGGACGCTCCCGAGCGCGGTCACCGCGCCGCCGCCATACAGGTAAAGTTCTCCTGGCTTCGAAGCGACGAAGACACGCCGTCCGGGCACGAACGCGATGTCGGTTGGATACGCCGTGCCCAAGTCCGCGACCGTCTCGACGATCAAACCAGACGGCGTCGCCTGCGCGTGTGTGAGCGGCGCGCAAGCAAGGGCAGTCAGGATGGCTAAAGACACTTTGCGCGTCATATGAAATCGCGTGGGGGTACCCACGTTATGATGAGGAAACCTCGATGCGGCAACCCCCTCGCGGCTCATTTGCGCTGAACAAGCGCCGATCGCAGCACTTCTTTGGCGCGGACCCCCATGTCGCGTTGTTGCGTTCGATCGCGTCCGTAATCTAGCGCGGCGATTACGGCTGTATCGGTCAGTTAGGAAGTTCGGGCTACCTGCTTACGGTGAGCGTCGCCTCGCGATCCAATCTGTCCTTCGCATAAAGGCCTCGGAGCGCTGAGATACCTGCTGTGCTCGTCAAACACGACGCGGCCGAACCGGCCTTGGCATGGCCTGCACTACGACTGGCGCGGCCTCGGAGCATATGCGAGGCGCGTTAACGGTCCGTCGCATCTACCGCAGGCGACGCGAGCCACTTCTTGTCGAAGTGAGGGTTCGCGGTGAGCACGTCACAGCCCTTGCAGACGTCGGGGTAGTCCTTGGCGTTCATCCGCCGCCGGAAGTCCTGATAACGCGAACCGTTCCAGATCTCGTCCATCGAGTTCTCGTGGACATTGCCCATCAGCAGCTCCCGCGGGCCGCGGCAGCAGGGGTAGACCTCGCCGTTAGGCTCGATCTTGACGTAGTTGCTAGCCATGGAGCAGAAGTGCGGGAACCGCTCACGGACTTCGTCGAGCATGATCGACAGAACCTCCGGCGTGATCTGTCGAGACATCGGCGGGCGAGGTTCGACGGCGCGACGGAAGGGCTCATCCATGTCGACATGGAAGATCATCCCGCGCGCCTGCGCGCGGCCGCACGCAAAGTCGAGGGCCACACAGATCTGCTCTTCGGTGTATGCGCTGAAGACGTTCTGGTCTCGACAGCGGACCGCGTTGTCGAGCATCGGCTGCACGCGCAGGTCGCAGCCTGCTTCGACGGCGCCGAGGTCGGCCAGGAAGTCGACCAGCTCGTGCATGATCTCGAGGTTGTCTTTCACCAGCACGGCGACGAACCCGACGGGGACGTGGCGCTCGGTCGCGATCCGCAAGATGTCTTTCACGTTCGTGACGACAGTCTCGAAGTTGGCCCGGTCGCGGAGCATCTCGAAGACCTCTTTGCTCGAACTGTCGAAGGAGATCCAGAGCTTGTGAACTAAGTCAGACATCTCTTCGAACTTCTCGCCCGTGAGGAGCGTGCAGTTCGAATACATGTTGAGGTGGACTTGGTGCTCCCGGCACTTCTTGAGCACGGTCTTCCAGTCAGCGAGCAGCGGCTCAGACAGCGCCGACGGCGTCCACAGCGACATCGCGGGCAGCACGTCGTCGAGCAGCTTGACGGCGTCCTCCTTCTTCATCACCTCTACCGGCAGGCCGTCGGCTTGCTGGCACATGATGCAGCGGAGGTTGCAGACGTTGTTGGGAGCAAACTCCAGCCACGCAGGCTTGCTCTGCCACTCCTCCGCTTCGCTCGCGAGGTCCGCGATCACGGAGTAGTAGTTTCGAAGCTCTCGGACGATCTTGCTCATATCGGCGCGACGGCGTTCCCCTGATTGTATCGACCACTGGTGATCTCGACCTAGAGCCTGGCTAGGCTGCAGTTGAGACGTGCCGCTAGCCGATATGCTATAGGGCAGATCGTGGACTAGACTTCCCGCTGGGGAGCGCCCCTCCGCCTACGCTTGCGGCTGTGACGCCTGCCCGACTCGACCATGTCATCCAGGATGTCCAATCGTGAGGCTGCCGTCGCATGGCTGGTTTCGGCGCTGGCCGGCGCTATCTGCTACGCGGTGACCGTGCCCTTCGGGGCCGAGTTCGAGCCCCAATATATGGGGGAGAGCTACCAGCAGATGTCGGTCGATCCGTTCGGCGGTCTCGGGCCGCACCCAGAGCGCTTTCTCACGCCGCTGCTCGCCTGGCTCGTAGGGCTGTCCGGCGAGCGTTATTGGCTGTTCTCGCACTTACTGCTGGTCGCTTGGCTCGCGTTGGTTCACCGACTCGCGCTCCAGCGCTCTCAGGATCATGTCTGGGCAGCCGCGGTCACGCTGGGCGTCGCGGCTTGCGGCGCGTCCGACACCATGCGGCACCTCTGCGGCTACGCGGACGCGACGACCTACTTGCTGTTGACGCTCGCCATCGTCGCGCTCAATCGCCCCGTGGTCTTCTGGACCTTGCTGGCGTTGGGCTTGTTGAACCACGGGATGACGTTGTTCTTGTGGCCTTGGTTCGTGTTCCAGCGTTTGCGTGCAGGTTCGATCGGATGGGCAGACGGCGTGCTGCCTCTCGTCGGCGTTGCTTGCTACTGGGGCGCCCGCTCGGTGTTGATGGCGGACGCCGTCGGACACGCGCTCACGGTTGAGAACTACTTGGGCGAGTTGGCGGTGGCGAGGACCCTAGACCTGTGGGCCTTAATCGTCCCCAACATGGTCTTCGCATACGGGCCGTTTCTGATCGTTTTGATGTGGCACCTCGTCTCTGAGCGCGCGCTCTCGGCGACGTTCGGTGCTTTGCTGATGCTGTGCAGCGTCTGCGTGATCCTGGCCTTCGCGATCGATATCTTCCGCTTCGTCGGCCTGTTCACGTTGTGTATCACGTTCGCCGTCGCGCGCGAGCTCAACCCGTCTCGGCGAACTCGGTGGACGCTCGTCGCCTGTGTCGGCCTCATGATGGCGACCTTGCCATGGCAGCGGCAGCTGGTGGATTTCCTCTTAAAACGACACGTCGAGTTCGCGGTGCAGTTCGCGCAGCAGGGGGATCCGTCGCAGACCATGCCCGTGATTCAGGGGCTGATCCCCGCTTACTGGCCGGTCTTCGTCGGTTACGTGGCGTTCGTCGCGCTGCTGTTCGTGCTCGCTTGGTGCACGCGTCCAGTTGAGCGTGACGGCGCGATCGTCGCTTAGGCCCGCGGCGCCAGAGATCCGCTGTAATTCGCTGCGGGCTCAGCCCCGCGTGATCGCGAGGGTGGGAGAGCAAGCCATCTCGCCAGACTGGTCCAGGTCGCTCCCGGGCGCCCGGCGCAGGCGCAGCAGTAGGGGCACGCCTCGCGGTAGAAAGTCCCAGGCAAAGTTGGGGACTTCGAGCGCGCCGCCCTGAATGCGCAGCGCGCCGTGCCCCCACTCGTGCGTGGCGAGCCAGACGCGGCCGTGCTCGTCGAACGCGTAGAGCGAATATTGCGTGCCCGCGGGCGCGTGCGAGTCCTCCCAGGTGAGCGTAGGCGGCGCCAACTGCGGCCTCTCGAACGGCCCGGCGGTCCATTGGATCGCGGTCGGCCCCCTCGGCTGCACGATGTCCCCGACCATGCTGCGGTGGTCTGCGGGGGCGGGCGCGCGCGCAGCGTCGAGCGACGGGCGGAAGGTCAGGAAGAACACGGCGAGGGCCGTCGCGGGCAGCAGCGCGACCGCGTAGCGGCGACCTGGCACCGCAGCAGAGATCCGCGCGAGCCCCGCAGCCAGCAAGACAGCGGCTGGCGCGATGGCTGGAAACAGCAGGCGGCTCTGAGGCTGCAGCGCGGTGAAGTTGAACCACGCGGTCGCCGTTAGGACGGCGACGCAGGCGATCAGCAGCAGCCACGCGCCGTGAGGCAGGTGCGTCCGCTCCCGGTCGAAGCAGCTGCGCAGCAGCCCGAGGACTGCGAGCGCGGTCACGGCGGCGCCGCACCAGCAAAGAGCGGGGTGTGGCGGCACGGAGAACCAACCGAACCGTCCGAACAGCGAGCCCAGCAGCTCTGGGAGAAACGCGGGACCCTCGTCGCCCAAGCCGAGCAGGTAGGGCCAACGCAACTCTGGCGGCAGCGGCGGGAACGACGCGTCGTGCGCGCTCATCGCCAGCCAGTCTCCGTGGAGCAGCTGGTTGCGGACGAACCACCACCCGCTGACTGCGAAGCTGACGCCGATCGCGACTGACAGCGCCGGCCAGCCTGCGCGGCGGCGCGTCATCAGGCCGGCGCCGGCCAGCGCTGCGACGCCGCCCAGGAACAGGGTCGTCAGCTTGGTCAGCCACGCGAGCCCGAGCAGGAGGCCGAGCAGGGCCGCGGAGCCGAGGCCGACCTTCTCTCGACGCAGTTGGCAGATCAAGAGCCAGAGGGTCGCCGAGGCGATCGTCGCTGCGAGCACGTCGTTGCTCAGCAGACCGTGCAGTCCGGACCACATCGGCAGGCAGGCGACGAGCAGGGCCGCGAGGTCCGCGACGCGGGGCGCGTCCGGGCAACATGTGCGGCCAAGCCCATACACGCAGACGATAGTAAGCGCGCCGAAGACGACCGACGTCATCCGTAGCCAGTTCAACAGCGGGTGCGGCGCGGACTCGTGTAGGAACTTGTGGTGTCCTGCCGCGTCTTCTCGGCTCCCGAAGCTCGGGTTCTCTAGCGGAGCGAACAGCACGTCGCGCTCGCCGCTGGCGGACATCGCGCCGGCTAGCAAGCCGTAATAGAGTGGTGGATGGTGCGCCAGCACGGCGGCTTCGGTCTGCGGGAGGCCGCGCGCGCGCTGCAGCGACGGCGTCAGCGGCAGCTGCTGAGCGTTCGAGATGTGCCACGCATATTCATAGTGGCTGTGCTCGTCGGGTCCCTCGAAGTGCGGCGTCGTCCAGGCGTAGAGCGACGCGAAGACGACGTGTAACGCCAAGGCCATCCACAACAAGGGCGAGCGCATGTAGACGCAGTGTAGCCCGACGGCGTGGCTAAGCTACTGCGTCAACGATCGGGCAAAGCGCCGTATTCGTCGCGCCCCGTCAGGCGGGGCGGCTGCCGCCGCGGAACAAGCCGACGTGCTTAGGCCTCTGCTGGTCAGAGGTGCTTTTCTGCGATCTCGTGGGTGGGTCGTCGAAGGGGTGTGCTTCTGCCGACCAACACAGCGAGACCACGCTCGAACCATGGATCGCCTCGAGCACCGGCGGCAGCATCCGGCTCCAGCCCTCGTCGTCGCGCGGGAGGCTAAAGTCGGTGACGCAGCCGTTCGCGCCGGTCTCCTCAAGCCACTTCAGGAAAGGCTGCAGGCGCGAACGACAGCGCTCAGCGATTTCGGGGTCGCGGCCGCGCTCTTCGGCGTAGCTGTGGTGATAGCGGCCGCTCTCGTCATGATCGAGTGCGCAGCGCGTCTCGTAGACGACCTGTCCCTCCGGATCCTCGATCCACGGGGCCTCCGGGTTGTCGTGGATCCACGTTGACGCGCGCGTCAGGTGGTTCCCCGCGACGTAGATGGGGATGTTGTTGCGGTCCTCCCGGATGATGTCGATCACGGACTGCGCGATCCTCTGCCACGTCCCCGGCTGCAGGCCCGACACAGCAGACAACAAGCTGTAGCCGTGCAGGTTCGGGAGCCCACACAGCGCGTGAGACATCCGGGACCAGAACTCGACGAAGTGTTCGGCGCAGACAGGCACGCTCCCGCTGACTTGCTCGTCGAGCCCGCACGCGATCGGCGCTCCGTCGACAGGGGTCCGATAGCGTCCTGCGTTGTGCATCGCCAACAGCACCTTGAGGTCGAGCCGGTCCGCTGCGCTGATCATGTAGCGCAGGTCCTGGATACCGCCAGGGTCTAGCGGCCCGCCGAGCCTTGGCTGCAGGCGCTCCCAGCAAAACGGGATACGGACGCCTGCGTAGCCCTCTGCCGCGACGCGCTCGAAGACAGGGCGGCGGTGAATGAAGAAGTCCTCGCCGAGCTTGCCGGGGGACTCGTTGCAGAAGTCGGGTTTCGCCGCGCCCAGCTCCAGACCGGAAAGCGTCACCCAGCGCGGTAGCTCAGCGTTCGTCTGTTTCGGCGGAACGGCCCGAAGCGTCTTCGGTTCGCCTGGGGGCCATCGCGCATGCAATCCCCGGATTATCGGTCTCTGCGACATCGCAATCGGATGAATTGAATCACCGAGGGCGCGCGCTTGCGGTGCGCGGTGGTTGGGATGGTCTCACCGCGGGACGGGATGATCGTCGATACCACGGGCCTTGAGCGGTTGTTCGGCTTGCCGATTGTGGACGACGATCCGCTTAAGCGTCGCGACGTCACCGCCGCGCCGGGCCTCTAGAGAGAGGTTGTAGTCTCCCCAGTAGTCGCCGCCGGCCCAAGCATAGGCCTTGATGTCTCGGCGTCGGGTCTCGAGCAGAAATTGCTCCAGCACAGGCAGCCACCCCTGGTCGTTCCACGGCACTCCGAACTCGCCGATGACCCCGACCGTTTCGTTGCGCTCGCACCACGCGGCGAACGCTTGGATGCGGTCACGACCGCGGAGGCCGACGCGGGAATCGCGCCGCGCTTCTTCGGCGAAAGAGTCCACGTATTTGCCGCTGCCGTCGGCGTCGAAGTAGACGTGCGCTTCGTAAGCGGTGCGACCGAGGTTGTCGACCACCCAAGGCGCTGCGGGGTTGTAGCGGTTCCAGTTCTCTGCGCTGGACCAGCCGTCGCCGGCGACCCAGACCCAGTTGGTGTCTCCGGCCCTTCGCAGCGCCAGCACGACGAGGTTTGACGTCGTGTGCCAATCGCCGTCGGCCATGTCGTGCGGCTCATTCATCAAGCCGTAGGCGCCGATCGCGGGGTGATTGCGGACACGCTTCGACAGCCGCAGCCAGAGATCGATGAGGTAGGAGCGGTCGATCTGTCCGTTACGAATACGACTGGATGAGACCACCAGTTCCTCGATCTGCTGCCCGCGTTGTAAGCGGTAGCGCCCGTAGTTGTGGACGTCGAGGACGACCGAGCAGTCGAACTGCGCGGCGTGGTCCAGGAACTCAAGGATGCGGCCCAGGTATGAGGGGTCGAGCTCGTCACCCAGCCTTGGTTGGACGCGCTCCCAGGAGATCGGGAGGCGCACGAGGCTGATCCCTCGGTCCGCGTAGTATTTCAGCGTCGCGCGCGACGGGAAGAAGAAGTCTGTCCCGTGTGCGCCGACGTTGGCGTTTGAGAAGTCCGGGCGCAGCGCGCTGAACTCGGCGCCTGCGAGGTTGACGCCGAAACCAGCGCCCCTCGAGACGTTGTTCATCTCGCCGCAAGCCGCGGCGATCGCCACCAAAAGCCCTGCGCCGAAGTGGCGCAGGGTGTTCTTGCGACGGGACATGTGGGCCTCCTGGTGGTGCGGTCTACGGCCAGCGGACGACGACCTGGGCGTAGCCCGAGGTGATGTCGATCGCCGATGAGCGCACCATGCGGAGGCCAGCTTCCAGGCTGAGGAAGTTGGTGATGTCGTAGCCGCCGCCCATGCTGAACTCCACGAAGCCGACGCTGTTGGAGTCGATCGCCATGCCACCGGTGACGGTGTAATACATGTTGTCGGCGCCGGTGAACCAGTCCTTGCCCAGCTGGTGTCGCCAGTTGGTCTGGATCGTGTAGACCGAGTAACCCTCGGGCGAGAAGTAGGGCACTTCGAGCTGAGCCCAGATGGTGGGGGAGGCGTTCAGGGCCGTGGCGTCGGTCTCGTTGCTGCAGTCGATGAAGTCGCCCTTCACCAGGACCCGTAGCTCAGTCGGCGCCGCGAGGAACTCGTAGGCAACGAACAGGTTGCCTTCGACCCTCGTGTTGTCGCTGTCGTCGGAGTAGTCCGCGATCATGCCGCTTACGCCGACGTCGAAGCGTCGCGAGATCGCCATCTCGACCCCGATACGGCCGCCGGTCCGGAAGACGTCACGCAGCAGCGTCTCTGCGTTCTCCGCGACAGGCTCGCTGAACAAGCGCAGCTTGACCCGCGTCGCGTTGTCGCTGGTGTAGGTCACGCCGCCGTCGAAGTAGAGGCGGTCGGACAAGCGACTTTCGTCATCGTAGGTCGCGAACTCCGTTGTCATGTCGAGCACGGTGCTCTCTCCCAGTCGGGTCGAGCCGAAGAGGCGCAACACGTTGGCGTTGAGCGTGTCGGTCGGGCCGGGGCTGTAGATCCCTTGCTGGGGTGAATTAACGCCTGGATTGTAGGTCCGGCGTCCGAGGCCGAAGCCCACGGCGTCGTCTCGGTTGCCGAGCACAAACTTGGTGTCGGCGATGTGAGAGCTCTCGTCCATGAAGGCGAGGCCGTCACGGCCGTTACGCTCTTCGGTCTTGAAGGCGAAGGTCAGGCCAGGGTTGAGTTCCCGCTGGGCTCCGGCGAGGGCCTTCATGGCCTCCTGGTGACCTCCGGCGACGTTGATCAGCTCTTCATAGTGCTCGATCGCGTCGTCGGTCACTCCGCGGCGGTGCTCGATCTGCGCGAGGTCGAACAGCGCTTCTTGGTTGGCCGGCTCGCGGATCCGGAGCTGCTCGAGCGCCTTCTGCGCCAGCGGCGGCCGGAAGGACATGTTCTGCTTGGCCTCGTATTCCAGCCTCACGGACGCAGCGAACTCGCTGCCAGACTCGAAGTCCGAGAGCGCTTGTATCGCGACGTTGTCGACGGGCTGGTCGAAGAAGTCGACCGCCATGCCTTCGTTGGGCAGACGGGCGAGCAGGAACTCGTAGCGCTCGTAGGACTTTTCGTATTGCTGGTCCCAGAACAACGTGCGCGCGTGCTCTCGCACGGCGTAGTCGTAGCTCGAGTCCTGCTCGAGCACCTTGTCGTAGGCCGCGAGGGCGGGCACGAACTCACGCTGGATGGCGTGGGCCCGCGCGAGGCCGAGACGCGCACGGGTGTTGCCTGGCTCGGTCTCCAGGACAGACGAGAAGACCTTCACAGGGTCCTTCTTGTTGCCCGCTTTCAGCGACTGGTTGTATGCCTCGCCGAGGAGGACCTTGGCGGCGACGTTGTTCGGCTGCCACCTGAGCGCCTTGCTCAGGTAGTAGATCGCGCGGGTGTAATCTTGCTCACCGAGCGCGAGCTTGCCGAGCTCGATCCGCATACGGATGCCTTCACCCGAGGTCGCGATGTTCGAGGAGAGCTTGGCCAGCTCGACCCCGACGGCAAAGTCGCCGCGCGCCCTGGCCTTGGCCAGGCCGTAGAACGCTTCGGGCTCGTGCATGCTCGGCTCGCGCATAGCGAGCTGGAACGTGCGCGCGGCCTGAACCGAGTCTCCAGACATCAGCTGGACCTTGCCGAGGACCACGCGCACCTGGGCGATAGCCATCTTGTCGGAAGGGTGCTTGTCGATGAACTGCTGACACATGGTGCGAGCCTCGGTCAGGTGCTTCATCTCGAGGTGTGCGCGGACTAGGCCGAGCACAGGCGCGACGTCGTTCGGACGCTTGTCCGCGATCTCGGCGCAGAGGCCGGCGGCGCGGTCGGGGCGACCTTGCAAGATGAGCGTGGTGGCGCGCTCCAACTGGGCGAGCGAGCCGTAGGGGCTGCTGACCGGCACCTTGTTCAGCTCTGCGAGCGCGCGGTGAAGGTCACCCTTGTCCCGCAGCAGCAGCGCGAGCTTGACGCGGACCTCGTCGTCGCTGGTGCGCGCCAGGAGCATCGCTTCGTAGATGCTCTGGGCGGCGACCCACTGGCCCTCGAGGTGATACAGCTGCGCTTTCGCGAGGGAGTAACGGCGCATGGCGCCACACTCCTGTTCGAGCTCATCAAGCGCCTCTTGGGCTCGGCGAACGTCGTACGACTCAAGCAGGATGCGAGCGTTCATCAGGCGAGCCATGACGTTGTCCGGCTCGATCTCCAGGATCTGCTCGTTGACTCGCTGCGCGAGCTGGTAGTTGCTGAGCGAGAGGAGCTGGTCGACCAGCTGGACCCGCGGCTCGGTGACCGTGGGCTCAAGCTTCTGGATCGCGTCCACGGTGCGCGACGCGCGCGCTTCTTCGCCGAGAAGCTCGTAGCAGTAGACCAAGCTGGTCGACCACACGAGCTCGTTCGGCGACTTGGCCTGCAGGCTGAGCAAGTGGGGCAGCGCCTCGCGCGGCTTTTGCATGTCCAGCAGTGCCGGCGCGATCAGCGCTTGGTCGCGTGGGCTCTGGGGGTCTAGCTTGCGCAAGTATCTGTCGTAGACAGCCTTGGCCTTCTCCAGGTCCTTGACCCAGCTGTAGGCCCGGCACAGCATGGCCGCCGCGGGCAGGTCGTCCGGGTTGAGCCGCACGATCTCTTCAAGGTGGATCGCCGCCGCCGCGTATTCGCCGCTGATGATCAGGACGTCTACGAGGCGATTGCGGATCTCGCTGCTGAGCGGAAGCTCCTCCAACGTGTTGAGATACAGCTCGCGCGCTTCGTCCAGCCGACCCTTCTGGACGAGCAGGCCAGCATATTCCGTCCGCACCTCGAGGTCCGTCGGGACCAATACGAGGTAGGACTCGAAGAGGTCTGCCGCCTCGTCGATTTGCGTCAGCGCCACAGCGTTGCGCGCCGAGCGCAGCAGCAGCTGCTGCTCGGGGTTGCGCTTGATCGGCGGCCGCTTGCCGCGCGGATCTTGTTCCTGCGGGCTTCCCGAGAGGGAAGCAGGCGGCTTCGCGACGGTGCGCCTTTGATCGCCGCCAGCGCGAGGGTCTCGCCCTCTGCCCCTGGGGTCCTGGAGCGCTCCAGCGCCCGACGTGTTCGGCGTGAAGTTTTCCGGTCGCGTCGCCGCGATCGGCGACGAGCCTGAGATCTTGAGGCGGTCGTCCTGCGCAGCGGCGCGCGCTGGCACGTCCGCGGCTAGCGCGATCGACCGGCTGCGTGAACTCCCGCTGGCGGAGTTCGACGGCTTTTGAATCGTGCGCCCGGCTGCAGCTAATCCGGGTCGCTGCTCGGCGAACCCCGAACGAGGCGACTGAATGGGCTGGCCTGTGGAAAATACCTGGATTCCCTCAGCGGGAACGTCGGTCGATTCCGTGCAACCACACTGCATCGCAACCAACCATGCGATGGCGAGTTTGAGCGTGAAGAGCGCTGTAAAGTGTTGTGGGCGAGATTCTTGCATCCGTAAGATCTGGTCGGAGGGGCTTCCAGAGTGGGCCCCATGCAGTAGTCTCTTCGGAAGCTTGCCTTCCTCAACTGAACCCGCTGTGGAAAACACCATGGTCGTTGGGTGTCAGGCGGCCTCGAACTCGACCCGATTGATGGACTCTGCCCTTCCAGGGAACTTTTCCCATGAGTGATCCCACCGACTCACCGACCCAAGCGCGCCAGCCGAGGTATCGCCGGAACAAGGTGCTGATGGCGCTGTGCACCTTCACCACAGTCGGCTACCTGATTTACCGAGGCCTCTACACCCTCAACCTCGACTCCGCTTACGCCGCGACGGCCTCTTACGTGCTCTACGTGGCCGAGCTCTGGGGTGGAATCAGCCTGCTGCTGTTCTTCTTGCAGGTCTGGGATCCGATCGATCTCCCTGAAGAGCCGCCACTTGAGGACGTCACGATCGACGTGTTTGTCCCTTCCTACAACGAGGGCATCCCGATCATCCGTGGAACGCTGCAGGCCTGCCTGGCCATGGACCTGCCGCACCGCACATATCTCCTGGACGACGGCAACCGCCCGGAGATGCGCCAGCTCTGCGAGGAACTCGGCGTTCATTACATTGCTCGCGACAACAACTTGCACGCAAAAGCGGGCAACCTGAACAACGCGTTTGACCAGACCGACGGCGAGTTCGCCGCGATCCTCGACGCTGACCACATCCCCGAGCCGAACTTCCTCTCGCGGATGCTGGGTCACTTCCGCGACCCGAAGGTCGGCTTCGTGCAGTCGCCGCACGCGTTCTCCAACTTCGACACCTTCCAGGGTCGGGTGAACTATGAGAAGGGCCGCTTCTGGGACGAAGGTCAGCTGTTCTACAAGGTCATCCAGCCTGCTCGTAACGCGACCGACTCGGTCATCTTCGCCGGCTCGGCGGCGCTGTTCCGCCGCGAGGCTCTGAAGGAGATCGGCTACATCGCCACGGAGACCATCACCGAGGACATGCACACCGGCATCCGCATGTCCGCGAAGGGTTGGAAGACCATCTACGTTAACGAGCGGTTGATCGCAGGGCAGGGCGCGACGGACGTCACGACGTTCCACAACCAGCGTCTGCGCTGGGCCGAGGGCAACCTCAGCATTCTGGCCTACGACAACCCGCTGACGATGCGCGGCTTGACGCTTTCGCAGCGCCTGACGTACTTCGCCTCGATCATTCACTGGGCGGGCGGCGTGCCGCGCCTGCTGATCTACTTGACGCCGATCTTGCTGTTGCTCACGGGCATCGCGCCTGTGCAGCAATACACCTGGACGCTGGGCCTCATCTTTATTGCGTATATCGCGACGATGCTGGTGACCCTCCGAGCGGTCTACAGCAACTACATGAACTACCCGCTCACGGAGTACTTCAACATGGCGAACTTCTGGTCGCAGATCCGCGCGACCACTCGCGCGTTGATCTACCGGAAGCGTTCCAAGTTCGTCGTGACCAACAAGAGCGGTGGTGGTCAGGGATCCAAGCTTCCCCACATCCTCCCGCAGATGCTGCTTCTCGCCCTCGGCGTCGGCGCGATGATCTACGGCTGGACGAGGCACCTGATGTTCGAGGCTACCCCGGACATCTTGGGCATGGGGATCGCCACCGCGCTGGTGCTGCACAACTCCTACTTCGCGATCATCTACCTGCGGGTCGCCATGATGGCCACCAGCAAGCGGGCCTCCTACCGACATCGCCTGAACATGGCGGTCCAATACAGCTTCCCGAACCGTGAAGGCGAGCTGATCGAAGGGATCGGTGTCTCCACAGACCTCAACGAGTTCGGCCTCGGCTTCATGTCTTACGACACGCTGCCGACGAATGAGCCAGGGTCGGTCAAGGTGCGCGTGAACGGTGATACGCTGAGTTCGCCCGCGATGCTCCGTTACGCCGCGCATCGTAAGGGCGATGGCGACGAGGACCTGCCGCTGTATCGCTACGGCCTCGAGTTTGTCGACATGCCGCCGCAGGCGATCGACGCGTCGACCCGGATCATCCAGCGCTACGCCGTCGCGCCTTGGTATTCGGTCTTCGACTCGAAGGGCGCCAAGAAGTCGCCGAGCCGAGCCTTGATCTCGCGCCGCCGCATCGACCGCGCGCCGTTCAAGGTGCCGGTCTGTCTCGAGACAGAAGAGGGCGAGGTCTTCACGGCCACGCGTGACATCTCGACCGAGGCGATCCGGTGCATCCTGGCGCACCCGGTCGAGCATGAGACGGAGCTGAGAGCGAAGATCTTCGGCCCCAAGGGTTCGTTCCACGCGAAGGTCCGCGTGGTCGCCGCTCGCGACGTGACAGGGCCTCCGCACAACGTCTGCGAATACGTCATGTCCTTCGTATCCTTCGAAGGCCAGGGCCGCAGTCTCTTGCAGTCGCTCTGCGAGCTCTCCGGCGACGCTGGCGCCAAGCGGGACCTGATGTGCCTGCACGACGAGCGCCATCGTCCGATCTTCCGCCCGGTCGCGGCGGCGTCGCTGATGTTGATGGTGCTCACGCCGCCGACGGTCAGCATGTTCCGGCATATCTACGCCGACGACCTGACGCTGGTCGACTCCGGCAGCGGGGTGGCGACCGTGCAGGTGGACGAGCACTTCGAGCGGATCCTCGCAGAGTCGCTGCGCTCCGATGAGCCGGACCTGCGGCGCCTGACGCTGCTCAAGGACGCGCTCGAACGTGAAGAACGCTTTGAGGACCTCGTCCGCGTCTGCAACGTCCTGGTGGCCCAGCGCCCCGACGATCCGGACATGGGCCTCGCTCTGGTGGCGGCGCTGACCTCCGCCAAGCGATACAAGGACTCGGACGCGGTCGCTCGCCAGTGGCTACGGCTGCTCTACGCCGAAGGGCGCGATCAGGAGGCGGCGCAGTTCGAGCTGCTCTCGGGTCGTAACCTCCTGCGATCGGGCGACAAGTTCGCAGCGCTCGAGATCTTCCGTCGGCTCTTCGTGGCCAACCCCGGGAGCCTCGATTCGCGCCGCGAATACCTCGGCGTGCTGCTTGAGGTTGGCATGGCCCACGAAGCCCTGCGACAGTTCTCGCAGCTCCGTCAGGACGAGACCGTCTTGCGCGACATCGTCACGATCTACACCGCGCTTCAGGACTTCAAGGCCGCTGAAGAGACGCTGCAGAACATGATCATGCAGCGCCCCGGCGACACTGACCTCAAGCAAGAGCTCGGCAACGTGCTTGTTTGGCAGGGCGACTTCGAGGGCGCGGTGCAGGTGTTCCGTGACCTTGAAGAAGCCAACCCGGACGACCCGCAGATGAAGATGGCGCTGGGTGAGGTGCTCACCTGGTCTGGCCAGGGCGATCAGGCGATCGAGATCTTCGGCAGCCTCATCGACAGGGGCGACGACTCTGACCGGGCGATGAAGGGCTTCCTCGACGCCTTCATGTCGATCGAGGACCCGAGCGGCAGCAACACCTATCGGGTGGAGTGGATCTACCAGCGCCACACGCACATGCAGAAGCTGTCGTGGGAGGTGGCCGGCGTGCTCGCCTCTGCGCTGGTGCGCGCGGGTGAGGCCGACAAGGGCATCGACCTGATCAAGGATGTCCTCGACGAGAACCCGGCGAACCGGGAGCTGCGACTGCGGCTTGCCGACGCGCTCGTGTTGGCCGGTCGAGAAGACGAAGCTCACCCGCACTACCGGGCGCTGCTCTCGGACGCCCAAAACGATAAGGTCCCGTCCGCTCCTGGCGACGGCGAGTAGGCGTCGCGCCGCCGGCAGCGGGAATGCCGGCGCGAGCGCCGCCCACCCCCGGCGAGCGGCCCCGAGCCGCCAGCCGAACTTGAGGCCGGGCCAGAAGTCCGGCCATTCTGCCTCAACTTGAGCCGAGTCAACGTCCGATAGCAGAGACGTCTCTGACTACGGAAACCATCCGACTCAGCTCATGTCTAACATTACTCGTCTTGTCATCCTCGCCGTCGCGCTGACCATCGGCATCGTCGGCTGCAGCAAGTTGCCTGGCACGTCCGGGCCTGGTCCGGCGATCGCGGAGATCCCCATGCAGGAGGCTGCAACGGGCGTCGAACTGCAGGTGCCCTTGTCGGACTTCGTCAATAACCCTGGCGATCAGACGCTTTCGTGGGAGGTCTTGAACGGTCCAGGTCAGATCGAAAACGGGCGCTACGCAGGGACCTTCAACGACATCGGCACCACGGACGTCACGTTCCGCGTGACCAACGGTGACGGCAGGTTCGCCGACGCCGACTTCACCGTCGCGGCGCTCTATGGATTCATGGGAATCATCAAGAACGGGCACGGGATCGAGCTGCTCGACGCCGGCGAAGGCACCCTCGAGACGGTGCAGATCGGCGGTAACATGCCGCTCGAGTTCCGTGAGATGCTGCCGAACGGCTCGCTGATCTACGAGCGCATGAGCGGCAGCGGCGTCGACCTGTTCGTGTATGACCACGACCAGATTCGTCAGGTAGGTCAAGGCACCGGCCTCAACACGGTCTACGACTCGCACACTCCTGACGGAAAGATCTTCTTCGAGGAGGGCAACCCCGGCGAGACCGGGCTCTACATGTGGGACCCCGAGACGGACAACACGAGCTTGGTCGCGTTCCGTAACGGCATGCACACCCGCAACGCCTTCTTCGCGCCGCCCAACATTGTCTACTTCGAATACGGCAACAACGGGCAAGCGGACCTGAACTACTGGGAGATCGGAACGGGGAACTCTGTTTCTGCCTTCAGCAGCGATTACCCAGAAGAGATCAAGGCTGTGCTGCCCGACGGCGGCGTGGTCTTCTCGACGACGGGCGTCTCGGGTCAGCCTGAGCTCCGCTACTTCCGCGTTAACCACGGCGTCTACACGGTCGGCGGCGACCTGCCGCCGTCTGTCCAGGGGCAGCAGGCGACCTTCTTGACCACGTCTTCGCAAGGTCTCGTTTACTTCGAGACCGGCACGGCGTCGCGCGACGTGTGGGCCTGGACGGCTTCGGGCCTCACCAGCACGCCTGTGGGCTCGAGCAGCGCCGACGAGCGCTTCCTCGCCATCACCAAAGACGACCTAGTGATCTACTCGGTCGAGACCTCGCCGGGTAACCGCGACATCAAGCTGTTCAACTACGCAGCTGGTTCGAGCACGGACGTGGCAGTCAGCAGCGAAGACGAGGTCTTCGAAGCTGCGCTCTCGGACTCGGACATCATCTTCGCGATCGAGACGGCCACAGGCAGGAGCCTGCACCGCTTCGACGTCGCGTCGAGTTCGGCAGAGATCATCGACGATTCGGCGGCTGAGAGCTGCACTGTGGACGCCGTGCTGAGCAACGACCGCGTGGTCTACACGCGGACGGGCCTCGCTGGCGGGCTGCTTACTTGGAACCCGACGACCCGCGTCTCGCAGATCGTCGGAGGCCCGGGCACGACGTACGCCGGCGAGGGGCCGGACGGCGGCTTCTTGATGAACGTCGTCGCGTTCAACCAGACGGACCTCGCGTTCTGGAACGGCGTGTCCGGTCAGGTCATATCGATCGCACAGACGCCTCAGAGCGAGCACTTCGAGGGCGCGTTCTCCAACGGGGTCATCATCTATTCGATGGCGGTGCCGCCGAAGACCACGACCGACCTCTTCGAGTGGCGCGCAGGGCAGACGACCCGCATGACTGACGGCGCAGCGTCGCACTCCATCGTTCGTATCCTGCGCGGCGACTTCTGAGCCGCGCGGCTCCGCCGCGATCGAGGAGCTACGTGGGTGAGGCTCCGGGCGATGCCCGTGAGCCCCCGCGCCAGCGAGCGGCTGCATTGCCCACGGGGAGCCGTGCATAGAGTGTCCCGACGCGTCCCATTTGTGGGATGGGCTCGGGGCTTCGCCGCGTTCGCTCACCAGCGATGATTGCTTCTTTATTTGCGACCGGCCGTAATGCAATGAGACATATTGCTTGAGCGGCTTCGTCAGCTTCTGCTTGCGATCCATCCTGGAGCGTCTTTGATGTATTGTTCTCAGCCGGGCCCACATTGTGTACCAATGATCATGGGCGCAATCCCGGCTATGACCTGCAACTGAGCTCGCCACCATGAACGTCCTATCCTTGTTCCGCAGCAACCTCGCGTGGAGCATGCTGGCTGTCGTATGCCTCAACGGGGTTGCTGACGCCCAAATCCAGGCGGTTCTCTCACTGAGAACCTTCGGGTGGGGTATGGACGACTACGGCCAGGCCACGGTGCCGATGCCGCCCATCCCGCTGATGCGATACGACGAGATCTCTGGCGGACGCTGGCACAGCGCGGCCGTTCGGGACGACGGTGTGATCGTATGCTGGGGCCGCAACGACGCGGGTCAGTGCAACGCGCCGACGCTTCCTCACGGCGTCGCGTTCGAAAATGTCTCGTGCGGCGGCTGGCACACGCTCGGGCTGCGCGACGACGGCCAGGTCGAGGCTTGGGGTCGGAACACGGACGGCCAGTGCAACGTCCCGGTGTTGCCGCCTGGTCTGGTCTACACCGACGTCGCCGCGGGCGGTTACCACAGCGTTGCTAGGCGCAGCGACGGAGCCGTCGTCGCCTGGGGGCAAAACTATGACGGGCAGTGCAACGTCCCGTGGCTCCCGCCTGGGGTGAAGTACCGCGGCATCTCGGCGGGATTGCTGCACACGGTCGCGCACCGCACGGACGGCAAGATTAAGAACTGGGGCAGCGATAACTTTGGCCAGGCGACCGCGCCTTGGATGCCGCCCGGCGTCACCGCCATGCAGGTCGCTGCGGGCGAGTTCCACAACCTCGCGATCCTCAGCGACGGCAAGATCATCGCCTGGGGCTCCAACAGCGACCGACAAGTAGAGGATGTGCCGCAGCCGCTGGCCGGGACCAGCATGTCCTACTGCGACATCGCCGCAGGCGGCGCGCACTCGGTCGCGGTCCGCTCCGACGGCGTCGTGCTCGCTTGGGGCCGCAACGTCGAAGGTCAGTGCGACCCGCCGCAGGTCGCCAACTTCATCGACGTCGCCGCGGGCGGCAACCACACGCTGGGTCGGGGGCAGCCCTTCTCCGCGAGCGTGACGCCTTTCGGGACCGGTTGCCCGGCTGCCCAACCGCTGACGCTGAACAGCACCATGCCACGTCTCGGTACGGTCTGGAAGCTCACCGGCTCGCAGCTTGAGCAGGGGCCTGGCACCGCGGTCTTCGTCTTCGGGACGCAAGCGTGGCTGAATGGCTACGACCTGGGCTTCATTGGCGCTCCGGGCTGCTCGGTCTACACCAACGCCAACCTGCACCTGATCGTGGACAACCCTTACTGGGGCACCTACGCGAACGCGCAGATCCCTGTGCCGAACAACATCGGGATCGTGGGCGCTCAAGTGACCGCACAGCTCGTCGCGCCCAGCTCCGTGACGCCTGCTGGGTTCTCGACGTCGAACGGCCTCAAGATCACGGTAGGCTTCTGAGCGCGGCGCGCCGGGGCGGTCGGCCATGAGCCCGTCGTGGGCCCAGGCGAGGCGCCTCTAGGAGCGCGCAGCTGCCTCTCTAGGTCGGACGTCGACGCGTCGGTTTCGCTTCGACCGCCGCGACCTCTTGGTTCTGGAGCGGCGAGATCCCTCGGCCATCGGGTAGCCTGCTGAGGTGTGGCGCCTCGGCTGGTTCGCGGTCGCGCCCGCCTGAGCATCCGATGCGCGTCGCGATCGTCAGCTACTACACCCCTCCAGACCCCGCGGTCGCTTCGCACCGAGTGCTCCGCATGAGCCGCGCCCTGCTTCGCGAGGGGCATGAGGTGCATTGGGTGACGCTCGACCGGCAGCAGCTGCTGCGCGAGGACGCCTCGCTGGGGTCGCTGGTACCAGATGGCGTCGTTCGACACGAGCTAGGCGGGCCGACGCTCGCGAGCCGGCCTGCCGCGCGCAACCTCGTCGAGCGGGTGCTCCGCACCATCTATCACCACCTGCCGAGCTGGCTCGCGCTCCCCGACAAACACGTCGAGTGGGCGCTGCGCTTGCGCCGTCGACTCCCGGAGCTCGGTCGGGTCCACGGGTTCGACGCGGTCGTGATGACCTGCGGACCTCACGGACAGCTGCTCTCGCTGCCGCGGCTGCGGCGCGCGCTGCCGCGCGCGAAGATCCTGGTGGACTACCGCGACTTGCTGAGCGGGAACCCTTGGACGCAGGCCGCGCGTCCGCGCGTGCGCGCGCGGTTGCGCGCGCGCGAGCGGCGGCTGCTCGCGCACGCAGACGGCCTGTTCGTCAACTCGACGCAGGCGCGCGCGAGCTTCGTAGCGAGCTTCGGCGAGCTGGAGTTGCCAGTCGTCGTGATGCGGAACGCGGCGGATTACGAGCTCGCGGAGGAGGCCGTCGCCGGCGCGGCGGCGCAGCCGCCAGCTGCTGACGTGGTGCTTGGCTACTTCGGCACAATTTTTCCCCGCCGGATGCTGACACCGGTGTTCGCCGCTATGGAGCGCCTGCCAGCGGCGCAGCTGGATCGCGTTCAGGTCGACGTCTACTGCGACGCAGGTGACTCCAGGATATTGCTTGAGCGCGACCTGGAGCAGGTTCGCCCTGAGGTCGCGGCGCGCGTCTGTCGGCGAGACTACCTGCCATATCGCGAGGCGCTGTCGGCGATGCGCGCGGCGAGCGCCCTGTTGTTGGTCAACGGCAGAGACCCGGCCGACGACGTGTTCGTCCCCGGCAAGCTGTTCGACTACGTGATGGCGCGCCGGCCGACCTTGTTTGTCGGCGGTCACGGCGACGCTCGCGAGATCGTGGCGCGCACGAGCGGCAGCGCCTGGTGCTTTGGCCATGACGACCTCGACGGCGTCGCAGCGGCGATCGCCCGGCTCCTGGACGGCGCTGACCAACTGGAGCGGGTGGCCGACTACGACGGTGGGGTGACGTTCTCGCCCTTGCTGCGAGCGCTTCGGGACGAATGACATGACGGTCCGCCGGTGGCCGAGGCGAAGACTTGTCGGTGATGGTGGTGACGCGCCTGTTCTGCTCGCGCGCGCGGTGGGCTAGTCTCGTCGCTCCTCGCGCCCTCCATCATGCCCGTCTCTCGCAAGGGTATCTTCGCCCGTAACATCAGCAGCAACCTGGCCGGTTACCTGGTCAACGCTGCCGTCATGTTCCTGCTGACGCCGTTCGTCCTGCAGGAGCTCGGGGACGGGCCCTATGGCATCTGGAGCGTGCTGATCGCGACGACGGGCAGCTACGGCATCTTCGACCTGGGGATCCGATCTGCTGCGGGCCTCTACTTGACCCGCTACTCCGCTCAGGACGACGCCGAGGGCGTGAACCGCAGCTTCAGCACGGCGTTCGTGTTGCTGTCCGGACTGGCTGTGATCGGGCTGCTTGCGACCCTGGGGCTCGCCAGCCAGCTGCCAGAGTTTCTGGGGAGCCGCTCCAGCGGCGAAATCGACCCTGGGGCTGTCGGGCGCGACGCGCAAGCGGCCTTTCTGGTGATCGGCGCCAGCGTCTCGCTCTGCCTGCCCTTGGCGCTGTTCCAGGCGGTCACCTACGCCAAGGAGCGGATGGATCTCAGCAACGGCCTCGGCATCCTCGAGCGGCTGTTGATCGCGGGGCTGAGCGTTTGGTCGCTGCAGGCGGACTACGGGTTGTTCGGGTTGTCCTGCGTCGTCGGCGGCGTCCAGCTCGTCATCGCTGCCGCGCGCGTGGTGGTGGCGAGGCGGTTGATGCCCGGCCTGCGCGTCTCGCCGGGGCGCTTCTCGAGCGGCGCGGTCCGCGAGCTGCTCTCTTATGGCGTCTACAACAGCCTCGTGAACGCGGCGGATCGCGTCGTGCTAGCGGCGGGCGCGGTCATCGCGTTGGTCGCGATCGATGAGTATGCGGTCACGTATTACGAGAACGGCGCCAAGCTGATCCCGATCTACACGCAGCTCGTGCTCGCGGTCACCTGGACGATCACGCCGTATGCGACCAAGCTCGACGCGCAGGGGGACCGCGCCCAGCTGCGCCGGCTGCTGGTCGAGGGCACGCGCGGCAGCACGTTCTTGGCCGCGGTTATCGGCGGAGGCCTGATCTTCGTGGGCGAGCCGTTCCTGGGCGTGTGGCTGGGTCCGAAGTACATCGAGGGCGGTGAGTTCGTCAGCAGCGGCTGGATCCTCGCGCTGTTAGCGATCGGCAGCCTCGCCAGGAGCGCATCAAGCTGCGGGCGGCAGGTCCTGTTCGCCACGCGTCGGGTGCGGCGGCTCGCCGCGATGAGCGCGGTGGACGTCGTCTGCACGCTCGGGCTCAGCGTCGCGCTCGTCGGTCCGGCGGGGATCGAGGGGTTGGCCTGGGCGACCATGGCCCCTGCGTGGGTGATCTACTTCGGCTGGCAAACGGTCTCGGTCTGCCGGTGCGTCGGTTTGCCCGTGGTGCAGCTGGTCAGGGCGCAGCTGACCAGCATCCTGCCGACGCTGGCTGTGATGTTCGCCTTCGACTTCTTCGTGCGGCGGTGGCTGCCGGGCGATAACTGGGGCGAAGTCCTGGTGCGCAGCGCCGTGATGTTCGCAGCGGCGATGCTGGTCGGCTACTCGATCGTGCGCGCCCGCATCGCGGACCTGCGGGGCGGCGGCGCCGCGACCGAGCGCTGACTCCTCTCGTCAAGCGTGCCGACCGCGTGTTGCCGCGCCACGCGCCTGCAGCTACCGTTGCCGTCGCGCGAGGCGCCGCACGGTCGCACCTGGCGTGAGCGAGCAACATCTATGTGCGGAATCGCCGGCATCGTCGCCAAGCGCGACGTCAACCAGAGCCTCTACGACGCCTTGACCGTCCTGCAGCACCGCGGCCAGGACGCGGCAGGGATCGCGACAGACGACGACGGGCTGCTCCAGCTCCGTAAGGAGAACGGCCTCGTCCGCGACGTGTTCGACGTCCAGCACATGGAGCGGCTGCGCGGCAAGATGGGGATCGCGCACTGCCGGTATCCCACGGCAGGCTGCTCGAGCGCGTCCGAGGCGCAGCCGTTCTACGTCAACGCGCCGTTTGGCATCTGTCTCGCGCACAACGGCAACCTCACCAACGCCGATCAGCTGGGCGCGGAGGTTTACTCGGCCGATCGACGGCACATCAACACCACCAGCGACAGCGAGGTCTTGCTCAACGTCTTCGCTCACGAGCTCCAGGCAGCGTGCCAGCCGAATTTGACGCCAGCCGCGGTCTTTCAAGCGGTCGAGCAGGTTCACCGGCGCTGCCGCGGCGCCTATGCGGCGGTCGCGATGATCCATGGCCACGGGCTCGTAACGTTTCGGGATCCCAACGGGATCCGTCCGCTCGTCATGGGCCAGCGCGTGACGGACGACGGCGTCGAGACGATGTTCGCCAGCGAGTCTGTGGCGCTCGACTCGCTCGGCTTCGAAGTGCTCAGGGACGTCGCGCCGGGCGAGGCGATCTATGTAGACCGGGACGGCGTCGTCTCGACGCACGTCTGCGCGCCCACAACGCAGCTCACGCCGTGCATCTTTGAGCACGTCTATCTAGCGCGTCCTGACTCGGTCCTCGACGGGATCAGCGTCTACAAGTCGCGCTTGCGCATGGGGGAGAAGCTCGCCGAGAAGTTCCTGCGCATGTTCCCTGAGCACGACATCGACGTGGTCATGCCGATCCCGGACTCCGGCCGGACCTCGGCGATGGCGATGGCGCTCGCCCTGGGCGTGAAATACCGCGAAGGCTTCATCAAAAACCGCTACATCGGCCGCACGTTCATCATGCCTGGGCAGGTCGAGCGGCGACGGAGCGTCCGAAAGAAGCTCAACCCGATCGGGCTAGAGTTCCAAGGCAAGGTCGTCTGCCTCGTCGACGACTCGATCGTGCGCGGCACGACCTGCAGGCAGCTGGTTCAGATGGCGCGGCAAGCGGGCGCCTCCAAGGTCTACTACTGCTCTGCTGCGCCCGCGGTCCGCCACCCCAACGTCTACGGGATCGACATGCCTGTCGCTGAAGAGCTGATCGCGCCGGGGCGGACGGATGCGGAGGTCGCGGCCGAGATCGGCGCCGACGTCCTCGTCTATCAAGACCTGGACGCGCTGATCGAGTCGGCCCGCGAGGGGAATCCGTCGATCGAGCAGTTCGAGTGCTCCGTCTTTGATGGCACCTACCTCGCGGGCGATATCGACGACGTCTACTTGGCAGATCTCGCGAGGCGCCGGAGCGACGCGGCGAAGGCGCAGCGCGCGGGGGCGCGCGCCTCCAGCGCTCTTTGAGCGCTGGCACGGGGGCGTTGGCGCCGCGGGCCTGGACATGTGGCGCGCTTGCGCGCATTTGATCTGCCCCTGAGGTGTGCCCCTAACCGTGAGGTGGGCTCCGTCGCGTCATGAGAGCCGCCGTGTGACGGGCAATTTGGCGCTTCGTGCAGCAATAACGCTTTGGCGTAACATCAGAGCTCGGACGTGGATAGGTATCTCTACCCTACTCGCGCACATTCAGAATCTGGTGTAGGGTTTGAGTGGCTCTTGTTGAACTGAGCAGCGTGTTGCTGTTCTAGACACCAGCCACATCTCCTTTCATCACTAGCTAATCCATGTCTCTTTCAAAGCTTTCCACGCTTGCTGTGCTGGCCTCTGCCAGCTCTCTGCTGGCGCAGGCGCCCGCGAATGACCTCTGCGCAGACGCGCAGGTCGTCACGCTTGGCACTTTCGCTGGCGACAACACCGGCGCGACCCTCGACGCTTCCACTCCTGCCTGGACCATCGGTAACGGCGTCACTGGCGACGTTTACTTTGAGTACACGGCCACGTTTGACGGCGCTGTTACGATCGATTTCTGCGCGAGCGCGGGCACCCACACCGACACGGAGATCGAGGTCTTCGACGGCGGCTGTGGCGCACTCAACCTCATCGCGTCCAACGCGGACGGCTGCGGCGGCAGCTTCCTCTCGACGGTCACCTTCAACGGCACGAACGGCACGGTCTACACCTTCCGCGTTGGCGGCTGGGGTGGCGAAGAGGGTAGCTTCGACGGCGTCATCAGCGCTGCGCCCGCAGGGCCTGCAAATGATGATTGCGCAGGGGCGGTTGCTCTGGTTCTGGGCCCACAATCTGGTGACAACACCAACGCCACAGTCAACGCGTCTGATCCCGCGTGGACGATCGGCAACGGCGTCACCGCGGACGTTTGGTATCAGTACACTCCTTCTGTCGACGCTCCTCTGAGCCTCACCAGCTGCGGCAGTGCAGGGTCTTTGACGGACACCGTCTTTGAGGTCTTCACCGGTAGCTGCGGCGCGCTCTCGCTGCTCGCGGCTAACGACGACGGCTGCGGTATTCCTGGCGACTACCTGTCCACCGTTGATTGGTTCGGCCAAGCTGGCGTCACTTACTCGATCCGCGTCGGCGGCTGGGGCGGCGCAAGCGGCACCTACGACCTTGCCCTCAGCTACGGCTCGTTCGGGCAGACTGTGTCCCTCAACGGCGGCGATGAGTCCACCTCCGACTTCCAGTTCGGAGCCGGTGACACCATCACCACGCGCTACTACGAGGCCAGCCAAGGCAGCTTCGTCGTGCAGACGCTGAACGTCGGCGCGGACGTGCTTTCGGTCGGCTCCACGTCCCTCATCCCTGGCTTCGAGCAGCTGTGGGCCGGTACGACGCCCGCGGGCAACCTGCTGGACTTCCCCGCCGTGCTGATGGTGAACGGGGCATCGAACAGCCTGACGATCCCGCCGAGCATCGCGAACTTCCTCAGCGCCGGTGACCAGGTGCGGCTCCAGCCGCTCTACCTCGACTTCGTCTCGACGCCTCTCCCGGTTATCGCGGCGAACGCCATCAAGGGCACCTACTTCCCCTCCGTTTCCCGGATCCCAGGGACGGAAGAGGGCTTCGAGAGCGGCGCCCCTGTTGGCTGGGTTGACAACGGTGCTCCTCCGGGAACTGCGCCCGGCGGCGGCCAAGTCGCATGGGCTTTCGGCAGCGCCACTCCGTCCGGCGGCACTGGCCCCCAAGGCGGCGCATATGAAGGCGCCCAGTTCATGTATTCCGAAGGATCTGGCGCCCCGCCGTACGGCTTCACCTACGAGATCACCTCGAATGGCCAGACGGGTGGGACCGGCGTTGGTTTCGCGGTCAACGCCACCGGCACCGCCATTGGCACCCTCAACGTCTCGGTTGATGACGGCAATGGCCCGCAGGTCATCTACACGCTGACTGGTGCGAATGGTGATTGGAACCCCGTGCTCGCGGCGCTGCCCGCAGGCCTGGGCAGCAGCTACACCGTCACGTTCAGCTACACGGCGGGTCCGTTCTGGTCCTCGGACATCGCGATCGACGACTTCTACATCTACCAGTAAGGCGTAGAAGCTTGACCGTCGCGGCTGCTCTGGCAGCTGCGAACCAATCGGTCTACGTGAGCGCGCTCGTGTCGCAAGACACGAGCGCGCTCGCTTGTACGGACCATGCTCGCTCCAAAGCGCTGTTTCGTCGAGCGCAGGGAATGCTGTTAGCCAGCAGCGCGATTCCTGCTGGCGTTGTGTCGCAGATGTTCTGTGTCGCCGTCAGCATGCGGTAAACTTTCTGCGTGATGACTTCTGCGCGCGACGCTTTGAGACCCCTCGTTACCGGCCTTGCGACGGCTGCAGGCCTCTTTGCGCAGACCTTTGTGGACGTCACGGCCAGCTCAGGGCTCGCGCAGTTCTCTGCGGCCGGGGGGTTCTTCGGGATCGGCGCAGGTTGTGCGGACTTTGACGGTGACGGTGACCTGGACATCGTCGTGCCTCACGCCACAGGCCAGGGCCTCGAGCTGTTCCTCAACGGCGGCAGCATGTCTTTCACCTCCGCCGGCATCATCGGCCCGTCGACCGAACCGAGAGCCGTCGGTATCGCCGATATCGACAACGACGGCGACCAAGACTTCCTGGTGGCCAACTTCAGGGTCGGTCTGCAGCTGTTGGTGAACGACGGCGCGGCGAACTTCAGCGAGCAAGCGCAAGCGCGCGGGCTCACGAGCGTCTCGAGCGCGTTCGGCGTGAGCTTTGGCGACTACGACCGCGACGGGTGGCTGGACGTCTACATCGCAAACCGTGACACCGTCGTTGCGCAGTATGAGCCGAACATCCTCTACCGCAACCTCGGCAACGGCTACTTCGCGGACGTGACGGCGGCGACCGGCGCAGGCAGCTCGGGTATGACCTTAGCCGCAGCCTTCTGTGACTTCGACGAGGACGGCTGGCCGGACATCTTTTGCTGCAGCGACAAGGGCTACCTCTACGGTCCGAACACGCTCATGAAGAACAACGGCGACGGCACCTTTACGGACGTCGCAGATCAGTTCAACGCGGCGCAGGCTATCGACGCGATGGGCGTCGACTTCGTCGACGCGTTCAATGACGGCGGCGTCGACCTCTTCGTGAGCGACGTCCCGCCTGAGCACCTGTTCTTGCGTTGGGATGAAGCGATCGGTCGCTACGTGCAAGACGCCAGCACCTTCGGGCTGCAGGGTGGCGGGGTCGGCTGGGCGGTCAACTGGCTAGACGTGCACAACGACGGTTGGCAAGACGTCTATGTCGTGCACAGCCAGTCTCCGAACGCGCTGTTCGAGAACCCGGGCGCCGCAGCGAGCGCGCAAACTGCCTGGACGAACGGGGCGGCAGCGCGCGGCGTCGCCGCGTTTTTTCCGCAGCTAACGACGCTGATCGGCGACTTCGACGAAGACGGCGGCGTCGACATCCTCAACCGGTTCACGTCTCACCACGCCTACCCGACCCCGTTCGGCTGCAAGCTTCACCGCAACAACCTGCAGCGCGGCAATTGGCTACGCATCTCGCCGCGCGGCGTCACGAGCAACCGCGACGGGCTCGGCGCGTTCGTCGACGTCATCACGGGTGGCCATCGACAGCGCCAGCACGTGCGCAGCGGCGTCGGCTACCTGAGCAGCGGTGACCGCCGGGTGCACTTCGGCGTCGCAGGTGCGAGCGTCGTGGACGAGGTCGTGATCACGTGGCCGTCCGGAATGGTTCAGCGCCTCGAAGACGTGGCGGTCAACCAAACCTTGGCCGTCGTCGAGCCGTCGATCTCGCTGTCGGCGCCTGCGTCAGCGGGCGGCGCCACGTCGCTAGAGCTCGACGTGCAGGGGGGTGAGGGTGCGGTGTATTTGATGCTGCT
>NYVR01000010.1 GCA_002684655.1 Planctomycetota bacterium | reverse complement strand
AGGTCCTGCGCCCCCGCCGCGGCGCACAGCGCCGCGGCCACGAGGGCCGGTAGGATCCGGCAGCCGGTCGCGCGCGGGGTTCGTCGCATGCGGCCTAGTCTAGCAGCAAGCGGCGGCCGCGCGCCGCGGCGCGCGGCGGCGCTCAGCTCCCTTCGAGGCGGCGGGCGCGGCCTTCGTCGCCCAGCGCGCGCAGCTGCGCCGCGACGAGTGCCGCGGCCTCAGCGAAGTCGAGGCCGGCTCGCTGGAGGCCCGCTTGGACGAACCTACGCACTTTGTCCTCAGGATATTGCAAACACAGCTGCGCCAGCGCGCGCGCCATCACCGAGCGCGCGTCCGGGTCCTGTGGGAGGCGACGCAGCAGAGAGAGGGCCTGCTCGGCGGCGCCGCGGTGATCCTTGAGCTCAAGCAGGCAGGTGGCGTAGCGGCGCTGGACGTCGTCCACGTAACCGGCGCCTACGTAGCTGGCGCCGGCGCGCCGCAGCACCCACTCGAGGTCGGCCTTGGCGTCACCGAACCTGCGCAGCTCACACAGCGCCCAGCCGCGGACGATCCGGGCGTTCACGTGGTCGGGGTCCAAGGACAGCGCCTGCTGGACGTGGGGCAGCGCGGCGCTGGCGCGGCCCTCTTCGATCTCTAGCGCAGCGAGGTTGCTCCACGTGCCCGCGTCGTCGCGCTTCTGGTCTAAAGCCTCACGGTAGAGCCGCCGGGCCTCGACGCGTTTGCCCTGTTGCTGCGCCAGGACGCCCAGGTTGGTGCGCGCCTCGTGGCTGGTCGCGTCAAGCTCCAGGACCTGACGGAGGTGACGCTCCGCGGCCGCGAGGTGCCCGGCGGCGTCGCGCATACGGCCTGCCTGCTTGGCCTGGCCGTAGGCGTCGGTCTCGACGGCGCCGAGGTTGGTGTGCGCGATCGCCGAGCGCGGGTTCTTCTCGAGCGTGACGCGCCAGAGCGTCTCGAAGTCGCGGTACTGCCCCACATCGAGCGATGCGACGACCGCCGTGCCGAGGAGGAAGACCGCGGCAGCGCCGAGCCGCGCGGTGGCCGCGAGGCGAGCGGTGCGCGTCGTCACGAACGCCGCGAGCGCGACCATGACCGCGACGCTCGCGTGGTATTGGAAGTGGTCGGCGACGAACGAGTAGCGGAACGGGTAGACGTCGAAGAAGCCGATCGCCGGAAACAGCGTGCCGCCGAAGATCATCAGCGCCGCCGCCGGACCGCGGCCAATGCGGGCGCGGAGCGCCCAGGCTGCGACCACCGCGAGCGCCGCGCCGATCGGGAACAGCCACTGCGACGCCGCCGCGACGTCGACGTCCCAGCGCGGGTAGTTGAAGCACGTGTGCAGCGGCCAGATGAGGCTGTAGACGTAGAACCAGCAGGCGCGGCCGGCGACCAGGACGCGCTCGAGGCCGGCCAGCTGCCACGACTGGCCCGCCGCGCCGACGTGCGTCGCCTCCAGGTGCACGGTGAAGTAGCCGAGCCCCGCGCCGATCAACAGCCACGGCAACGCCGCCCGCCAAGCGCGCGCCGTCAGCTTGCCGTCCCGCCACCAGATCACCACGAGCAACGCCGCCGGCAACGACGCGGTGACGGTCTTGCTGAACAGCGCGCCGACGAACCACAGCGACCCGATCGCGTAGCTCTTGCCGCCGTCGCCGTCGTGCCACTTCAGCCAGCGCTCGGCGGCCAGCAGGTAGCAGAGCAGCGACAGCACGTTTTTTCGCTCCGTGACCCACGCGACCGACTCGACGTGCACCGGATGCACCGCGAACCAGAGCGCGCCAAACAGGATCCCGGGGACCGCGAGGCGTCGGCCGATGCGCAGCAGCGCGAGCGCCGAGGCGCCGTGCAGCGCCACGTTGACGACGTGGTAGCCCAGCGGGTCCAGGCCCCAGACGGCGTGCTCGAGCCAGAACGTCGTGTGCACCAGAGGGTAGTACTGAGGCAACGAGGTGGGCACGAACCAGATGTCGTAGAGCCCCCCGATCGTCCGCAGCACCGGGTTGTTGGTGACGTAGTCGTCGTCGTCCCAGATGAAGCCGCAGCCCGCGACGCGGGCGTAGGCGACCAGCATCAGGGCCGCGACGAGCACCCACGGCGCCCGCTTGGACTCAAGAAAGGACATCGCTGCAGTATAGGTCGGCCTGGAAGCGGTACGCAGCGCCGCGTATCAAGGCGTCCCGTGTCGACTCCGCTGCCCGCAGACTTCCTGCTGACCGTCGTGATGCCGGTCTACAACGAAGAGCGGACCCTGGTCGAGATCGTCGACGCCGTGCTGCAAGAGCCGACACCCAAGGAGCTGATCCTGGTCGACGACGGCAGCACCGACGCGAGCCGCAGCATCCTCGACGAGTTGTCGAAACGCGCGGGAGTGCGCACGCTGCTGCACGAGCGCAACCTGGGCAAAGGCGCGGCGCTGCGCTCAGGGTTCGAAGCCGCCCGCGGCGACGTCGTCCTGATCCAGGACGCGGACCTCGAGTATGACCCGCAGGACTACCCCACCCTGCTCGCGCCGATCCTGGCCGGCGACGCCGACGTGGTCTACGGGTCGCGCTACCTCGTCGACCCCGACCACCCCGAGCGCCCGCGCGACGCGTTCGGGCACTACCTCGGCAACCGGGCGCTGACGTTCATCAGCAACCTCGCGACCGGGCTCAACCTGACGGACATGGAGACGTGCTACAAGTGCTTCCGCCGCGAGGTGCTCGGCCCGATCCAGATCCGCAGCCGCAGGTTCACCGTCGAGCCAGAGCTGACGGCCAAGGTCGCGCGCAGCGGCGCGCGCATCTGGGAGGCGCCGATCCGCTACCGAGGACGGGCGTTCGCCGAGGGGAAGAAGATCGGCTGGCGAGACGCCGTCGCCGCGCTCTGGGCGATCGCCCGCTACCGCTTCTTGGACTAGCGGCGGCTGGCGCTGGCCCTGACACGCCCAGCGCCTAGGATCGTCGGCCGCTAATGAGCACCAACAGCCTGCTGGTCGAACTGTTCGTCGAAGAGCTCCCGCCGAAGTCCCTGAAGAAGCTGGGCGAAGCGTTCGGGTCGGCGCTGGTCGACAGCCTGCGCGCGCAAGGCCTCGCGCCGCGCGAAGGCGCGACGACGACCTACGCCTCACCGCGCCGCCTCGCCGTGCACGTCGAGAGCGTCGCCACGCGCGCTGCCGACAAGCAAGTGGAGGTGAAGCTCGTGCCAGTCAAGGTCGGCATCGACGCCGACGGCAACGCGACGACGCCGCTGAAGAAGAAGCTGGCTGCGCTCGGCGTCACCGAAGACGAACTCGACGCCGTGGTGCCGAACCTGAAGCGCAAGTCCGACGGCAAGAACGAGGCCCTCTGGCTCGACCGCGTCGAGCCCGGCGCGTCCCTAGGGCACGGCCTGCAGACCGCGCTCGACGCGAGCATCGACGCGCTCCCCATCCCCAAGGTGATGACGTATCAACAGGCTGACGGCTGGAGCAACGTCAAGTTCGTGCGGCCCGCGCACCGCCTGATCGCGCTGCACGGCCGCGACGTCGTGGACGTCGCAGCGCTCGGCGTCCGCGCCGGCGACCAGACCCAGGGCCACCGCTTTGAAGCCCAGGAGGAGGTCATCACGCTGGCAGACGCAGACGACTACGAGCGCGCGCTCGCCGAGCGCGGCGCGGTGATCGCGTCGTTCGCCGCGCGACGCGCAGAGATCGCGCGCCAGCTGCAGGCGCAGGCCGACGCCGCAGGGCTCGCGGTCATCGAAGACGACGACCTGCTCGATGAGGTCACCGCGCTGGTCGAGCGACCCAACGTGCTGTTGTGCCGCTTCGAAGAGGAGTTCCTCGCGGTGCCGCAGGAGTGCCTGATCTTGACGATGAAGCTCAACCAGAAGTACTTCCCGCTGCTCGACGCGGACGGGAAGCTGAGCAACCGCTTCCTGATCGTCAGCAACGTCACGCCCGACGACCCGAGCGAGGTCGTCGGCGGCAACGAGCGCGTCGTGCGCCCGCGGCTCGCCGACGCCAAGTTCTTCTACGAGACGGACCAGAAGAAGACGCTCGAGGCGCGCTTGCCGGGCCTCGACAAAGTCGTCTACCACAACCAGCTGGGCAGCCAGGGCGAGCGCATCGGCCGCGTGCGCGCCCTGGCCGCGGCGATCGGCGCGCTGCTCGGCGACGACGAGCTAGCGGCGATGTGCGACCGCGCCGCGCAGCTGGCGAAGGCCGACCTGCTCACCGAGATGGTCGGCGAGTTCCCCGAGCTGCAGGGGATCATGGGCGGCTACTACGCGCGCCACGACGGCGAGCCCGCGGCGGTCGCCGAAGCCGTAGAGGACCACTACAAGCCGCGCTTCGCCGGCGACGAGCTCCCCCGTGACCCGGTCGGCGTCGCCGTCGCGCTCGCCGACAAGCTGGAGACGCTGGTCGGCATGTTCGGCATCGGCCAGGTTCCCACCGGCGACAAAGACCCGTTCGCCCTCCGCCGCCACGCGCTGGGCACGATCCGGATGCTGGTCGAGCGCGAACTGCCGCTGCGCCTGGATCAGCTGATCGACTTGGCGACGCCGGTCTTCGGCGACAAGATCGACGACCCCCGCGACAAGCTGCAGGGCTTCTTCTTCGACCGACTGGCGACCTCGCTCAAGGACCAGGGCTACACTGCGCAGGAGGTCGACGCCGTCCTCAGCCTGCGGCCGCAGCGCCTCGCCGACGTGCACGCGCGGCTGAGCGCCGTGCGCGCGTTCTCGGCGCTCCCCGAAGCTGACGCGCTGGCGGCCGCCAACAAGCGCATCGGCAACATCCTAAAGAAGAGCAGCGAAGGGCCCTTCGGCGCCGCCGACGCCGGGCTGCTGCGAGACGACCAGGAGCAGGCGCTGCACGCGCAGCTGCGCGCCGTGGCCGCGGCTGCCGGACCGAAGTTCGACGCGGGCGACTACGCCGCAGCGCTCGCGGACTGCGCCGCGCTGAAGGGACCGGTCGACGCGTTCTTCGACGCCGTGATGGTCAACGCCGACGACGCAGCCCTGCGCAAGAACCGCCACGCGCTGCTCTCAGAGCTGCACGAGTTGATGAACCGCGTCGCGGACCTCGCCAAGCTGGCGACCTGAGCGACGACGCGCTCAGCGGCTGCCAGCGGCGAAGATGCCCTGCTTCGCGCTCTCGACGATCCGCGCGACGCCCGGGTGCCGAATCTTGCGCTCGGGCGAGATCGCGTAGAAGCGCTCGCGCACGCTGTCTAAGACTCCCAGCGGCGCGACGTCATAGTTGGCGCAAATCTGATCTGCCACGACGGTCGGGCCAGGGAATACGCCGCGCCCCGCTTGACCGAAGACCTTCATCAGCGCGCCGTCCTCGAACTCCGCGACCACCGTGGGCCGCAGGTCTTGCTCCTCCATCCAGTGCTGCAACGAGTTGCGGATGGCCGCCGCGTTCGACGGCATCAAAAACGGGGTGCCGTCGAGCGATCGGGGGAAGTCGCGCTTGAGCTTGCGCGCGAGCGGCTTCGCCGCGAACAGCGTCGTGGTCGACTCCCCCATGACGTGGTTATAGGCAGACACGTCGAGGCCGGGCGCGAGCGGGATGTCGGAGAGCACTAAGTCCAACTCGTGCACGGCCAGCTGGCCGAACAACCTGTTGGGCTCGTCCTCCCGGCACTCCAGCACCGCTTGGGCGTCGGCGTCGAGCGCCGGCAGCAGCAGCTGGAACGCGACGATCTTTGCCATCACGTCAGCGATCCCGATGCGGAAGCGCTGCGGGCGCCCAGACGGCCGACCCCGCAGGACGTCGACCAACTCTCGGCCGGTCGAGAAGATGTCGTCGGCGTAGGTCTGCACGAGCTCGCCGGTCTTGGTCAGCTCGAGGTAGCGGCCCCGGCGCCGGAACAGCTCGGCGCCGACGAACTTCTCCAGACTCTTCAGCTGCATGCTGATCGCCGGCCGGCCCACGTGCAGCTGGCGGCTGGCGGCTGCCACGCTGCCCTCACGGGCGACCGTCCAGAAGTAGTAGAGGTGGTGGTAGTTGAGCCACTCCATGGTTCCAGGGGCACGCCGACCAGCGTTGGCGTCAGTATAACTGACGCAAGAGGTCACTGGAAAACGTCTTCCTGAACATTGACCGGAACGAGATACTCTGAACCAGCGCTCGATCACGAGCCCTCGACAACGACATGAAAGCAAGCCTTCGGCAGGACCTCCCCGCCAGCATCGTCGTCTTCTTCGTCGCGGTGCCCCTGTGCCTTGGGATCGCGTTCACGAGCGGGGCGCCGCTGTTCGCCGGCCTGATCGCCGGGATCATCGGTGGCATCGTCGTCGGCACGATCAGCGGCTCGCCGCTCGGCGTCTCCGGCCCAGCCGCCGGCCTCGCCGTGATCGTCGCCCAAGCGATCACCGAGCTCGGCTTCGAGGTCTTCCTGCTGGCGGTGTTCCTATCCGGCTTCCTCCAGATCGCGCTCGGGCTGCTGCGCGCCGGCGTGCTCGGCTACTTCTTCCCGTCTGCTGTGATCCGCGGAATGCTGGCTGGCATCGGGGCGATCATCTTCCTCAAGCAAATCCCCCACGCCTTCGGGTGGGACAAGGAGCCCGAGGGAGAGACTTCGTTCCAGCAAGTCGACGGCGAGAACACCTTCACCGAGCTACTGCGCGCGTATGAGCACATCGACTGGAACGCGACGCTGGTCGCGACCGTCGCCATGGTCATCCTGCTGGTCTGGGACAACGTGCTCGGCAAGCGCGGCGGATTCTTCAAGGTCGTCCAGGGCCCGCTGGTCGCCGTCGCGTTCGGCATCGTCTATCAGGTCCTGACCACCAAGTTCGCCCCGAGCATGGCGATGGGCGCCGAGCACTTGGTCTCCGTCCCGACACCGGACTCGTTCGACGAGGCGATGCAGCAATTTACGACGCCGGACTGGGGCGCGATCAGCAACAGCGCGGTTTGGGTGATGGCCGCCACCATCGCCGTCGTCGGCAGCCTTGAGACGCTCCTCTGCCTCGAGGCGACGGACAAGCTCGACCCCCACAAGCGCGTCACGCCCACCAACCGCGAGCTCGTCGCGCAGGGCGTCGGCAACTCGCTCTCCGGCATGATCGGCGGCTTGCCAATCACGCAGGTCATCGTGCGCAGCTCGGCCAACATCCAATCAGGCGCGCAGAGCAAGCTCTCGGCGATCCTGCACGGAGTCTTCTTGCTGCTCGCGGTGATGACGATCCCCGCGGTGCTTAACCTCGTGCCGCTCGCGGTGCTGGCGAGCATCCTACTCGTCGTCGGCTACAAGCTCGCCAAGCCGCAGCTGTTCGTGACGATGTTCCAGCGCGGCTGGGCCCAATTCATCCCGTTCTTCGTCACCGTGCTCGGGATCGTATTCACAGACTTGCTGAAGGGCATCGGGCTCGGCATGGCAGTCGCGCTGATCGTGCTCCTGCGGCGCAACTTCCAAAACTCGCACTTCATGCACGCTGAGGGCAAAGACAGCCAGACTGGGCAGCACAGCGTCCACCTCCGACTCTCCGAAGAGGTCACGTTCCTTAACAAGGGCGCGATCATCCGCGAGCTCAGCGAGATCCCCGACGGCAGCAGCGTGATCATCGACCGCAGCAAGTGCGTTGACATCGACCACGACGTGATCGAGGTCATCGAAGACTTCCAGACCAACGCCAAGGACCGAGGTATCACGGTCGAGGTCGTAACCGGGTAGGCTTGGTGCGCCGCCCGACACGACGATGGACCTCACCCGCTTCCCCCGCCGCCGCTACACGCATCACCCGACCCCGATCGAGCGCCTGGAGCACTTCAGCGCCGCGCTCGGCGGCCCGCAGATCTGGATCAAGCGCGACGACCAGCTCGGCCTGACGCCGGGCGGCAACAAGACCCGTAAGCTGGAGTTCCTGGTCGCCGACGCGCTGGCGCAGGGCGCCGACACGCTGATCACCTGCGGCGCCCCTCAATCCAACCACTGCCGATTGACCCTGTCAGCGGCGATCAAGGAGGGGCTGAAGTGCCGCATGGTGATCGAGGAGCGCGTCGAGGGCAGCTACGACGTCGACGCGAGCGGCAACAACTTCTTGTTCCGCCTGATGGGCGTCGAGGATGTCGTCGTGGTGCCAGGCGGCAGCAACCTGGGCGCCGCGATGCAAAAGGTCGCGGCAGACCTCGCGCGCGCCGGCCGCAAGGGCTACGTGATCCCGGGCGGCGGGTCCAACGCGCTAGGCGGGCTAGGCTACGTCGCCTGCGCCCAAGAGCTGCAGCAGCAGCTGTTCGAACACGACCTGCAGCTCGACCGCGTCATCGTTGGATCAGGCAGCTCGGGAACCCACGGCGGGATGGTCGCGGGCTTCTTGGGTAACCACATCGACATCGCGCTCACCGGCGTCGGCGTCAGCCGGGACCCGCAGGAGCAAGCGCCGCTGGTTCGGCGCGAGGCGCAGGCCGTCTGTGACCTGCTCGAGTTGGGCGTCACCGTGCCAGAAGAGAAGGTGCACTGCATCGGCGGCTACTGGCAGCCAAAGTACAGCGTGCCCAACGACGCGATGATCGAGGCCGTCCGGCTAATGGCCCGCACCGAGGGCATCCTGCTCGACCCGGTCTACACCGGCAAGATCGTCGCGGGCCTGATCGGCATGGTGCGAAACGGCGCGGTCCGAGCCGACGAGACGGTGCTGTTCCTCCACACGGGCGGCATGCCCAGCCTGTTCGCTTACGAAGACGTGCTCCGATAGCGGCGCGCGGCGTTTGGAGACAGCGCGCGGGCGCCCGATACTGAGGAGATGACCGACGCCACGGCCGCCTGGAGCGCGGACAACCCGTTCTCCTCTCCCAGCGACCTCCCGTTCGCCGCGCCTGACTTCGACCGCATCCGCGAAGAGCACTTCCTGCCGGCGTTCTACGTAGGCATGGAGCAGCACCGAGACGAGATACGGGACATCGCGGACGCGGACGCGGCCCCGACCTTCGAAAACACAGTCGAAGCGCTAGAGCGCGTCGGCCAGGTGCTCGACCGGACCGCGCGCGTCTTCTTCAACCTGACCGGGTCGACGACGACCGACGGCCTGCAGGCCATCCAAGTCGAGATCGCGCCTAAGCTCGCAGCGCACAGCGACTCAATCTGGCTCGACGCCGCGCTGTTCGCGCGCGTCCAGCAAGTCTACGAGGACCGCGACGACCTAGAGCCCGAAGCGCGGCAGCTGACCGAGCGCTATCACCTCTCGTTTGTTCGGCACGGCGCCAGGCTCCCCGCGGCTAAGCAGCAGCGGATCCGAGAGATCAACGAACGATGCTCCGAGTTGACGACCCGGTTCCAAGAGCACCTGCTCAAGGAGACGCAAGCGCTCGCCGTGCTCGCCGACACCGAGGAGGAGCTCGCAGGCCTCGGCGAGGGCGACGTCTCGGCAGCCGCCGACGCCGCAGCGGCTGCCGGGCACGCCGACAAATACCTGTTAACGATTGAGCTGCCGACGTCACAAGGCGTCCTGTCCTCGCTTTCAAACCGCGCGACCCGACGCCGGGTCTTCGAGGCTTCGGTGTCGCGCTGCAACCGCGGCAACGACTACGACACCAAGATGATCGCCCTCGAGTTGAGCGCGCTGCGCGCTGAGCACGCGGCGCTGCTCGGCTACGAGACCCACAGCCACTACGTGCTCGCCGACGAGACCGCTGGAACCCCCGACGCAGTCCGCGAGATGATGGCGAGCATGACCGCGGCGATCGTCGCCAAGACGCGCGCCGAGGCCGAGGAGTTGCAGCGCCACCTAGACGAACACGCGCCCGGGACGCAGCTTGAGCCCTGGGACTGGGCCTGGACCTCCGAGCAGGTCCGGCGAGCGCGGTTCGACTTCGACGAAGCGGAGGTGAAGCAGTACTTCGAGTTCGAGCGCGTGCTGGTGGACGGCATGTTCTTCATGGCCGAGCAGCTCTACGGCGTCACCATGAAGGAGCGCACAGACCTGCCCGTCTATCACGAAGACGTGCGCGTGTTCGAGATGTTCGACGAAGGCGGCGCGGCGATCGCGCTGTTCTACGCCGACTACTACGCGCGGCCGAGCAAGCGCGGCGGGGCGTGGATGAGCAGCTTCGCCGACCAGTCGGCGCTGCACGACCAACGACCCGTGGTCGTCAACGTGATGAACATCAAGAAGCCGAGCTCGGGGCCGACCCTGCTCAGCTTCGACGAGGTCACGACGATGTTTCACGAGTTCGGCCACGGCGTGCACGGCATGTTTAGCGAGGTCCGTTTCCCGATGCTCTCTGGCACCTCGGTACCGCGCGATTACGTCGAGTTCCCGTCTCAGTTCCACGAGGACTTCGCGTTCGACGCCGCGGTGCTTGAGCGGTGCGCGAAGCACTACCAGACCGGCGCGGCGATGCCCGAGGATCTGCTTGCCAAGGTGAAGCGCGCCCGGACGTTCGGGCAGGGCTTCGCGGCCTTGGAGTACATCGCCGCGGCGTGGCTGGACCTCGCGTGGCACTCGCTGTCCGCGAGCGAGACGGTTGCAGCCGTCGAAGCCTTCGAGATCCGAGCGCTCAAGGACGCTGGCGTGCACGTTCCGCTCGTGCCGCCGCGCTACAAGAGCACCTACTTCGCCCACATCTGGCCGGGCGGCTATTCGGCGGGCTACTACGCGTATCTGTGGAGCGAGGCGCTGGCCGCCGACGGCTTCGCCGCGTGCGAGGCGAGCGGCGGCATGACCCGCGAGAACGGTCGCCGCTTCCGAGAGACGGTCCTGTCCCGTGGCCTGACGCAGCCGCCGATGGACCAGTTCCGCGCGTTCCGAGGCGAAGCACTCGACACCACAGCGGTCCTGCGACGCCGGGGGCTCATCTCTTAACCGACGCGCGCGACCGACGGATGATGAATCAGGCCCCCGCCCGATCGCCGTTCGGGTCGCGCAACCGCGTCATCCCCCAGCCCGCCAGCCAAATACCCGCGCCCGTCGCGTGCACCGCGAGCAGGATGTGCCAGACCTCGGGGAACCACCGGAGCACGGCGTCGCCGAGCGTCCCGAAGCCGATGTTGAACTCGCCCTCGCTGATGACGAGCAGACCTGTGCGCGTCAAAATCAGCGGGTTCGCGAGATGATCTGTCGGCCACGCAGTGGAGGACCAGGGCGGCACGAACTCGAACAAGACCGACGTCACGACTAGCAACCCCGCGAAGGCTAGCTGATGCAGACGCCCGGCGGCCACGAAGCGCGACGCCGCGAGCACCAGCGGCAGCACCAGCAGGTTGCTGTGACGAGCCCAGTCGAAGGCGATGCAGAAGATCACCAGAACACCGAGCGACACCAGCCAGAGGTGCCATCGCTCGCCGCGCGCGAGCCCGCCGTGTTGGTGCCACGCGAGCACCGCGAGCATCGGCCCAAAGGTCGTGACGAGGTGCACGATCGCGAGGTTCCAGACGGCGAAGGTCCCGCCCGGGAACAGCGGATGCGACAGGAAGTAGTCCGCGCTAAACAGCTGCTGCGCCTGCGACTTCACGAACATGTAGAAGCCGAGGTAAACCGCGCAGGTGCCCGCGATCCAGCAGAGGTCCACCCGCCAAGCTCGATCTTCACACCGCCGCAAGTAGAACAACCACGGCAACAAGAAGCCCGCCAGCTCGTGGTTGGTCAAGTTCACCAGGAAGAGCGACCAGAACAGCCACGGCGTGCGCGCAGCTAGGATCATCCAGAAGAACAGCGTGTAGCAGATCGGGTCCGTGTAGCCGTTCCAGTGCAGCTTGTACATCTGAGTCGGCGCGGTGATCGCGACGGCCGCGCCGACCAACAGCGCGCCGAGGTAACCCGCCCGCATCCGCAGCGCGACGAACGCTGCTGAACCGATCAGCAGCACGTGCAGGCCGTGCGTGAATGAGAGGTAATCCTCCGCGCCGAAGCCGAGCGCCCAGGCGAGGAACGGCGCTAGCGCGCGGTGCGGGAAGCGACCGACCAGGGCGAACGGATCCGCCGCCATCATCTGCCAGTCCACCTCGAAGCCGCTCCCGACCTCCATGCTCGGCACCACGAACAGACACGAGCACAGGTAGAGCAGCCACCCGGCCACGAGGCAGATCACCGCGTCGAGGCAACACCGCGACGGCGTCGGGCGGTCGAGCAAGCCTTCGTTGTGCTTCATCGGATCGATCATGGTCGCGCGCCTTGCGTCTGCGCCCGAGCCGTCTTCATTCTACGTCACAGCTCGGCCGCTGACGCAGACCTACTAGTCCTGGAAGATCGCGACCTCGCGTTCACCGCGCCAATTTGCCGACGCCCGATACATGCCGGTGGTGTTGAACGGCGTCGCGATGTTGCCGTCGCGGTCCACGGCGATCAGGCCGCCGTCTCCCGACGCGAGCACGTCGTGAACGACCGCGCCCGCGGCCTGGGCGAGCGTCTGCCCGCCGTACTGCATCCGCGCCGTAACCGACCGCGCGATGCTGTGGCGGATGAACTCCTCGCCCGTCCCCGTGCAGCTGATCGCCGCGTAGCCGTCCGCGTAGTTGCCGGCACCGAGGATCGGCGTGTCCCCGACGCGGCCCCACTTCTTGGCCGTCATGCCGCCCGTGCTGGTCGCCGCCGCTAAGTGGCCGGCGTGGTCGAGCACGACGCAGCCGACGGTGCCATAGTCAAAGCGACGGTCGACCGGCGCCGCAGCACCGGTCCGCTCACGCTGACGCAAGAGTCGCTGGAGCGCGCGGCGGCGCCCCGGGGTGTCGAAGTAGGTGTTCTGGACCCGGTCGACGCCGGCGACAGCGGCGAACTGCTCGGCGCCTTCGCCCGCCAGGAGGACATGGCGCGTATCTGTCATCACCTTGCGGGCCAAGGTGACGGGGTGCTTGACGGTACGGACTCCTGCGACCGCGCCGCAGCGCATGGTCGCGCCGTCCATAATCGACGCGTCCAGCTCGTGCTCCCCGTTCTCGTTGAAGACCGCGCCCTTGCCGGCGTTGAACAGCGGGTTGTCCTCGAGCGAGCGGACGACAGCCTCGCAGACGTCGAGGGCCGCGGCGCCGTCGCGGAGCATGCCGGTCCCCAGCGCGAGGGCGGCCGCCATCGCGTCTTCGTATGCGCGCAGGCGCTCCTTAGCGCCGTCAGGGTTCATCGTCCCTGCGCCGCCGTGCACAGCGATCGCCCAACGGGGCTCGTCGACGCGTCCGCCATCCATCGAGGAACAGCCCGAAACGGCCAGGAGCAAAGCGATCGGAACGACAGCAGCCAGACGCGCGGCGAAAGAGTCCATGTTGCGGGCGAGTCTATCCGGCGCGCTCACCAAGTCTCGCTTCGGCTCGGAACCACCGGCCTGCTTGCGCCACCGCTGGCGCAGCGCTCCACTGCGTTGCATGACGCACCCGACGCACGAGCACCTCCCCGAAGACGGCTTCGCGGGCCTGCTCGTCGGCCGCGCGTGGCTCCCTGCGCCGCTCGCGGGCTCCGTCGCAGGACCGAGCCCTGTGTGGGTCAGGAGCGACGGCGTCTTCGACCTAAGCCCGCTCGCAGCGACGACGTCCGAGCTGTTCGCCGCAGACGCGAGGTGGGCACAGCAAGGCACACGAGGCCTCCTCCGCGTCGGCAGCTATGAGCAGGTGATGGAGAACACGCTGGCGGCGGCGCGCGACGACGCGCAGCCCCGCTTCCTCGCGCCGGTCGACCTGCAGCCCGTCAAAGCCTGCGGCGTGACCTTCATGGTCAGCGCTCTTGAGCGAGTCATCGAAGAGCGCGCTGGCGGCGACAGCGCCCGCGCAGACGCGGTGCGCGCGCAGATCAAGGCGCGCATCGGCGACGAGGTCTCGAACGTGGTCCCAGGATCGCCAGAGGCCGATCAGGTCAAACAGGTCCTCGTTCAAGAAGGGCTCTGGTCGCAGTACCTCGAAGTCGGCATCGGTCCCGACGCGGAGGTCTTCACCAAAGCGCAGGCGCTCTCGGCGGTCGGCGCAGGCGCCGATGTAGGCGTCCTGGAGGCCTCGTCGTGGAACAACCCAGAGCCCGAGATGGTGCTGTTGGTCGACCCGCGCGGCCAGATCATCGGCGCGACGCTCGGCAACGACGTCAACCTGCGGGACATCGAAGGCCGCAGCGCGCTGCTGCTCGGCAAAGCCAAGGACAACAACGGCTCGGCAGCGATCGGCCCGTTCGCTCGCCTGTTCGACGAGACGTTCTCGCTTGAGGACGTCCGCGACGCTGAGGTCACGATGAAGATCCACGGCGTAGACGGATTCACGCTCGACGAGGTCAGCCTGATGAGCAACATCAGCCGTGACGTCACCGACCTCGTCCGCCAGACGATCAACGAGAGCCACCAGTACCCCGACGGCTTCGCCCTCTACACCGGCACCATGTTCGCGCCGACCAAGGACCGCGGCGTCGCAGGACAGGGCTTCACCCACCACCTCGACGACGTCGTCCAGATCTCGTCTCCGAAGCTGGGGACGCTGCAAAATCGCGTGCGCCACTGCCACACGATCCCCGCGTGGGACTTCGGCGTCGCCGCGCTGATGCACAACCTCGCGCGCCGCGGCCTGCTCGGGTCGTGACCCCTCCGCCCTCAGCGCGGCCGGAACACGCGGTGGCGGCGGTTGCCGCCCGAGACCAGGTAGGCGACCAAGTCGCGGACCTCGTCGGCGTTCATCTGCCCGATCGTGTTTGGCGGCATCATCGAGAGCGGTGACAGCTCCACGGAGCGGACCTCGTCGCTCGGGACGGTGGAGAGCGCCGCGAAGTCAAAAGCGTTGGTCGCCACGGCGAGCTCGTCGTCGTCGCGGTAGATCACCCGGCCGTGTAGCTGGCCGCCGCCGGCCAACGTCACGAGGCTCGCCTGATACTGCTCGGCGATGACGTCGTTAGGCGCGCAGATCGACGACGCGATCGCCTCGATCGAGAACCGCCGCCCGACCGAGCCGAGGTCGGGGCCGCAGCGGCCGCCCTCGCCCGCGAACCGGTGGCAGAACACGCACATCCCGGCCTGGAACATGTCCTTGCCGTTCTGGAAGTCGCGGCCGACCAGCTGGTCGTCGCACACCTGGACCACCCGCTCGGTGGTCCACACCTCACCGGGCCCCACGGCGGTCGGCAACGACCCGACGTCGACCTTGGCGACGTCGCCGATCAACCACGCGACCGAGGCCTTATCTTCGTCGGGCAGCGCGTCGATCGCCTGCTCGCGGATCTCGCGGATGTAGCCGGCGAAGCTCTTGCCGCCCTGCGTCTGCAGCATCCGGTTGAGCCATCCAAAGTAGTCTTTTCGGAGCTCTCTGGACCAGCCCCGCTGCACGCCGCGGAGACAGTAGGCGTAGTGAATGTTTTGGCTGTTCGGGGCGTTGGCCATCGCCTCGAGGATCGGCTTGCCGTAGTCGTGACGCGCGAGCATTTCTGCGTCGTATTGCATCGCTTTGGCCTGCGTCGTCTTCATCAACGCGACCGTCGCGGCCACCACGCCCGGGTCATCGAGACGACAAAGAATCCGGCAGAGTTCGGCGTCGATGTCCTCGTCGCCCGACGGGTAGCGCGGCGAGAGCTTGTCGGCCAGCGCGCGCTGCGCCGCGGCCGCGACCTCCATCCGGGCGAGACAGAGCCCAACGGCGCGCAGCAGCGCCAGCTGGTCGTCGCGGTCGATGGCCGCGAAATCGACGGTCTGCAACCCCGCCATGACGCGGCCCCCGAGCGCTGCGCCGCCGTGACGCGCCAGCGCGATGGACGCGTGCACGAGCGCGCGCGGGTCTCGCTCCTGCAGCGCGCGATCCCGCCACGCCGCGAGGTCTTGGCTCTCCACCGCTAGGCGAGCTGCGTAGCGCACCGCGCGGTCCGCGTGGCCGAGGTGCGGCCACGCAGCGTCGACCGCCGCCGCGCCCGCGGTGCGGTCCCCGTGGAAGCGCTCGAGCGAGCGACGGAGGTCGCGCAGGCCTTGGTTAGCGAGCAGGCGCTGGCCTTCTCCCGGGTCAGGCGCGCCGACGTAGCGCACTCGATAGAGCTTGGAGTCGGTGGTGCGTCCCCCGGTGAGGAGATACATGTGCCCGTCCGGACCGAACCGCATCGCCGAGATGTTGAGCGGCTCCCCGTGCAAGAACTCGCGCTTGACGCCGCGGTAGCTGGCGCCGTCCTCGACCATGTCGACCGTGTAGACGGTCCCGAACGTCCAGTCGCAGACAAACAGCTGGTCCTGGTAGCGCGCGGGATAGTTCGAGTGGTGCCCGAAGCTGAGGCCCGTCGGCGAGCCCGGGCCGAGATCGCAGACCGAGCCGCAACTGTCTGCGTAATAGTCGGGCCACTTGGCCGAGCCGGTCCGCCAGCCGAACTCGCTGGCTGACGTCACGTGGTTGACCCGCGTCGGCCGATACCAGGGGCTGCCGACGTCGAACTCGAGGTCGCTGTCGGCCGTGAACAGCTCGCCCTCCCGGTTGATCGCGAGGTCGACGCCGTTACGCAGGCCGTGCGCGATCATCGTCCACTCGGAGCCGTCAGGCGAGACGCGCGCGATCCACCCCGCGGGCGGGCCGATGCCGCGGGCGTGGCCGCTAGGGTCGGGCATCGGCGGCAACACGGTGTCGTTGGCGTAGACCTCGGGGTGCAGGGTTCGGACACCGTCGGGGAGCCGCGAGTGGTTGCCCGAGATTACGTAGAGGCCCTCGCCATCCTCGGTCAGCACGATCGTGTGAGCCGAGTGCTCCCAGCCTGGGTGCAGCCGCTTCAACAGCGTGAACTCATCGAAGACGTCGTCCCCGTCGGTGTCGCGCACGCGGTAGAACCCCTTCATCGTCGACATGTAGAGACTGTCGAACGCGTACAGCAGACCGAGCGCGCCAAAGACGGTCCGCTTACCCCACGCGACCGGCTCGCGCGGGAACCCGTGGAGCGGCTCTACCGAGACGGCCGCGCCCGCGTCGCCGACCGCCGGGAGCGTCAGGCGAAACAAACCCTTGTCGTCTTGGTCGGAGACCAGGAGTCGGCCGCGGCTGTCGAAGTCCATCGCGACCCACGAACCCTGCTCCTTGGGCACGTCGTAGACGAGGTCGGCGTCGAAGCCCTCGGTGAGCATGAGCCCTGTGTCCGCGTCCGCGACCAGCCGCGGCCCGTCGACGCGCTCGACAGCGCCTTCCGCAGGATCCTCCGCAGGGTCTTCCGCAGGCGAGCACGACCACGCGACGGCGGCGACGATCCAGGCCCAAGTCGAGCGAGACTTCACGCGCTCATCCTATCGCGTAGAGTCGATCACGCATGCCGCGCACCTCCTTGCTCTTGCTGCTGCCCTTCGACGAGACCTTGCGGCGCCTGCCGCGAGTCGTCCTGGGGGTGTGGCTGTTCGGGGTGGGGATCGCTGCGATGGTGTATGCCAACCTCGGCGGACCGCCCTGGGACGTCTTCCACCAAGGCGTCGCAGCGAAGCTCGGCCTGAGCATTGGGACGGTCATCATCGCGACCGGCGGCGTCCTGGTGCTGGCGTTTATCCCGCTGGGTGAGCAGCTGGGGCTCGGCACCCTGCTGAACGTCGTGCTCGTTGGCGTCTCGGCAGACGTCACCCTCGCCTGCCTGCCCGCAGGACCGTCGATGTGGACGCGCGCGCTGCTGTGCGCGGCGGGCCCCGTGATCGTCGCTGCCGCCTCGGGCCTCTATTTGAGCGGCGGGCTCGGCCCCGGACCCCGCGATGGACTGATGACCGGCATCGGGCGGCGCGGGTTCACGATCTGGAAGGTGCGGACGGCGATCGAGGTCGGCGCGCTGGTGATCGGCGTCCTGCTCGGCGGCACGATCGGCGTAGGCACCGCGTGGTTCGCGCTCAGCATCGGGCCGCTGGTGCAGTTCTGCCTGCAGCGGCTGACCCCTAATCGGTGACGACGGCCGGATGGCGTAGCATCAGCCTATGAACATCGCCATGCTCCGCGCCGCGCTCGCCTCGGTCCTCTGCTCGCCCCTCTGCGCGCAGCAGGAAGACGGCCTCGCCTGGATCGACATCTCCGCGTGGCAGCTCGAAGGTCGCGCGTTCACAGACCGAAGCGCGCCGTTCGACCGACTGCCGGCGACGGCGCGCGAAGATGTCCGCAAGGTCGTCTGGGACTTATCGCGTCACAGCGCCGGCATCGCGGCGCGCTTTAAGACCAACGGCCGCGAGCTCCACGTACGCTACCGGCTACGGTCCGCCAGGCTGGCGATGTATCACATGCCCGCGACGGGCGTCAGCGGCGTAGACCTCTACGCAAAGGACGACGCGGGCCGCTTGCGATGGGTAAGCGTCTCCAAGCCGACGAGCCGCGACGTCGCGCAGCGTCTGTGCGCCGGCCTTACGCCAGCGCCGGTAGGCGGCCGCGAGTTCGTGCTCTACCTGCCGCTGTACAACGGCGTCGAAGCGCTAGAGATAGGCGTCCCGACGGGCGCGACGCTGACGCCGCTGCCGAGACGCGAGAAGAAGCCGATCGTCGTCTACGGGACGTCCATCGCGCACGGCGCGTGCGCCAGCCGCCCAGGGATGGCGTGGCCTGCGATCGTGTCCCGAATGCTCGACCGGGAGGTCGTAAACCTAGGATTCTCAGGCAACGGCCGCATGGAGCCAGAGGTCGGCGCGCACGTCGCTTCCATCGACGCGGCGGCGTTCGTGATCGACTGCCTACCAAATATGAACGACGCGCAGGTCCGCGAGCGGACGGCCCCGCTGGTGCGACAGCTGCGACGAGCCCGTCCCGACGCGCAGATCCTGATGGTCGAGGACCGGACGTTCACCAACGCGTGGCTTCTCCCGACCAAGCAGCGCGAGCACGCGGCGCGGCGCGCCGCGCTGCGCGCCGCCTACGACGAGCTGAGGGTCGACGACGGCCGTCTGCATTACGTAGAAGGCGCGACGCTGCTCGGCGCCGACGATGAAGGCGCGACCGACGGCAGCCACCCGAACGACCTCGGGATGCAGCGCCAAGCGCGCGCCGTCGCGGCGGCGCTGCGGGCCGCGCTGCAGTAGTCCCTGTGCTGACCCACAGGCTGGGCTATGCTCGTCGATGCTCCGACCGACCGCACCGCCCGACCGTATGTCCAAGCTCCTCGCCGCCTCCCTGACTCTGCTGGCGCTCGTCGCCGTCGGCGTCTCCGGGCTCGCCTACTACCAAGCATGGCTCAACCAACCGCTAGAGGAGGTCGAGCAGGCCACGCCCGTCGAAATCAACGACGTCGCCGGCGTGGTGGCCAGTGAGCAAGACGCCGTCTTCGAGCTGTCGTCGCTGGACGACGGCGGCAACACCCAGGTCACGTGGCGCTGCGGCAAGCTGCTTGCAGGCGTCCGCCATGACTACGCGGGTGCCTGGACCGAGCTAAACGGGCGCGCGTTGGTAGACACCGACGCGGGCGCGCTGCGCGCCGGCGAGCTGCACATCGCCGTCAACGCGATGCGAGGCCACGGAGAGCACCCCGCCCCCAACGCCATGATCAACACCGTGCGCGCCAACCAGTGGTTCGCGCCGGATCACCCCACTGCTGTGCTAAGCACAAAGACGGCGCGGCTGCGCGCCGCTGACGAGACCGCGGCGTTCGAGGACGCCGTCGCCGGGTGGACGCACGCGTTGACCTGTGAGCTCCAGCTTAACGGCGTAACCAAGCCGATCACTGTCTACGCGCGCGTCGACGTCGGCGACGCGCGCCTCGACCTCGACGCGGTGTTCCCGATCTCGCGATCCACGTTCCAGGTCGCCAAGCGTCAAGGCTTCGAACCGCCAGCGGAAGTCGACGACGCTGTCCTGGTCGAGGTGAAGATCCGCGCGACCCCCGACCCGCTCGCAGTTGTCGCCGAGCTCAATCAACAGATCGTCGCGCAACAGGCTCGCAACGGCGTGCTGTCGCAGCAGGTCGAAACCCTCACCGCGCGGCTCGACCGCGTCGANTCCGCGCAGGCCGANCTCACCAGAGAGCTGCAGGCGCTGCGNAGTAGCGGCGCNGACAGCGCGNCCAGCGTCGACNTGTCGAAGCTGCCANCGCGCTTCNCCGACGTCGTNGACTACCAGAACGAACGCGNCGACGAGCAAGTGNTCGATCTGGGCTATCAGGCCGANTTCGAGATGGTGCTGATCCCCGGCGACCCCGACGCGGGCATCGCGCCTTTCTACGCGCAGACGACGGAGGTCACCTGGGAGATGTTCCGCGCGTGGTCCTACTGCACCGACCTTGAGGACCCGTCCTACGCCGCCAAGATGAAAGAAGAGCTGCTGCGCCCGACGCCTTGCTACGAGGACGCGTCCCGCGGGCACGGCTTCGAGGGTACGGCAGTGCTCGGCGTCTCGCGGCGCAACGCCGAGGCGTTCTGCAAGCACGTCAGCGAACTGACCGGCCGCCCCTACCGGCTGTGGACCGACGCCGAGTGGCGCTACGTCGCCGAAGCGACCGGCGGCGTGCCGAAAGATCTTCTCGCAGTGGCATGGCTCGACGGCAACTGCCGCGAGGACGAATGGGGCGCGAAGATGACGATGCCGGTCGGCAAGAAGCCGGCCAACACGTTCGGCCTCTACGACTTCTGGGGCAACGTGGCCGAGTGGGTGATGGACGACGAAGTGTTCATACGCGGCGGCTCATACCTCGTCACCAAGGACGAGCTGACGATGGACTGGCGCGAGACGGAGAGTCAGGACATCTGGAACGAGACCTACCCCAACCTGCCCAAGAGCCTCTGGTGGTACCGCGACCGGTTCGACATGGGCTTCCGGCTGGTTTGCGACCCAGTCAACATCCCCGGCGCGAAGTGATGCGCCAAATCGCGGCGCCCGCGCTCTTGGCGACGCTGCTTGCGTCGCCTCTCACAGCTGCCCCACAAGCGCTGAAGAAGTACACCTATGAGCAGGTGCACTTCGGCAACATCCCGGTCGAGCTAACGCTCTACACCGCGGACGAGCAGGCCGGCTTCGAGGCTGCGCTCGCCGCGTTCCAGCGGATCAAGGGCCTCGCCGCGGCGATGAGCGACTATGAGCTCGACCCGCCGAGCGCACTCAACCGGATCGCCGCCGAAGCGCCGCGACCGGTGCCTGTGCAAAAAGAGCTGTTCGCCGCGCTGCAGCGGGCGATCGAACTACACGCGGTCACCGGCGGCGCGTTCGACGTGACGGCCAAGCCGTTTGTGCAGCTGTGGCGCACCTCGCGCAAGCTCGGCGCCTTGCCGCCCAAGCACCGCATCGCCAACGCACGCCGCCACGTCGACATCTCCGCGCTCAAGCTCGACACCAAAGCTCGCACCGCTGCGCTGGCCAAGCAGGGCATGTGGCTCGACCTCGGTGGCCTCGCCAAGGGACTAATCGGGGACGAGGTCATCGCGCTGTTCAAGCGCCGCGGGATCGCGAGCTGTAGATACCGAGCTGGCGGCGACATGGTGTTCGGAGACGCGCCGCCGGGCGCCGATGGCTGGCGCGTGATCGTCCCCGACCTCTTAGTCGACAAGCCCGACGGCGCGAAAACGCCGCTCTCGTTCCTCGCGGCGAACAGCGCGGCCTCCGTCTCAGGAGACGTCTATCGCTACATCGAAATCGACGGCGTGCGCTACGCGCACGTAATCGATCCGCGCACCGGCCTAGGCGTCACCGAGCGCCGCGTCGCATGCGTTCGCGCGCGGCGCGGCGTCGACACCGATCCGCTGGCGACCGCGGGGCTGGTGCTCGACGAGGATCGTTGGCGCGCGGCCCTGGCGCGGCTGCCGAGCGCCGAGGGCTACGTGGCGACCACCGCCCGTTGATGCTTCGGGGTTCTTCGGCCCTCGACTGGCAACACGCCGTGGTGACGATTACGGCGACTTGCGCCGGCGTCGCAGGCAAGAGGCCGACAGCGACGCGTTCATTAGCACGTCGGCTGAGCTGCGAGGCTTTCGCGCCGCGCTCGGGCGCTCGCTCGACCTAGACAGCCGTAGCAAGAGGTCATGACGCTCGCCGCAGGTGGCGCAGGGCGCTCACGCGAGCGAGACCCGCCGCCCTTCGACCGCGCTCAGGTAGGCGGCATAGACGACCTGCACCACGTCGCGTCCGAGTTCGCCGTCGACGTCCGAACGCGTCCCGCTCAGCAAGTGGTCCGCGACCGATTGCAGCAGCCCTTGCTGGCCAGAAAACCACAGTTCATCAGGCAGAGGCGTCGACCACCCCGCCTGACCATGCAGCTTCTCCATCATGTATTCGCCGCCGAAGGCGCCGTCCCGGACCGCGTAGGACTTCAGCGTGTCCACTGGAGACAGAGAGCACTCGAAGCGGTGATCGCTAGACAGGACCGTGAGGTGGCTCTGCATGCCTCCGAGCATGTTATCGCTGCCGTAACAGACGCCGCGGCTGCCGTCGTCGAACTGCAGGACACACGTGCCCCAGTTCTCGACCGGGCTCCAATCCTTGGCGACCTCGCACGCCGCGTCACCGACAGCTTGCGAGAGGTCCGCGACCTCTGCTGTGACCGCGACGACGCGCGTCGGCTCGCCGCGCAGGCGCAGCCCCTCACGCCGCTTCCACCACATTATCGCACCGATCGGGTGAGCACCCAGCCGCAGCAGCGCGCCGCCGCCGGCGGACCGCCAGTCTCGCGCATACTCTGCGTGCGAGCCGGAGTGGCTCTCCCAGCCGCGCAGCTCAAGCGCCACGCCGCGTGACGCGGACGCGAGCGCCTCTGCGCGCGCGATGGCGGGCGCGAAGATCCAGTTCTCGCCGTAGAAGAGCTGCACGCCCGCCCGCGCGCACGCGTCGACCATCGAGGTCGCGTCGTCGACAGCCGCCGCGAGCATGCGCTGCCGATCTGTAGCAGCGACATCTTCGGCGCTCGCGTCAGCTGCCAACCCCTGTCCCCAGTACGCCGTCAGCGGCTTGGTGCAGAGCACGTGCTTGCCCGCAGCTGCTGCCTGCTCGCAGAGCGACGCGTGCGCGTGGTTTGGGACGCAGAGGTCGACCAGCGCGACGGAAGGGTCCTGAAGCGCGTCTTCCACGGTGGCGGCGCGGTCCGCGCCGTTCGCCGCTGCGAACGAACGCGCACGCTCGAGATCTCGGGAGACAGCAACGACCTCGACGGCGGCGTGGTGCACCTTGCGCCAGCAGTTGAGCCGCGTCCGCGCGAGGAAGCCGGTGCCGACGACGGCGACAGTGAGGGTGCGATTCATGTCCAGGCAGTGTAGACGCAGGCGCATTCGGTATCCTGCTCGCCTAGATGACCTCCCTCAAAGCGACGGCACACGCCCGGGTCGGCTTGCTCGGGAACCCGTCCGACATCTACGGCGGCCGCGGCCTCGGGTTCAGCGTCGCCGACCTGACGGCGACGGTTCGCCTCGCGCCGGCGACCGAGGTGACGCTGCCCTCCGAGCTATTCCGGGCCGCCTGGGAGATCATGTCCCGCGAGATCGCGGCGTCGGGCTGCGACGCCGCCGGCAGGCCGTTNGAGCTGACNTTCGAGAGCGACATCCCGTTCCAGGGCGGNCTCTCCGGGTCGAGCGCGCTGGTCATCGCGGCGCTGCGGGCGTGGTCNCGNTGGTTCGGAGNGCCGCTCGCCGCNCGCCGCGTCGCGGNGCTNGCCCTNGAGGTCGAGAACGANGTGCTCGGGATCCGCGCGGGCCCGCTCGACCGCGTCGTGCAGGCGCACGATGGCTTGCTCGCGATGGACTTCGCCGAGCCGTTCGCGCCCGACGCCGCCGAGCAGCTCGACCCAGCGACGCTGCCCCCGATGCTGCTGGCGTGGCACGGCGAGCCGGGTGAGAGCTCGGGCGACGTGCACGCGCCCGTCTACGCTCGCTTCCAGGCTGGTGACGCAGCCGTCACCGAGGTCATGGCGCGGCTGGCCGAGAACGCCGACGCTGGCCGCGACGCGCTCGTCAACGGCGACGCTGCGCGTTTCCGCGCGTGCGTCGACCGCAACCTTGAGCTGCGCGGAGAGGTGTTCGAGATCGCGGCGGCCGACCGCGAGTTGATCGACCTCGGCCGCGCCGCTGGCGCGGCGTGCAAGCTGCCTGGATCGGGCGGCTGCGTGCTGATGGTGTGCCGCGACACCGAGCACCTCGCGCGCGTCGAGCGAGCGTGCCATGCAGCAGGACGAAAGACGCTGCGCCCCGCGGTCGCGCGCCCCGCGCCACAGCTCCGCGCAATTTTCCTCGCGGCGGGCTTCGCGACGCGCCTCTACCCGCTAACGGAGAAGCAGGCGAAGCCGCTCTTGGAGATCGCTGGCGCGCCGATGTTGACCCGCATCGTCGCGCAGGTCGCAGCCGCAGGCGCGGTGGTCGACGGCGTCGTCGTCAGCAACGGCAAGTTCCACGCCGACTTCTCAGCGTGGGGTCGGTCCGCCCGCGCGCCGTTGCCGCTGACCATCGTCAACGACGGCGCCATGAGCAACGAGACGCGGCTCGGCGCGATCCGCGACCTCGCGCTCGGGTTGGAGCAGATGCCGCCTTGCGCAGGCGTCGACGGCTACCTCGTGATGGCGTGCGACAACCTGTTCGACTTCGACCTCAGCGTGCTAGTCGAGAGGTTCCGCGTCGCCTCCATCGGCCAACTGATCGTGCGCAAGGTGCCGAGCCCGGTGCCGCCAGGTCGCTACAGCGAGGTCTTGCTCGACGGGGACCGCGTCGCCCGCTTCCGGGAGAAGCCCGCGCGACCAGAGTCCGACCTGTCTGCGATCGCCGTATATCTGCTGCCCAAGGAGCTCCCAGGGCTCGTCCAGAGTTACCTCGCCGACGACCGGAACCCCGACGCGCCCGGCCACTTCCTGGCTTGGCTCTCCGAGCGCGTGACGCTGGAGGCGACGCCGCTGACCGGCCAGTGGCTCGACATCGGCAGCGTCGCGGATCTAGAGAAGGCCCAGTCGGCGTTCCGCGACGAGGCGTGAGGCTGGCGGAACGTCAGAGTTTGCGGACGCGGAAGCGGCGCAGGTCTAGCGGCAGCGAGTGGTCTTGGAAGCCGATCGCCCCAGCCTGAGGCCGGTCCTCGATCAGGCGATGTTCGAGAGACATCACGTGCACGAGGCGACCGTTGAGCGTGACGCGGATCTCGCCCCCCTCACACCGCACGTGCATGCGGTTCCACGTCGACACGCGACGCGCGGCGTTCTCGCGGGGCGGACCGCCAGGGATGATGCCCCCCGCGTCGTGATCGGTCAGGAGCCGCTGCTGCTTCTCGGGCGGGGTCGCATATAGCTGCACCTCGACGCCCGTACGGACCGGCTTGCTGCGGTCACCGACGTGGAAGTAGAAGCCGCTGTTGCCGCGCTCCTGCAGCCGATATTCAAACTCGGCTTCGAACTCCGCGTAGTCGTCGCCTTCCAACCAGAGATAGTGGTCGTATCGCTGCCAGCCTCGCTGCCCCTCGCTCGGCGTCAGCGTGGCGACGCCTTCGGACAGCGACCAGTT
>NYVR01000009.1 GCA_002684655.1 Planctomycetota bacterium | reverse complement strand
TCACGGTCGGGCAGCCTTCACGCACACCGGCATCGCGCAGCAAGCACGGCAGCGGCCCAGCTGCGCCAGGCAGCGCGGTCGGCAAGACGCCCTCCATGCCATCCGCTGGCGCGCGCTCGGCAGCGAGGTTCTCAAGGCACCTCTCCAGGCGAAGCAGCTCCTCGACCGCGTCGCTCTGCACCGCGAACGCCTCGCCGGTGTAGACCCGGGAGACGTGCGCCGCAAAGCCGTCGAGCTGCGCGCGCGGCAGCGGCGCTAGGCCGTCGCGGAGCGCTGCCGCAGCCCCGATGGCGCGCTCCGCGCGCGCTTGGTAGCCCCGCAGGACATGAAACCCCCAGCTCAGGGCCGGGTCTTGCGGGCGCGGTTCAACGCCGTCGAGCAATGTGCGGAGGCGCACCTCGTATGCGCCGTCGCTGAGCTCTGCGCCTGGCACGGAGACCTTGGCCTGAGCGAGCCGCACGTCGTCCATGCCCGTCTTCTCCGTGAGCAGCTCCCGGTGCACGACCTCGCCCGCGGCGTCCCGGACGGAGATCTCAAAAGCCATATCGCCCGCGGCTGGCAACGTGAACGGGAGGTAGACCGAGAAGTTGGCCGCCGTGCACGCTGCTTGTGCGCCATCGGGGTCGACGACCTCGGGCAGCACGAACATGCCCATGGCGCACCGCAGCTGGAACGCCGCGTCCGCTTCCACTCCGCGCAAGTAGGCCAACGCGTCGGCTACCGGCCGAAACGGTATACCTTCGTCAACAGCAGCGAGCAGGGTCGCGACAGCCTCGCGCGCGGGCGCGTCGCGCCCTTGAAGCTCGTCGAGGACCTCGGCGCGACGGCGCTCGAGGTGCAGGTAGCCCCACCGCTCTCGATACGCGGGCCCCTGCGCAGCGACATCGCAGACGAACGAACACAGCAGCACAAAGCTAGCCAGCACGATACGAACAGCGAGGCAGGACATACCGGGATGGTAACGCCGACCGTTCCTTGAGGAACGGTCGCAGCCGCTAGATGGAAGCGCTAGCGGACGTTCAGCAGCTTGTGAACGGCGGGCAAGACCCGGACGTCGAAGCCCGATCGGGCCGCAGTCGCGACCCATCGCTCCAGGTCGCGAACAGGCAACGCCCGTTTGCCGACGTCGAACGGCGTCACCGGTTGCAGCACGAGCAAGACCTTGCCGCTGAGCGCCTGGAGCTGCTCCAGAGCGCGCTCGTAGCGGACATCGGAGACCTCGGGGGCGAGCGCGATCTTGACGTCGACCGTCGCGCCGCGCCGCAGCGCGATTTCACAGCAACGCAGGCTGCGTGCGGCGCTGTCGCCGGCCGATCCGCGCGGGGGCGTCTTCGCAACGGGACGCGCCGACGCCTCCCCGAGCGAATACTTCACCGTGAGGTGATCGACCTGGTTGACGCAGGCCGCCAAGGCGTCCGGATCCTGCGCGGCCGTCTCAAGATGAAGGCGGAATCCCAAGTCGCGCGCGGCCTGCCCGAGTTCACGGCTGAACTCGGGGAAGTTGAGCGGGTCTTCGCCGTGCAGGTTGATCCGCGGCGTCTTGACGCCGGGCATGACCGCCGCCGCGACTTGACGCACCAGCTCTGCGGCGCGCGTCGCCCGGACCGGGTTGGGCTCTTGCTGGCGGCGAACACCAAAGTCGACAGAGGCCGCCTGTCGCGGAGGGGCGGCGCCCTCTCCTCCGGACGCGCCGGCGCCCGTCGCGAGGGCGACGACCTTTACGGACGTCATCGGCATCCCGACGAAGCGGCCGCTGCCCTGCAATGAGTGAACAATTTCGAACAGCGGGGCGCGCGCTTCCTTCGCCTCTTTCTCGGCCGCCTGCTTCTTCTGCTGCAGGTCGCGGAACGCGCCCTTGATGTCCATCGCGCTCAGGCCGTGAAGCGCTCGGCGAGTTCGTTGAGGACCTCGACGCCCTGCGCGAGCTGCTCGTCCGAAGCGGCGAACGAGACGCGGAAGTGCGTATCCCGCGAAGAGAAGGCCTTGCCCGGCACGATCAGCACGTTCTTCTCGATCGCGGCCTCGACGAAAACGTCGCTGTCGACCTGGACGCCGTCGCGGCCTTTGGGGAGCTGCGGGAACGCGTAGAAGGCGCCTTCGGGCTTCGACAGGTGAAAGGCCGGGTGCAACTTCTCGACCAACATGTCGCGCTTACCGCGATACTCTTCGCGGTACGGCGCGAGGTCGATGTCGGGCATCGACGCGACCAGCGCATGTTGAAAGGGGGCCGGCGCGCAGACGAACGAGAACTGCTGCAGGGTCTTCAACGCGTCGAGGACATCGCTCGGGCCGGTCGCGTAGCCCATGCGCCAGCCGGGCACGCCGTAGCTCTTACTAAACCCACCGAGCTGGATGCAGCGGTCGGTGAACTGCAGCGGCGAGACATACTCGTCCGCGTAGCAGAACAAATCATAGATCTCGTCGCTGACGACCCACGCTCCACAGCGCTCCGCGATGCGCGTCACGCCCTCGACCTCGTCCCGGCTGAGCATGCCGCCCGTCGGGTTGCTGGGCGAGTTGACGAAGACGATCTTGGTCTTCTCGGTGACCAAGCTCTGCACCTGGTCGAGGTCGAGACCGAACCGCTCACCCGCTCGCTTGGGGTAGGTGTCGTAGAACTTGACCGTCGCCCCGCAGATCGTCGCGAGGTGCTTGTACATGACGAAGTAGGGGTCCGGCAGCAGGATCTCGTCGCCGGGATCCAACAAGCTGAGGAACGACAGCATCAGGCCGCCGCTGACTCCGCTCGTCAGCAAGCACGTCTCGGGACGCGCGCCCAGCCGCGCTTCGACGTCGTCCAGCACGATGTCGTTGAGCTGCGGCAGACCTTGCGTCACGGTGTAGCGGTTGTGGCCCGCGCGCATCGCCTTGCACGCTGCCTCGACGAGCCGCTCGGGAGGGTCATAGTGCGCCTGTCCGATCGAGAGGTTGATCGGATCCTCCATCGTCGCCATCAGCTCGAAGATACGACGAATCCCGCTCTGCTCGATGCCGCGGGCGCGGCGCGACAGTCCGATGTTGTCAGCAGCCACGGAGGAGGCCTTTCATGGTCAAGGGGTCAGAAGATGCAAACGGCTCGCCTGGAAGGACGAGCCGGGGGATGATGCGGACGAGGCGTCGCGACCGGGGGCTGGGTGGCCTGACGCTCGATCGACCTCGCGGCACGTTACGCCGATGGACGCAGTGCGCCGACGAGCAATCGAAATGACGAGCAATCGAAGGGACGAGCCAGCGAAGAGGCGAGGCAGCGAAGAGGCGAGGCAGCGAAGGGGCGGCTAGCGCCCGCGCTACTTGCCTTCCTTCTCTTCCTTCTCTTTCTTCTTCTTCTTCTTCTTGGTGACGACCTTGAACTTGGTGCGGACCTTCGGGAGGCCGGTGACGCCATCTTCCTCGGTCCAATGTCCGGCCTTTTGCAGGGCCGCGATGCGCTCTACGCGCGTCCAGACGTTGCGTTGACCGACGCCGGTGCCTTTGGACCGGAGGCTGCTGTGAATCGACATGAGCTGGTTCGGATGCTGGGCCGCGCAGATGACGCGGTGAAAACTGGGCGGAGCAGCCTACTGGATTTTGCGGTACGAAGGCCAGCCTGATTCGGCTCGATACATCGCGAACTCTTCGCAGGGCACGTCTTGGGGAAGATTCAGCAGTTGATCACGGGTGCCGTCGCGCTCCGCATCGCCTTCGCAATACACAACCGCCACCCAGACGCCGGTATCCCAAAAGCGGACCCCGGACTTCGCCAAACCCATTTCGCGCAAATACTTGGCGAGACTCATGGCTGCCTGCTGCGCGGCCGCGTCGCCGCCAAGGTCGGCAGGGTCATAGATCGCTACCGCGAAGCCCGAGTCTGCCAACTTCTCGTCCAGACGATCGTCGACGAAATCCGGCGCTTGGCCGACGCGGGCGCGGAGAGGGTCATCGCCGGCCGCGTCCGCGAACTGTCCGCCGACCAAGAAGCCGCCGCCGAACGCCGCGATCACGCAAACCGTGAAGACCATCGCAGGGACGTTTTGCTTTCGCTGCGTGCGGCGCCGCTTGCCAGAGCGCCCGAGCACTCCGTCGATGACACCGAAGAACGACGAAAACAGCCCCCTACGCGAGCTACGAGAACGAGACTTGCCGCGTGCACCCAGCAGCATCGCGATGTCGCTTGTCTTGCGCATCGAATCACCCCCTGCACCTCCAAGAGAGGCGCCGCGCCCCGTAACGGGGACTTCAAACCAGCAAACGTAGATAGACCCGCTCGCGCGGGCTGACCGAGCGCTGAGATTGACCGAACCTCAGCGCGCGCGACCGTATCGCGATTACCGGCGCGACGCAAACGTCGTCGAGGCAGATTCCACGCACCGGCCGTCGGCGTGCGCCTCAGCCGTCGGCGATCTCCAGCAACAGCTTCATCACCGCAGGCTCTGCGTCCTCACCAACGGAGGAGAGGTACTCCCGCGCCACGACCCGCGCCTCGTCGCTCCTTCCGAGCTCCTGGAGGGTGACCGCGAGGAGGTAACTGGCGCGGCCGGGGTCCCGCTGGTGACGCCGCTGCCAAGCGACGGCGAGCCTACACAGGCGCTCGACCTCTTCCGGGTCGCTGCCTGGCATGCGATGGAGCGCCGTCGCAAGCAGCCACGCCGCCCAGTGCTGCTCCGGGTCCAGCTGGAGACAGCGTCGGAAGGCTGCAATCGCTGCGCCGATTTCACCAGCCTTCAAGCTGGCGACGCCCTGCGCCTCGAACCGCCCCCAGAGCAGCCGCAGCTGCTCGGTGATGCCCTCCCCGTCGAAGTCCTCATGGGCCTCGGCGAGGCAGCTCGTCCAGGCGTCGGCCGCGCCGTCGAGGTCCTTGCGCAGCAGGCAGTCGTAGCCCAGCGCTGCGCGGCTCTTCGTGAGCTGCCGGCGGGCGTCTTCAAAGTCCGGCAGCAGCGCGACAGCCTTTTGTAAATAGCGCACAGCGATGGCGTAGCTGCGCTGCTCGTGCGCCAGCTTGCCCATGACCACATAGGCCTTGCTCTCGGCCGGGTTGTAACGCAGCGCCTCCTCGACCAGCCGCTTGACCGCGCCGCGCTTGGCGGGCTCGCTGAGCATCGTGTAGGCGCGCCCGATCAACAGGTTTGCGAGGATCTTGCCGCTGTCCGCGTCGTCCGGCTCCAGCTCCATGTAGGCCTGCAAGAACTGCTCGGCCTCGTCGAGTCGGTTGAGCCCGACCAGCGACAGCGCGATCTCCTGGAGCAACCGCGGATCGTGGCGGCGTTCCCGCCCTCTCCGAGCCCACTCCAGCGCGCCGTCGAACAAGCGCTTCTCGCGCATCAGCCGCGCGGCGCCCAGCCAAGCGCGCGCGTCATCGGGCCGGAGCTCTGTCGCCTTCCGGAAGCAGCGAAGAGCAGACGTCACCCGGTCCCGAGCTTGGTCCCACAGCGCCTGCGACAGCCAGAGGCCAGCGTGTCCAGGGTGCAGCTGCCGCGCTGCCAACAGGCGTTGATCTACGGCAGCGCCGCGGGCGTCGTCGTCTTCGAGCCGCGGCGCCTGCCCGGCGCGGGCCTTGGCTAGCAGCTCAGGCTCTAGCGATTTGAGCTCGCGGGTCGCGGCGAACGCGATGACGTGCGGGTGCGCCGGCGCTCGCGCGCGCGCGGCCCCCAACTCGGCGTCCGCGCGAGCTTCTTGACCCGACAGCTGCAGCGGCTCGAACGCGTCCAGCCTAGCCTGCAGCAGCTGCTCCTCGGCTTGCTCTCTGCGCCCCGGGCTCGCCTCGCGCGCAAGCGTCTCCTGCGCGGCGCGAACGGCCGCGATCGCGTGGTTCGCGGCTGCGTCGTAGTCCGCCGTCGCCATGGCGAGCTGCCGCAACAGGATCCGCGCGCGCAGCTCGTGCACGGGGTAGCGCGCCGCCTTGACAGCATCTTGCAAGTGCGGGACCAGGCGGTCGATCGGCGTGTCCGGCGCGCGCAGCCTGTCGTAGACAAGGTTGAGGTGCGCCACGGCGTTGCTTTCGTCGACCCTGAGGCTCGCTTGCCACAACTGGGCGTCGTCGCGGAAATCACCGGCGCGAGCAGCTGCGCCCCAGAGCAACGGCGCGACCAAGGCGCCCGCGACCCAGATACCACGGCGGTGCAGCAGCGTGGCCGCAGCCGTCACCGCCAGCGCCAGCCCAGGTATGGCGAGGTAGAGGTAGCGGTCCGCGGCGGCGATGGACGACGCCGGATACGCCGTGTTGAACGGCAACAGCGCCAACAAAAACGCGCACAGGCCGGCGCCGACGGCGCGCGTCCGTGGACGCCAGCTGCAGGCGACCACGACGCCGAGCGCGACGCACAACAGGATCGCGCCGCGCAGCCACTGCTCGCGGAAGGCCTCCAACGTCGCCACTTCTGGATAGAGGACGTTGAGTCCGAACGGCCAAACCGCGGTGGCGACATAGTGCGCGAACGCACCCGGCACCTGCGCGAGGCGCGCGCTGGCGTCGGCCCCGGCGAGCGTGCCCTGCGCCGCGGCGACCTGCTGGTGCATGAACGCCAGCAGGACCGCGACCAGCAAAGACAACAGCGGCGCCACGAAGCGACGCCGCGCGCCGCCCGCCCAGAGCACGACGCCGATCGCGAGCAGCGGCGTCACCACGGCGGTCGCGTTGGACAACATCGCCAGCATCGTCAACAGCGCGACCGCAACAGCGCGAGATGGCGAGGGCTTGGCCGCGTAGCGCGCGGTCTGCAGCAAGGCGCCGAAGACGAACATCCCGGAGAGGACGTATTTGCGGCTGCTCACCCACGCGACCGACTCCGCGAGCGCAGGATGGACGACGAAGATCGCGGCGGCGACGTGCGCCGTGGCGTTTTGCAGCCCCATCACCAGCAGCAGGCGGGCCAGGACCACGGCGGCAGCGGCGTGCAGCAGCACGGCGTGAAGGTGCGGGAGAAGCGGCGCGCCGCCCGTCAACCAGTAGTCGATCCACAAAGACGTATGCGCGACCGGTAAATACGCGTTGGCGATCGGGTCGGTCCAGACTGCGCCGAGACCGCGGACGAACTCTGGGTTATCAGGGCCAAAGAAGAAGTTGTCGTCGAATTGCAGCAGTTCGGCGCCCACGGCGGCGGGCGCGTAGACCACCGTCGCCAGCGCCAGCATGATGACGCATGTCCGCCACAGAGGCGGAGACAGTGGATCGGGGTCGAGGCGCGCGGTCATCAGCGGGGTCGCGACACCTTACCAATCAGGCTCCGCCAGCGCTTGCGTTCCGGGAGTCGGGTCGCGAGCATGCGCGGGTGTCGATCGCATACAACGCACGCCACCTCGCCTCCCACGAGCACGAGCTCGCCCGCTCGCTGCGCGCGCGAGGCCGCGAGGTCTGGCCGCTGATCCGGCGCGACGCCGACCTTGGCCACGCCGTCACCGTGCAGCGCGCGCCGCTCGAACCGACGCAGGAGGACGCGCGCTGGCGCGCTTCGGAGCCCGTCTTTCTGCCAGGAGTGCTCGGTGACGTAGAGCGCCAGCGCCGCCAGGAGATCCGCGGTTGCCTCGCGATGTTCGACCGACTGCGCGCCGAGGAGAGCGAGTTCCTCGACGAGCTGGAGCTTCGCCTGCACGACGACGAGTGGCTCCGCTACGCCGGCAGCACCGTCGACCAAGACGACCCGCGCGAAGTCGAGCGGTGCTTCGTAGACGCAGAGGTTGACGGCGAGACCGTCGCCGCAGACCTGTGGGCCAAGCTCGCCTGGATCACCGAGGACGCGACAGACAGCTCCCTGCGGATACGTTTTTCCAACGGCCTCGATCAGCTTGAGGAGTGGATGACGACCAGCGACCTCACGGCCAGCTGGGTCGACCGGTTCGCCCTGCGGGCCTTCCCCGAATGCGCGGCGATCTTGAACTGCGCGCCCTTGCGCGAGCGCCTCGACCGACTCGTCGGCCAGCCGCACCGGCTCTCAGAGCGCATCATCTACAATAACGCCCCGAACGGCGGCGCCGCATTTCACCACGACGCCGAACCTGGACAGCTCGGCGTCGTTTATTCGCAGCTAGAAGGACACACCGCGTGGTTCACGCTGTCGAAGCGGCGCCTCGCAGACGTGCTGCGCCGCTGCGGCTGGCCGGATCGCCGCGCGGCGATGGCCGCTCTAGACGACGCGCGCGACCCGCGCCTGTTTCACGTGCTGAACCGGGACGCCAGCTTCGCGCGGCAACTCGCCGCGCACGGAGCCTTGTTCGTGTTGCGCGCCGGCGACTGCTTGTTGCTGCCGTCTCAGGGCGTCGACGACGTCGCTTGGCACAGCGTCCTCGCGATCGGCGAGCGACCCAGCCTAGCCCACTCCTACGGCGTCTTCCCTCGCCAAGCAGACTACGATCCAGCGGGCGACCCCTGGCTCACCCGCGCGGCGACCCTACGATGACGACGTGAAGCCCGTTCCCGACAGCCTGGCCCAGCACCTCGCCCATTGGGCGGCGGCGTTCGGCGCGGATTTCGCGCCGCCCAGCGGCCGCGCGATGCCGCGGCCCGAGGCGCCTGCCGTGCCTGGAGGCGCCGATGACGCAGCGGCGAACGACCCATCGACGGCGGCCCCGCGACCCGGCGCCCGCCGAGACGCGCCGAACCCCAAGAACGCGCCCCGCGCGGCCACGGCGCCTCGGTCGGAACGGCGCCAAGCCGAAGTCGGCGACCGCAAGGCGCACGTGCTATTCCTCGACGGGGCATCCGACGAGCGCGCAGCGTGCGCCGCGGGCGACGGATCGGGGCGGCCATCCGACAGCCCAGCAGGCCAGCTATTACAGCGCATCACATTGTCAGCAATGGGCTTAAAGATCAGTGACGTACACGTCGCCGCCTGCGCCGATCTGCGCCGAGAGCCAACCGACACCGCGAGCCACCTCGATCAGGTCATCCAGAGCGTGCAGCCCATGGCCATCGTGTGCCTCGGCAGGTCTTCTGCGCAGAGCCTCCTCGGCTCGACCGAAACGACCACGGCCCTGCGCAGCCGCCAGCACGCGCACGGCCAGACGCCCGTTTTCGTGACTTGGCACCCCGAGGACCTGCTGCGCGAGCCCGCTCGCAAGCGCGACACCTGGCAAGACATCAAGCGGGTCAACCGGCTGCTCGGTCTACCAGAAGTGCCGCGCGGCGCCTGAGGAATCCGGGCCCGGCGCGGCCGAAAATGGAGGGTTGATTCCCTCCGCAAACTCGCACGGAAGGCCTTGTTGCAACCTTGACCGACTCCCGTTGGGTCGATACCGTCCGTCCTCCCACGGCCTCTTTGCGTCCCTTGGAGGTCAGGACTCGCCCGGGTATCCGGAGCGCTTCTTCCGCTGGATTCCTCTCCAACTCGGAGCGGATGAGAAGAGGCGGCTCGGCTCCCGACGTGAGTGCTCTTTGCTTCGCTAGCTTTGACCACGCGCTGCGTCCGCAGCCGTGTCGAGCGTGCCCAACCGCCCTCTGCATTCGAACATTCGAAAACGCAGAGGACTGTCGGCCACGTGCTTGCGCAGCTGCTCAGCTCCCCTCTCCCCGATCGCCACTTTGCAGGCATTCAGCATGATCAAGGTTCAGACCCTGCGCTTGCGCGGACTCTGTGCGTCCTCCCTGTTGGCCCTCGCCGCGTGCTCCGGCACGCAGGCCGACTTCATCGACGTCCAGACCGGCTCTTCCGAAGGCACCCCGCTGACCACTCCGACCTCGCTCGGAGGCACCGTCGACGCCGTCAAGGACTCGCAACCGCAAGACCCTCCGCAGGACCCGCAGGGCCGCGCGGCCATCGTCAAGAAGGCCGTGGAGAACGCCCGGCGTTCCCTGGACCTGCGCCTCTTCGAAGACGCCCGAAGTGAGGCGGCCTACGCCTTGGAGCTCGACTCCAGCAACGAGGCCGCGCGCGACATCCTCAACCGCTGCCGCGAGGTCCTCGGCGAGGAGACCAACGCGGGCGACAACAACTTCCGCAACCTGATCGTCACCCAACGCATCAAGCAGGAGCGAGAGCGCGCGCTGGTCAACAACGACCTGGCGCTGGGCCGCGCGGAGATGGACCTAGAGAACTTCGGGAACGCCATCGACCGCTTCGAGCGCGCGGTGACGGCCCTGCGGTTCTCCATCTTCGTGCAGGCGAACGACCCGCTTCGCGCCGAAGCCGAGGTCATGCTGGAGCGCGCCCGCGAGGCACAGCGCGCGGCCCTGAAGGCCGCGGCGCAGGACGCGAAGGCCGCGAGCGAAGCGGAGCTGGCGCGGATCGCGCGCGACCGGGAGATCGCGCGCGAGCTGAGCGTCGAGCGGCTCCTCGAGGCGTCCAACGTCAAGTTCCAAAACGGCGAATACGAAGAGTCGGTCGGCCTGGTCGACCAAGCCCTGCGCCTCGACCCGACCAACCCGACGGCGACCGCGCTCCGCGACCTCGCCGACCGGGCGCGGCACAACGCGCAGATGGACCTCAACCGCGAGCGCTGGCGCACCGAGTGGAACAAGACCTTCACCGAACTCAAGCACAGCGCGGTCCCACAGACCGAGACCGTGGTCTTCGACCCGTCGAGGTGGGCCTCCGTCAACCAGCGTAAGCCCGCCAGCTACGCGCAGGCCGACGAGCTGGAGTCGCCGCAGAACCAAGCGGTCGCCAAGCTGCTGAACGACACGGTGCTCGAGCACAACTTCGCGAGCGCCACAGTCGAAGACTGGTCGAACTACTACGCGCAGGTCACCGGCGCGACGTTCTTCGTGAGCGCCGACGTCAAGGACATGGACGCTGAGACGACCACGCTCAACGAGTTCCGCCTGCCGCGGAAGTCGGTCGCCAGCGCCTTGAAGGCGATCGAGGCCACCACCGGGATCGCCTACAAGATCCAAGACGGCCTCGTCATGCTGGTCTCGCCAGAGAACGCCGTCGGCAAGCTGATCCTGCGCCCGTTCAACGTCAGCGAGCTGGTGACCGGCGTGCAGAGCAAGCCGGGGCCGGACCTTCGCCTGAAGGTCCCCGGCGACGACGCGCCGCTGTTCCCCGAGGTCGACGAGGAGCCGATGCCCTCGGTCGTCGACGACGGACGACTGACAGAGCTGCTGACCTCGACCATCGCCCCTGACATGTGGGACGATTCGCCGTTCGGCATGCGCTACCAGGGCGGCCAGCTGTTCGTGCGCGCCGACAGCGAGACGCTGGACAAGGTCGGCAAGCTGCTCAACGAGCTGCGCCGGCACGTCGGCATCCAAATCGACATCGAGTCGCGCTTCCTCAGCGTCGAGGACAGCTTCCTCGAAGACGTCGGGATCGACCTCCGCGGCCTCGGCAACCAGAGCGCGCAGGGGCTCGCGGGGCGCGGCCTCGAGAAGAAGGGCGACCGCGCCAACGCGGGCTTCGACGACTTCGGCCCGCGCCAGCAGCAAAACGCGGCGGTGCCCGGCATCGTCGGCACCGGCACCGAGCCCGGCGTCTTCTTTGACGACGGCGAGGACGGCGACGCCATGGCGCGCGTCGAGAACCTCTTCAACTCGACGCTCGGCGGCCGCAACAACGGCCTGACGAACGCCGGTGGCTTCTCGCTCCAATACGCCTTCCTCGACGACACCGAGGTGGAGATCGTCCTCCGCGCTGTCAGCAAGCAAGAGCGCAGCGAGCAGATCGAGGCCCCGCGGCTGTTGGTCTACAACAACACCCGCGCCTCGATGCACTTCCTGCGGAACATCAGCTACATCCGCGACTTCGAGGTGGAGATCGCGCAGGCCGCTGCGGTGGCCAACCCGGTCATCGGCACGGTCCACGACGGCGTCGCTCTCGACGTCCGTCCGGTCGTCGACAGCGACCTGAAGTTCATCACCATGGAGCTCCGCCCCACCGTGATGGCCCTCTCGCTGCCGATCCCGACGTTCACGACCACGCTCGGCGTCGGTCAGCCGATCTCGATCCAGCTGCCAGAGGTCACGCTGCAGCGCGTTCGCACGACGGTCACGGTCCCCGACGGCAGCACGATGATGCTCGGCGGCATGCGCCTGGTCGAGCGTCAGAACCTGCGCTCGACGGTCCCGCTGCTCGGCAACCTGCCAGGCTTGAGCTGGCTGTTCAGCCGCAACGGCACGTCGGTTCAAAACCGCAAGATGTTGATCCTGATTCGCAGCAAGATCGTCCTGATGGAAGAGCTTGAGCCGGACCCGGCCACGCTGCCCTCCGACGTCGTCTCGATGCGCTGACCTGCGCCGAGGCGCCGTATCGGCGAAACAGATCAGGGCCCGCTCGGCCTGCAGATAAACGGTCGGCATCGCGAGGTGCCGGCCGTTCTCGATTTTCGCCCACCAAGCCTAGCCGCGGGCTCGCCGAGCGCGACGACAGGGGCCAGAGGGCGCCTCACCCCCGGCTTCGCCGGGCTGTCGCGCACGGCCCGCTTGGAACAACTGAACTCATCGGTATACTCCGTCGTTCGACCCCTCGGCGGCGTGCGGCTTTGACCCCCGAACCCGCACTCCGAGCACGACTTCTGTGACGTGCTCCCGCCGGCGCGACCCTGTCCAACACCCTCTGGTTCCCGAACTCTCTGCAGCATCCCCTGCAGCCAACCCTCGGAGTCTGTCTGTGATCACCGTTTCCGCGCGCCTCTTTGGCGCAAAGTCTGCGGCCTTCGCGCTGTTCATCGGCGCGCTCTCGTCGACGCTGTCTGCCCAGGACAAGCTCACCCGCGAGATCAGCTTCGTCCGCGCCCTCGCCAAGGACATGCGGTTCATCGAGCTCGCCGAGTCCGAAGCCGACCGCCTCGCCTCAGAGTTCCGCGGCGCGGGAGACCAAGACAAGATCGCGCAGCTCTCCGTGGAGGTCGCCTACTACGGCGCCCGATCGCGCAGCGACCGCAACGAACAGCGCGCGCTGTTTAAGAAGACGGTCGAGAAGTCGCAGGAGTTGATCGGGAGGTCCTCGGACGCGGACGTCAAACTTCAAGCGCAGTCGACGCTCGCGAACGCCACGCAAGACTTCGGCCAGTTCCTGATCGAAGAGCTCGACATCGCCCGCTCGGAGTCGCCGGAGCAGGTCGCGGAGCTCAAAGATGAGGTGATCAGCGTCCTCAAGGCGGGCAAGGAGGCTTGCCGAGACGTGCGCAGCGCGCTCGAAAGCCAGCGCGCCGATCCGCAAAAGGAGATCGAGTTCTTCCTGATGTGGATGAAGGAGGCCGTCCTGACCCGCGAACAAGCGAAAGCGGACAAGGAGAACCGGAGCGTCCTCGTCGACCGATCGGTCGAAGAGCTCGAAGAGATGGTGCTCGAGGCCGGTGAGGAATCCGCCCTCGGCTTGCGCGGCCTCTTCGAGATAGCGCAGTGCTACGAAGTGAAGGGCGAGATCAGTGAAGCCATCACCTGGTACACCGACACCATCGACCAGATCACGACCGCGTTGGAAGAAGCGCAGGAAGGGAACCTGGACCTGACCCTCGACATGCAGAGCTTCTTGTTCGGCATGATGCAAGAGGTCTATGTCCGCGCTGGCGAGACGATGGCTCGCGAGGGCGCCGACGGCACGGCCGAGCTGTTCCAGAACTTCCGCGGCCACATCGAGGCGTTCGGCGAAGAAGACAGCGACATCTTCGACGTCGTGTCCGAGAGCTTCGGGCACCTGATGCTGCTCGCTGAGAGCCGCTGGAAGGCCGAGTCGGGCGACCAAGAGAAGGTCCAAGAAGCGCTCACCATGACGCAGCGCATCAACGACAAGCACCCGGCTGACTACGTCGGCGTGAAGGCCAAGGCCGTGCTCGCGGACATCCTGGCGCTGCAGAAGAACCTCGTCTCGGGCGAGCTCTTGTTCGAGGTCGGCAAGGGCGACCTGCAGAAGAAGAACTACGAAGCAGCGATCAAGAGCCTGCGCGCCGCCATCGCCGCGATGACCGCAACGGAGAAAAAAGCGCTCGGGATGGAGACCCACCTGATGCTCGGCAACGCCTACCGGAGGACCGATCGAAACCTTGAGGCGATCATCGCCTTGACCGAGGGCGCGCAGCGCTACGGCGACAAGGCAGACCCGACCTCCAACGACGCCGGCGACGCCATCGACCGAGCCGTGTCCGCGCACAAGCGGCAGACGAAGGACGACCCCTTCTTTCAAAAGTTCTGGACCGACGCCATCAACGAAGCGGCCAAGATCAACACCGGCGGTGCTGACAAGGTGGCCTACAAGCAGGGCTCGAAGCTCTTCAGCGAGCGCCAGTGGGCCGAAGCTGCCGCGGCGTTCAGCAAGGTCTCTCCCGAATACGTCTACTACGAGCAAGCGGCGGTGCGCGTGGCGCGCGCCCAGGCCTCAGCCGGCGCGTTCGACGAGGCCCGCGCCGCGCTGCAGGCGTATCGCGCTTACGTCGCCAGCAACGAGCTTCACGCCCGCGACTCGGGCAAGCAACAAGTCCGCAAAGCCGCGCTCGCGTCCGGCGCCTACACCGACGTGCAGATCGCATACTACGAAGCGCGCGGCAACCAAGCGTTCAACCTGGAGCGGAACCTGACCAACTACGGCGCCGCCGTGGAGGCGGCCAACTCGTTCTTGACCAACTTCGCCGCGGACGGCGAGGTCTATGTCCCGCAGGTGCTCGCCTTCCTCGGCCGGCTGCACGTCGACACCGGCGCGCTCGACCAAGCGGAGCAAGCCTACACGCAGCTGAAAGGTCGAGACCAGTCACGCGCCGCGCGGCTCGCGACCGAGATCTTCCAGCAGTATCAGACCCAGGTGAAGGGCCTCGTCGCCGAACGCGACAAGGCCATCGCCGACGGCAAAACGGACGCCGAGCTGTCCGATCAGGAGACCGAGATCGCCGCTGCGCGCAACAAGTTGACCGCGCTGGGATCCGACTACATCAAGAACTCTCCCAAGCCCCAGATGGCGATCCTCGTGAACACCATGCTCAACTGGGAGAAACTCGGCGATTGGGAGCGCGTCGACGCGGTCGCCAAGCAAGCGCTGGAGCTTTATGGCGACGTCGAGGAGGACGCTTCCAAGCGCGTCATCGACCAGCTGGTCCGGCCGATGATCGGCGAAGCGATGCTGCAGCAGCGCCGCTTCCAGGAGGCTTACGACGAGCTCATCGCAGCCGAGAAGGCCAACCCCACCCAATGGGAGCTCAAGCGACAGATCGCGAGAGCGCTCGGAGGCTGGTTCGAGATCTCCAAGACGGGCGCCGCTGTCCGCGAGCCCGGGCTGGACCGCCCGATCGAGGCTTACATGAAATATTACGGCGACCGGGAACAGGCCTACCGCGTCTGGGCTGAGCGCCCCGACGTGAAGAAGTTCAGCCTGGAGTGGTACCGCTTCCAGTGGGAGGCCTACTGGTTCGCCAAGCAAGCCGGCAAGAAGGACAGCAAGTACGCCGACACCGCCAAGAAGTTCTACCGCATCGCGAGCAGCACGAACAACTTCGCCACGCTGCTCACGTACGGCGCGGAAGGTAAGAAGATCCACAGCTACTTCATGAACAACCGCTGACCCCACCCACCGCGACACTTCCAAGTAGGTTTGACCATGATGCGAATCCTTCCCCTATTGGTGCCGGTGGCGATGCTGCTGCCGTCGACTGCGAACGCTCAGAAGATCAACGACGTCGTCTTGAAGAAAGACGGCGCACGCGTGCGCGGCGTCGAGATCACCGAGTTCCTCATTACGGGTCTCAAAGGCAAGCGCGGCAGCGATGACTTCGAGATGCCTGCGCACCTCGTAAAGGGCGTCGAATGGAGCGAGCTCCCCGAAGAGTTCGTCGCGGGCCAGGGCGCCATGAGCCGCGGCGACTTCGAGACGGCCGCGCAGTTCTTCGGCGCGGTCCAGAGCGACCGGGCGCTGTTGAAGGCCGACGCCGAGTTCTTCAAGATCAAGGCAGCGATCGCCAGCGTCGGCGCCGACACCGCGAGCGCCGGCACAGCGGCGTCGCACATGCAGGCTTGGATCGGCGGCAACGTCAACCACTGGCGCACACCTGAGGCGCTGCTGCTCCAAGGTCGAGCGCAGCGGCTGGCGGGCTCAGGCGCGGCCGCGACCGCGACGCTGAAGGAGCTCGACGACCGCGCTATCCGCGACGGTTTCGGCCCCGTGTGGAGCGCGCGCGCGAAATACGAACTGGCCTTGACGCTCGTGTCCGACGGCAAGATGGGCGAAGCCCGCACGGCGTTCAAGTCTGCGAGCAGCGCGGCCAACACCGCCCTCAACACCAGCAAATCCGACACCGCTGAGCTGCAGAACCTCAAAATCCTGGCGCGCGTCGGTGAAGGCGAGACCTACGTGAAGGACAAGGACTACAAGAAGGCCGAGTCGTTCTTTCGGAGCCTCGCCAACGACCCTTCGCCCGCGCTAAAGGCCGTCGCCGCAGCGGGTGAAGGTGAGGCGATCTTCCGCAGCGCGGAAGAAAGCAAGAACAGCAACGACCTGCGCAGGGCGCAGCTGATCCTGGCCCGAGCTAGCGTCCTCGACAGCGCCAGCGGCGAGGCGAGCGCGAAGGCCAACTACTACCTGGGCTGCTGCCTGCTCGCGCTCGGCGCGGAGAAGGAGGGCGACTCGTTCAAGCAACGCGCGCTGCGCTACTTCGAGATCGTCTCATCGTCCTACCCGTCGACGCGCTGGGCGGGCCTGGCTAAGGCCGCGGCGCAGAAATAGCCCCCTCTGGCAGCCTTGACGACGCCCTCGGACCTGATTTTGTTTGGTTCGGGGGCTTCCCAGAGCCGCCATTGTCGAGCAAACTTCCAATCCCCTCTTTTTCGAAACCTTCGAAGCCCCTCTCCCTAGCCTCACACCTCTCGTGGGGCCGCTCTCCCATGATCCTCAAGCACGTGCCGTCCGTTCGGTTCCTGGCGATCTCCGCGCCGCTCCTGTTCGCCAACCCGCTGTTCGCCCAAGATGAAGGCGCGCAAGAGAAGCCTGGCTTCCTGGAAGACGTCGTCGCGAACGCCGGCCTCATCGGCGGCCTCATCGTCCTCATGTCTGTCGTCGCGCTGGCGCTGATCATCGAGAACTTCATGTCGATCAAGCGCGAGAAGATCGCGCCGCCCGACCTGCTCGACGAGATCGAGGCCCTGTTCGAAGGCGAGGACTTCCAAGAAGCGGTCGAGCTCTGCGAGAACGAGAAGAACTACATGACGAACGTCGTCGGCGCCGGCTTGTCGAAGCTCGGCCACGAGTTCGAGACCATGCAAAACTCGATCCGTGAGATGCAGACCGAGGAGTCGGTCAAGCTGTTCCAGAAGATCGGCTGGCTCTCCCTGATCTCGGCGATCGCGCCGATGATGGGCCTGTTCGGCACGGTGACCGGCATGTTCACCACCTTCGGCACGATCGCGGCGTCGGGCGGCAACGTCTCGCCAGCCAAGCTCGCAGGCGGCATTAAGGGCGCGCTCGTGACGACGATGCTCGGGCTGAGCGTGGCCATCCCGGTCGGCATTGCCTTCTTCGTTATGCGCAACCGCGTCATCCGGACGTCCACGGAGGTCAATGCGATCACCGAGGATCTCTTCGAACGCTTCCGTTCGAAGTAGTCCAAGACATGGGCCGATCCACGGCTCCCGCTCCTAAGCGGGCACAAGCTCGCTAGCTCGGAGGCCTTGGATTTCACCTCGTAGCGCGCGGTCACTAGACAGCGCCACAACAGAGGAACAGCCGAATGAACATTGAAAAGATGGTGAAGGAGGAACTCGAGATGGACATGACGCCCATGATCGATTGCGTGTTCCTGCTGATGATCTTCTTCGTGCTGGTCATCGACCTGAGCCAGAAGAACCTAGAGGACCTGATCCTGCCTCGCGCGGAGTTCCAGGAGCCTGACGACGAGCCGCCGGAGAACCGCCCGATCCTCAACGTGCTGCAGAACGGCACGGTCGTCTACCAGAGCGTGGTCAAGTATGACCCGCTCGTGGACCAGGGTTACGGCAAGATCCGCCAGCTGCTGATGGACATCCGCGAAGTGGGTCTCGCCAACGGCACCCTGGAGCTGATGGACAAAGACATCGGCGGAAAGATGACGCAGGTCATGAAGGATCCGATCCTCATCCGCGCCGACAAGTGGACGGAGTGGCACTACGTCGGCGAGATCATGAAGCAGTGTTCGCAGCCGCAGATCGCCTTCTGGAAGGTGCAGTTGGCCTTGTCTGAAGAGGACAAGGAGACCGGCATCAAGAACGCCAGCCTGACGAGGGGACAATGAGCGCTATCGACGACGCCCAGGAAGAAGCCAAGGCCGACATGACGCCGATGATCGACGTCGTGTTCCTGATGATCATCTTCTTCATCTGCATCGAGTTCAAAGTGCTCGAGTCCAAGCTGAACGCCTTCTTGCCGACCGACAAGGGCAGCCAAAGCACGGTCGTCGAGCCTGAGGAGCAGCTCTCGATCAAGATCCACGTCGAGTCCAAGGGCACGCCCGACTTCGGCAAGAAAGCGCCCAACTCCGTCAACCCTGGCACCGGCCGCCCCAACCGCTTCCGGTTGCGGGGCCACAAGGTGAGGTGGGAAGTCGGCCCGACGCCGATCTACACGCTCGAAGCCCTACGAGAGGAGCTGGGCCGTATCGCAAACGCCGACGCGAGCCAGATCCCGGACAAGAAGACGGGGAAGATGAAGCTCATGGGTTGCGTCATCGAGGCCTACCCGGGCACCTACTATGAAGACGTCGCCAAGACCAACGACGCGGCCAACGACGCTGGCTTCGAAGAGGTCAACTTCGGCGGTGGACTCGGCCCCGGGAAGAAGTAGCGGCCGGGTCGCGCCGCCCCCTCGCTGCGGGCAGCTAGGGACCTAGACGGGCTCGCACCACGGTGTGAGCCCGCGCTGGTTTTGGCCCGCAGATCCGACGCAACCAGAGCAGCAGAGTCACGGCTCGCGCAGCAGCCTGGAGCGCCCCATGTCGAGCGACACTCCGGGCCGAAACGGAGGGCCTAGCGTCGTCCCAACCCCCTGCCGCCACGCGAAAAACCACTGGCACGGCCCCTCGGATACGGCTAGCTTCACTACCTGCGACGGGGCGGTCCCAAGCTTCCCCGGCGCGTTTTTCGTCCGCTCCTTGTTGTCGCAAGTTCCTTTCGATCGGTCGCCTGTGAGTCCCCTCCACACGCGGCGTTGTCCCACAGCGCGTTCGTTCACCGGTCACTTGTCCTCGGCACGGAAACCGACCTCGTCTCCCATCGGGGTCACTCGCATTTTGGTTACGCACCGAGCGTGAAATGATGGCTCTCGAACATCTGCGCCTTCTCGCTGCTTCGCTGGCTGTCGCCTTCGTAGCGACGTCCTGCTCCTTCTCCACCGGAGACTCCAACGACCAGCTCCTCTTGGTCGCCGAGGTCGACGACGACGGAGTCGACGCCCAACCGGACGCCGCGGCGGTGACGGACTCTGGCGAAGCATCCGAATCGTCGATCGCCCCCGCGACGCCGCAGGGCCAAGATCCGAAAGCTGCAGAGACGCCTCAAGGCATCCCAAGCGACGTCGCCGACCAGCGCAAGGCCGTCCTCGTGGCCAACTGGCTCGACAACGCCCGCAAGCTCCGCATGCGCGGCGAACTACAGGCCGCCAAGATGGAGCTGCTCAAGGCGAAGGACCTCGCCCCCACCAACGAGCAGGCGCGCAGCGAGTTGGCCGCGGTGCAAGCCGAACTCGGCGAGCCCGTCGGCGTGATCACCACGCTCGGCGACGAGGTCATGCGCATGCAGAAGATCTCGGAGGAGCGCGCCCGCGCCTCGGTGCAGACCCAGCTGCAGAACGCGCAAGCCGAGATGGCCTCGAAGAACTTCGCGGGCGCCATCGAAGAGCTTCGACGAGCCGCGCTCGCTATCGAGATCAAGAGCGACATCGACTGGATGGGCCTGCCCGATCAGGTCACGGCGGCGAAGGACGAAGCGGAGCGGCTCTACGACGAACAACAACGCGCCGACCAGGCCGCTCAAAACGCGCAGCTCGCTGACCAGCTGCGCCGGGAATATGAGCGCAACCAAGCGCGTAAGCGCGCCCAAGTGGACGGCCTGATCCAGCAGTCGCAAGTCGCTTTTGAGGCGCGGCAGTTCGAGCGTTCGCAGGACTTCGCGCAGCGCGCGCTCGACATGGATCCGTCGAACGGGCTCGCCTACGAGATGCTGAACGCGGCGACCAAGGCTTCGCGCGACTCGGCCAACGACGACTACTGGCGCCGTCGCGCACTTGAGATCCGGCAGATGCTGGAGTCCCACGAAGAGCTCAAGACGCCGCAGACCGACGTCCTGGTGATGGACAGCGACACCTGGGCGCGCGCCAACCAGCGCACCACGCGCAGCACCGACCAGCGACTGCTGAGCCCCGAGGACGCCGCCATCACCAAGATGGTCGAAACGGCTCAAGTCGGCCGGCTGACCTACACGGAAGAGACGGGCGCCTACCTGGACGTCCTCAAGAACCTGAGCCTGATCACGGGCATCGACATCCTGACCACGCCAGAGGCGCGCACCGTCATCGACGACGAGACGCTGACGGTCGTGATCGAGCTGGCCTCGTCGATGACGCTGAAGGACTTCCTCAACTACATGGTCGGCCAGACCGAGAACCTGGCCTGGGCCATCCGCGACGGCGTGGTTCTGGTCGGCGACAAGTCGCAGGCATCGGGCACGCTGGTCACCGAGATCTACCCGGTGAAGGACCTGATCTTCCAGCAGACGCAGTTCCTGCCGCCTACGATCCGCGACATCCCAACCGAGGACTCCGGCGACGTCCCGCGCACCGGCGGCGAAGGCGATGACCCGATCGCCGGCATCGANCTNACGGACCTCGTCGACACGCTNACCAGCGCGACCGACCCGGCCTACTGGGANGGCGANGGCGTCGAGATTCGNGCNGAGGACTCNGGCCTGCTGTCNGTAACNGCGAGCCCNGAGATGCAGGACAAGCTNGTGATGGTGCTGAAGAACATGCGTCGCTTCCAGACGCCGATCGTCACCATCGACTCGAAGTTCCTGACCATCTCGCGAAACTTCCTGCAGGAGATCGGCATCGACATCCGCGGCCTCGGTGGCTCGGGGAACAAGGGCGACACCGTCTCTCTGGATGACATCACCAACGGGCTGGCCAACAACGCCTCCCGAGGGCAAGACAACGGCGGAACCGGCGACCCTGCGGCGAACCCGCTGGCGGGCGCGGTCTTCAACGACGGCAGCGATGGCGACATCCGCGCCCGGACGGAGAACTACTTCGTCAACGACTTGGGCCGCGTGCTGAGCCCCACGGGCGGCCTGACCGCCGGGTGGACGCTGATCGACGACACCCAACTCAACTTGATCCTGCGCGCGGTCGAGAAGCGCCAAGACGGCGAGATCGTCAACAGCCAGATCCTGTCTGTCGTCAACCGTGGCCGCGGCCACGTCGCGGTGATCAACCAGACGGCATACGTCCGAGACTTCGACGTCGAGGTCGCGCAGGCGGCGTTCATCGCCGACCCCAAGGTCGACGTCATCCAGGACGGCATCGTGCTCGACGTGCAGCCGATCATCCAGAACGACCGGAAGTACATCACGCTGAACCTGAACCCCACGGTCGCGGAGCTGCAGCGCCCGATCCCGACGTTCACCACGTCGCTCGCCGGCTCCACGCTGCCGGTCACGGTGCAGCTGCCGAACCTCACGGTCACGAACTTCTCGACGACCGTCAAGGTCCCGGACGGCGGGACCGTGCTGCTGGGCGGCCTGCGGCAAGTCCTGACTCGTGAGCGCCGCGCCGAGGTGCCGCTGTTCTCGCGCCTGCCGCTCATCTCCTTCCTCTTCAAGCAAGAGGGGTCGGCCGATGAGAACCGCAGCCTGATGGTCATGGTCCGGGCCCAAGTGACGGACCTCGGCGAAGACGGTCGATAGATCTCCCCGCCTTCACGAACACCCGAACGGGCTGCCCCGGGACATCCCCTGGGCAGCCCGTTGTGGTTTTGCAGAAATGCGCCGCTGGCCCTGCTTGCCAGCGGCGGCCCGTTGCGCCACAACTAGCCCGACCACGCCACCACCAGGACTTGGCTCCAACCCCACCATGACCAAGCCACTCGACGCCGTCTTCTTCGACATCGACGACACGCTGTTCTCCACCACCGTGTTCGCGGACAAGGCTCGACGCAACTCCGTCGACGCCATGATCCGGGCAGGCCTCCAGGCCGACCGCGCCGACGCGACGCGGGAACTCAATGAGGTCATCGGCGAGTTCTCAAGCAACTACAGCGGACACTTCGACAAGGTCCTCGATCGCCTAGGCCCGCAGTCGTTCGAAGGCCATAACCGCGCGGTCATCGTCGCCGCTGGCGTCGTCGCGTATCACGGCACCAAGGAGAGCGACCTGAAGGTCTACGACGACGTCTACGCGACGCTTAAGTGGCTAGCCGAGAAACCAATCCTTCGCGGCATCATCAGCGCCGGCATCACCATCAAGCAGGCCGAGAAGCTCGTGCGGCTCGATGTCCTTGAGTTCGTGACACCGTCGGCGGTGTTCTTCACCGACCAAGTCGGATTCAGCAAGCCAAACCCAAAGCTCTACATCCGGGCGCTGGAGCGCTTTGACCTCGACGCGGGTCGCTGCATCTACGTCGGCGACAACCCGACGCACGACATCGACCCTTGCAACGACCTCGGCTGGACCACGGTCCGCATCCGCCGCAGCGGCCGTCACGCGCAAACCGACGGTCGCACCCAAGCAGACTACGAGATCCGCGACTTCTTGGAGCTGCGCAAGCTCTTGTCGACCGACTACGGGCTCTAAGCGCGCCGAGGGCGCGCGCTACTTCAGCTGCTCCCAGTAGTCTTCGGGCATGTCATGCGCGATCTGCAACGCGCCGTTGCTGCCACCGTAGATTGGTTCTTCGATCCTGAGCACCTTGCCGCCGCCGAGCTGCTCACGCATCGCGTCCTCGACAGCCGTATCCAGCCCCGTGACCATCGATCCGCCGCCAGCCAACAGGACCCGGTTCTTGAGCTTCTGCTGGAACTCAGGGTCGAATGTTGAGACCAGCTGCTTGATGCCGCTCACGATCGGATCGATCAGCACAGCGCATGCAGCCCGGAGCTGATCCGTCAGGTCGAACATCGTGGGCTTGCCGTCCACAGGGAGCTCGACCATGACTCGGCCGGAAGGTTCGCCGACGAAGCCATGGCGCTCCTTGATCTGCTTGACCATATGGATCGTGAACTGCGCGCCGGGGCACGTCGCCTCGATCTGCTTAGCGAGCTCGGACTCGGA
>NYVR01000008.1 GCA_002684655.1 Planctomycetota bacterium | reverse complement strand
CCGACGCAGCCGCTCGCGATCCCCACGGGCACGTTCGGGCCGCTGGCGCGGCAGACCATCATCGGCGAGATGAACCAGACCTCGCTGGTCCGTCTGTTGCCCGACTGTGACGGCGAGGTGTCGCAGGCCGCAGCCGTCCCGTTCCTGCGCAGCAAGGAGCTCGGCCGCGGCAATCACCGCATGGTGTTCACCGACGACGGCTCGCTGTGGGTCGGCAAGACGCACCTGTCCTGGGCCGGTTCGGACGGGCTCGTTCGCGTGCGTTGGAAGGGCCCCGCAGCGGGCTTGTTCGCGGTCGCGAAAGTCGAACTGGAGACAAGCGGCTTCTGCCTGCGTCTGACTGAGCCGGCAGATCGCGCGAGCCTCGGCAAGATCGCCGTGCGTTCGCATCGCTACCACTACCACCGCGCCTACGGCTCCCCGAAGGTCGACGAGCGGCCCGAGGCGATCGCCGCGGCGATCCTGGAGGACGGCGGGGAGACGCTGCGCGTTCGGCTCACCGAACGGGCGAACGCGCAGGTCTACACGATCGATCTGGGATCGGTGCGCTCTAGCGCCGGGCGCCGGCTGCTCGGCGACAAGGTCTACTACACGGTCGTGGCCCCGCGTTAGTCGCGGCGTCGCGCTGCCTCGCCGCTCGTTCGGCGCCCTGCAGGATCCGCAGCCGGGAACATCCGGGTCGCGTCGGTTCTAATAACGACATGAGCCGAGCTTCGCTTCTGTGTTTGCAGTTCACGCTGCTGTGCGCGCCCCTCACCGCGCAGGCCTTTGACGCCGCGCTGGCTGAGGTGCAGGGCGAATACGTAGGCGAGCTGAAAGGCGCGAACCCTGTCGGCGGCGGCCCGCTGCCCATCGGCGCGCAGGTGATCGCGTCGTGTGACAAAGACGGCGCCAACCCGCGCGTCCGGATGGTCATGCACATGGGGGGGCTCCCAGGCGCAGGTTGGCGGCGCGGCATGATGCGCGTGTCGAAGGAGTCGCCGCTGGTCGACGGCGTCGCGACGTTCCGTGACGGCAAACGGGTCGCGACGATCAAGGACGGCGCGATTGTCTTCCTGAAGCCCGACGGCGCGTTGGAGGGCGTCTTTGAAAAGGTCGTCCGCGCGAGCCCGACCCTCGGCGCGGCGCCCCCGCCAGGCGCGGTCGTGCTGTTCGACGGGAGCTCGGCCGAGGCTTTCGAGGGCGGTCGCCTGGCAGGCGACGGCCTGCTGTCCGTCGGCTGCGAATCCAAGCAGGGCTTCGGCGACCACCGGCTCCACCTCGAATTCCGCACTCCGTTCATGCCGAGCGCGAGCGGGCAGGGGCGCGGCAACAGCGGCGTCTACGTGCAGGGGCGCTACGAGTGTCAGGTGTTGGACTCGTTCGGCCTCGTCGGTCGGCAGAACGAATGCGGCGGCGTCTACTCGATCGCCGCGCCGATCGTGAACGCGTGCTTACCGCCGGGGCAGTGGCAGACCTACGACATCGAGTTCAAGGCTGCGCGCTGGAACGGCGCTGAGAAGTCGCAGGACGCGAGGATGACCGTGCACCTGAACGGCATCTTGGTGCACGACGACGTGGCGCTGACCCACGCGACGACGGCGGCGAAGCGGCCCGAGGCGGACTCCGCCGGCGGCCTCTATTTGCAAGACCACGGCAACCCGGTCACGTATCGGAACATTTGGGTCGTCGAGGACCGCGGCGAATACGTCCGCAAGGCCGTGTTCGTGTCCGGTGGACCGAGCCACGGCTACGCGTCCCACGAGCACCGCGCCGGCTGCATGCTGCTCGCCGACGCGATCAACGAGAGCGGGTTGCCGATCGAGGCTGAGGTGCACGTCGGCTGGCCCGACGACGCCGACGCGCTGGTCGACGCCGATGTCCTCGTCTGCTTCGCAGACGGCGGCGGCCGCCACCCGTTCATGCGTCACATGGACGCGCTGGAGCCGCTGATGGCCCGTGGGCTCTCCCTGGTCTGTCTGCACTACGCCGTAGAGGTCCCCAAGGGCAAGCCCGGGGATCGTCTGCTGTCGTGGCTCGGCGGTTACTTCGAGACGGACTGGTCGGTCAACCCGCACTGGCAGGCGAAGTTCCGCGCCCTGCCCGGTCACCCGATCAGCCGGGGCGTGCGGCCGTTCTCGATCAACGACGAGTGGTACTTCCACATGCGGTTTCCGCTGGGCATGCAGGGCGTCACGCCGATCCTCTCGGCGACCGCGCCGCACACGACGATGCGCCGCGGCGACGGCCCGCACAGCGGCAACGACGCGGTGCGCAAGTCGGTCGCGCGGCAGGAGCCGCAGCACGTCGGTTGGGCGTACCGGCGCGCCGACGGCGGCCGCGCCTTCGGGTTCACGGGCGCGCACGTGCACTGGAACTGGGCGCACCGCGACTTCCGCACGGTCGTGCTCAACGCGATCGCGTGGTGCGCGAAGCTCGAGGTGCCGGCGCAGGGGGTCCCGTCGAAGACGCTCGACCTGCAGGCGCTTCAGGCCAACCAGACGGGGACGCCCGGCAAGAACTTTGACGCGGCGCGGGTCGAGAAGCTGATCGAGAGCTTCCGCCGCTGACGGGTCAGCTGAGGCCTCGCTTGACGAAGGCGAGGCCGTCTTCGCAGACCTCTTCGGGGCGGTGGAAGTAGTCGCGCCAGACGTGGATACCGGCGGCGAACTCCGCGTCCATGCGCGAGAAGGCCTCGATGACGCACCAGCCGTCGTATTCGGCTTCGCGCAGCGCGCGGAAGGTCCCCTGCCAGTCGACCTGTCCGCGACCGGGCACGCCGCGGTCGTTCTCGCTCAGGTGCACGTGTCCAAGCACCGGCGCCGCGTGCGCGACCGCGGCGCCGGCGTCGCGCTCCTCGATGTGCATGTGGTGGGTGTCATAGTGCGCTTTGAGGTGAGGATGGTCGACGCGCTCCACGAGCTGACGCAGCTGTGTAGAGGTGTTGAGCAGGTAGCACTCGAAGCGGTTGAGCGCCTCGGGCGCCAGCAGCACGCCCGCAGGCTGCGCGTGCTCGGCGGCCTGCCGCAGCACGTCGGCGCTGCGTTGGACCTCTTCGTCGGTCGGGCCGCGGTCCCGGAAGACTTTGAAGGCCGAGTGCAGCGGCCCGCACAGCACGTCGCCGCCGACCGCCGCCGTGCAGTCGACGGCCCAGCGCAGTCGCTCGAGCGCGGCGGCGCGCACCGCGGGGTCCTCGTGGATCGGGTCGTGTTCGGGTGCCAGTCCGGCAGAGCAGGTCCGCTGCAGCCCGATCCGGTCGCACATCGCGCCGACCTCGGCGTAGTGGTCGGGGTCGCCTTCGAACAGCGGGACCTCGACGCCGTCGAAGCCGCACTCCTTGACGAAGGCGAGCTGACGTTCGTGATCCTTGGTGACGTGGGTGGTCCACAGCAGCAGGTTCATGCCGAAACGCATCGCCGCAATGTAGTGCAACGCCATCGCGGAGCGGCGCCTGATCTGCTGCGCGCACGGTGCATGTGAGGCTGTGCTATCGTTCTGTTGCGGGCCGCGACGACCTCCAGCGCCGCTCGGACTGTCTATGAGCCGCTTCGCATGTCTGATCACCCTCGCGCTCTGCGCTGCCGCGCCGCTCATAGCCCAGGGCGCGGGGACCATGAGCCGCCTCCTGTTGCCGCTGGGCCCGACCAACATGTGGGTCGATTGGAGCCAGGTCTCGACTGCGCCCGCTGTGCAGCCGGACTCCTTTATCGCGGTGATGCCGCTGACGGCGGTCTCGCAGTGGGCGTTCTGGGAGCCGGACCAGAGCATGGACCTGACGTACGGACCGGGCAACTGGCGGCAGGTCGTGATGACGGCCGAAGAGTGGGCGTATCTCTCCGCGGATCCGTGCGCGCACCAGCCAGCCGCCGGCAACGCCGCGCCGCTGTCGCTGCTGACGTCGGACTACGACAGCGGCCCCTACGTCGGGCTGGCAGGGACGCCGCTGTTCGCAGGCGCGACCTACTCGTTGCCGTTCGGCGCGTTCTCGTATTCGGTCGGCGGCTTGATGAGCATGGGCTCTTTCAGCCTCGAGCGATGGCAGCTGCGAACGCGCGGCTTCTTCGCAGGTGACCTCTGGAACGCGTGCCCGCCCAACGGGCAGGTCACGGCGAACTTCAGCGGCGTGCTGGTCGCCCGTTTTTCGTTCGTGGTCCAGTAGCTAACCCGGTCGTTGCAGCGCGGCTGCGGCGGCCTTTTGATGCGGTCGCATGACGACCTCTCCGTCCCCGAAGCTCGGCGCGATGCTGACGATCGCCGCCGTCGTCGTCTTCGGTTTACAGGACGGCCTGAGCAAGTATCTGACGGACCGCTACTCGGTGTTCTTTGTGATCACCGTGCGCTACTGGGCGTTCCTCTTGGTGCTGGCGCTGGTGCACCGAGGACGTCTACGCGAGGTCGCGGCGACGCGCTGTCCGGGACGGCAGCTGCTGCGCGGCGTGCTGCTCACAGCGCAGGTGTGCATGATCGTGCAGTCGTTCTCGAGCCTGGGGCTGACGCCGACCCACGCGGTGTTCTCGTCGTTCACGCTGCTGGTCGCGGTCGGCTCCTGGATCTTCCTCGGTGAGAAGGTCAGCCGCGCGCGGCTGGCGGTCATCGGCGTCGGCTTCGTCGGCGTGCTCGTGATCCTGCGTCCGGGCGTCGAGGTGATCGAGCCGATGTCGCTGCTGCCGCTCGCCGGCGCGACGACGTTCGCGGCCTACCAGCTGTTGACGCGCACGGTCTCGAGCTACGACAGCCCGAGCACCAGCTTCTTCTACACCGGCTTCGTAGGCGCCGTCGTGATGAGCGGCGTCGGGCCCTTCTTCTGGGAGCATCCCGACGCGACAGGCTGGGCGCTGCTCGCAGTCGTCAGCGGCTCTAGCATGCTGGGCCACTACCTGTTCATCCAGGCGCTGCGTTACGCCGAGGCCAGCGCGATCCAGCCGCTGATCTACTTGCAGCTGGTGGTGGCGACGACGGTCGGCGTCGCAGCGTTTGGAGAGGTGCTGGACGGCGCGACGGCGCTCGGCGCCGCGATGGTCGTCGGCGCCGGGATCTACACTCTGCGAACAGGTCGGGTTACGTCTGGTCGAGCGTCGCCGTAGTTGGATTGCCGTGCATCCCAGCGGGCCTCCGCGAGCGAATATTCGCGTGATGCCCTCCCCAGACGCCGTGGTTCGCTTGCGTGCGGTCGAGAAGCTCGTCCACGAGGGCGGCGCAGCTCGCGCCGTGCTGTCTGGTCTGGACCTCGACGTCGCCGCTGGCGAGGCCGTCGCGCTGCTGGGCAGGAGCGGATCGGGCAAGTCGACGCTGCTCAACCTGATCGCGGGCATCGACGAGGCCGACGGGGGGCAGGTGATCACGGCGGGGCTCGACGTGACCGCGGCTGCGGAGCGTGAGCGCGCCGCGCTGCGCACCCGCTCCTTGGGCTTCGTCTTTCAGTCCTTCCACCTGCTGCCCACGCTGACGGTGGCGGAGAACGTCGCGCTGCCGCTTGAGTTGGCCGGCCTGTCGGCGACGGAGAGTAAGGCGCGGGTCGAGGAGCTGCTGCAGCGGGTCGGCCTCGCCGACAGAGCCGACGCGTGGCCGCGCGTGCTGTCGGGCGGCGAACAACAGCGGGTCGCGGTCGCGCGCGCGCTCGCGCCCAGGCCGCAGCTGTTGCTCTGCGACGAGCCGACCGGGAACCTCGACGACGCCGCCGCCGCGCTGGTGCTCGATCTGATCTCGAAGCTGCGCGCCGAGCAGGGATGCGCCGTCGTGTTGGTGACGCACAGCCGCTTGGCGGCGTCCATCTGTGATCGTCAGCTGCGCCTGGAGGGCGGCCAGCTGCGCGCGGTCGAGGAGGCCGCCGCGGAGAAGGCGTGAAGCTGCTGCTCGTTCAGGGTCTGCGGCACCACCGACAAAAGCCGCTGCAGACGCTGCTGACCTTGCTCGGGATCGCGGCTGGCGTAGCGCTGCTGTGTTCGATGCGGCTCAGCCAGAGCACCGCTGAGCGAGCTTTTGATCGCGCGGTCGAAGCCGTCGCCGGCGCCGCGACGCATACGGTGAAGAACGGCCCGGAGGGCATGCCCGCCTCGGCGTACGCCGAGCTGCGACGCAGACTCGGAGGACGGGGTGTCGCCCCGTCCATGCACGCGATCGCGCGCGTCCCCGAGCGCGATGAAAGCACGGTGCTGCGCGTCCTCGGCATCGACCCGTTCGGCGACGTCGAGCTGCGGCCGTGGACGGGGCCGCGCGCGGGCGGCGTCCCAGTAGGTCGCTTGGTCACCGAACCCGGGGCCTTTTTGGCGACGCAGGCGTTGCTCGACCGGCTGCAGTTGCGCGCGGGCGACGAACTGGCGATCAGCGTCGGCGGCCGGCCAGAGGTTGCCCGCTGCCTGGGCGCGCTGGCGCCGCCGTCAAACGTGGCTGCGGGTTTGGCGGACACGCTGGTGGTCGACGTCGCGACCGTGCAGGAGTGGACCGAGCGCACCGACCGCGTCGATCGCTTCGACCTGCAGCTCGTTGACGCGTGGCTTCCGCCCGGGATGGACGTCGCCCGCGCCGAGCAGGTCGTGCGCGACGTCTGCGGACGCGGCGTGCGCATCGAGCGAGCGGGCTCCAGTCAGCGCGGGCTCGCGCAGTTGACGCGCGGCTTCCGAATCAACGTGACCGCGTTGAGCCTGCTGTCGCTGCTGGTCGGAGCGTTTTTGGTGCACGAGACGATGCGCTTGTCCGTGGTCGCGCGCCGCGGCAGCTTCGGCGTGCTGCGGGCGCTGGGTGCTCCCGGTCGGCGGTTGGGGCTGGTGGTCGCCCTGGAGGCGCTCGTCCTGGGGCTGCTAGGTAGCGCCATCGGCGCCGCGCTGGGCGTCGCGGCTGCAGACATCTTGCTCGAGCCGATCGTGCGCACGCTCAACGATCACTACGCGACCTTCGCGCTGCCGACGTTGGAGGTCGACGTGCTCGAGCTGCTGCTCGCGTCTGGCGGCGGCGTGCTCGTGACCGTGCTCGCCGCGCTCGGTCCCGCGATCACAGCGTCGCGAGTATCGCCGCGCGAGGTCCTGATGACGGCGCCAGGCGCGGCGCCGGGCAGCCGCAGCTGGCCGTGGTGGTGGGCGCTGCCGCCGGCCGCCGTCGCCTTCGCGCTGCTCGCGACCGTCGGCACGCGGCTGATCCAGGGTTACCTCGGCATGCTGTGCCTGCTGATCGCCGCGGTGTTGCTGATGCCGACCCTGATGACGGGCGCGCTGCGGCTGCTGTCGCTGCCGCTGCTGCAGCTGGGGCCGTTCGCGCGCTACGTCGCGCGCAGCACTGCGGCCGCGCGCGAACACCTGGCGCTGCCGGTCGCCGCGATGGTGCTCGCGGTCGCGACGACGATCGGGATGGCGGTGTTGGTCACCAGCTTCCGCGGCAGCGTCGACGGCTGGCTCGGGCAGGTGTTGCCCGCCGACATCTATGTGTCGGTGCCTGGCGGGATCGACGAGCGCAGCCAGGTGATCGCGCCCGAGCTGGTCGCTGCGATGCACGACGCCCCCGGCGTGTCGGGGTGCACGGACTACCACCGCACGGTGCTGCCGGTGCGCGCCGGCGACGCTGATCGCCGCGACGTCGAGGTCGTCGGCATGGCCGCAACCGATCTCTGGCTGCGCAGCTGGCCGATCCTCGACGGGGACCGCGACGCCGCCTGCGCGGCGCTCGCCGACGCGGGGCAGCCAGGCGTCTGGGTCAGCGAGCCGCTGGCCTTCCGCTGCGGCCTGTCGGTTGGAGACGACGTCACCATCGGCGTCGAGGAAGCCGCCGCGACGTTGCCCGTCGTCGCGATCTACCGCGACTACAGCAGCGAACGCGGTGAGCTGTTGGTCGCGCGCGACTGGCTGTTCCGCGCGGGCGTGCGGACCGGCGTCACTGCGCTCGGGATGGAGATGGCGCCTGGGCACGACCTCGACGAGTCGATGGATGCGATGCGGGCGCGGGCGGCAGCCGCCGCCGACCAGGGCGTGATGGTGCGGTCGACGCGGGACCTCAAGCAGACCTCGCTCGAGATCTTCGACCGGACGTTCGCGATCACCGGGGTGATGCGCTTGCTCTGCCTCGCAGTGGCCTTCTTCGGGATCTATTCAGCGTTCTCGGCGCTGCAGTTCGAGCGCGGCGCGGAGGTCGGCTTGCTGCGGTGCCTCGGCGCGACCCCGGGCCGGGTCGGGGTGGTCGTCATCGGNCAGACCGCGCTGTTGGGCGCGTGCGCGGCCCTGCTCGCGATGCCGCTGGGCGTCGTNGTTGGNCAGCTGTTGGCCCACGTGATCAACAAGGTCTCGTTCGGGTGGTCGTTGGTCTCGGTCCANGTGCCAGCGNGCGCGCTGGTCGAGGCGTCGGTGCTGGCGGTNGTCGCCTCGCTGCTCGCCGGNCTGTGGCCGGCCGCGCGCTTCGCCAAGATGCGGCCGGCCAACGCGCTGAGGGAGTCTTGATCATGCCTGTTCGTCTCTTGTTGCTCTGCGCGTTGCTGCTTAGCGGGTGCGGCGACGTCGCTCCCAAAGCGCGTGTCGCTGCTCTGACGGTGGCGGACGCGATGGGAGACAGCGGCGACGACGCCGCGTATGCGCGCGCGGTCGAACCGCCGACGCTGTCTTTTCCTCGGGATCACGGCAGCCACGCGGGGTTCCGCACGGAGTGGTGGTATGTCACCGCCAACCTCGACTCCGCTGCTGGCCGACGCTTCGGCGTCCAGCTGGTGTTCTTCCGCCAAGCCTTGGCGCCTGAGGCCGCCGCGCGCGCGGGCTCGTTGGCGGCGCGCGACCTAGTGTTCGCGCACGCTGCCGTCACCGACGTCGACGGCGAGACGTTTCACCACGCCGAGCGCATGACCCGTGCAGCCGGCGATCTGGGCTTCGTCACCGGTGGCCGTGACGGCGCGCCGTTTGAGGTCCGCTGCGTCGACTGGTCCGCGCGGGCGGCCGGCGATGCGGTCTTCCTGCCGCTTGATCTGCGCGCGTCCGACCCCGGCTTCGCGATCGAGCTGACGGTCGAAGAAGGCAAGCCGCTGGTCCTCCAAGGTGACCGCGGCCTGAGCCAGAAGAGCGCCGCCGCCGGCAACGCGTCGATCTACTACTCGATGACCCGCCTGCCGATCCGCGGCGCGCTGGTCGTCGACGGCGTGCGCCACGAGGTCCAGGGTCTCGGCTGGATCGACCGGGAGTGGAGCACGTCGGCGCTCGGTCCGGACCAGGTCGGGTGGGACTGGTTCTCGCTCCAGCTCGACGACGAGACGGAGGTCATGTGGTACCGGCTGCGGCTACGGGACGGCAGCAGCGATCCCTGGAGCCGCGGCTGTTTCGTCGCATCAGACGGCACGTCTGCCCGCCTCATGCCGGCAGACGTGACGGCGACGCCGATCGGCGAGTGGACCGCTCCTGACGGCGGCGCCGCGTATCCGGCGCGTTGGCGCCTCGAGTGTGCGTCGCCGGCGTTTGACCTCGAGGTCCGGCCGCTGCTCGCCGACCAGGAACTGCACACGTTGGTGCGCTATTGGGAAGGCGCGGTCGGCGTGCAAGGCACGTGCGGCGGGCGAAAGGTCTCCGGTCGCGGCTACCTCGAGATGACCGGCTACCTCCGCTAGCGGCCGCGCTCGCGGACTTCGCGGCGACGCATGGGCATCGCGTCAATCTGAGCGAAGAGCTCCTCGCAAGCGATGGGGTCGTGGGCTGTGCGCTTTACGCCGCCGTCTTTGCCGACCAGCAGCGCCGTGAAGCCGTCTTTTGCGCCCTTGCGGTTGCGGGCGAAGCGATCGCGGAGCGCGTCGCAGTCCCGCTTGCTCAGCGGCCGCTGTCCCGCGAAGGATGCGCCTTCGTCGTAGACGACCACGAGCGTGATCTCGCGATCCGCGAAGCCCTCGGCTTCCTTGGTCGCGGCTGCGATCTGACGAGCGGCGCGCGGATCGCGGGCGTCCGTCGCGAATACGACCAGCGGCCGACCACGATCACGCATGGCGTCGATGTCGAAGGCCGCGTAGGTCCGGATCTGTTGGATCTCGATGCGGAAGGGGCCGTCGATCTTGTCGTCGATCGAGACGCCGAGCTCGTCGACCTTGGTCGGGTCGACCTGCGGGAGGTCGAGCGTGCGGCCGCGCCACGTTGGCGTGAGAGCCTCATACGGGATGTAGACGTCCTGCCACTCTCGGCCCCCGCGGGTCTCGAACTTTGTTCGGTACGACGCCGAGTAGCGGGCGCCTGCCACAGGTTGGCGCAGCCGCAGGGTGTACTTCCGGCCGTCGCCGCGAACGCGCAGGTGGATGCCCGCCTCGCCGCCGAGCCGGAAGTTGTCGTCGCGTCGTCGCACGGACGAGAAGCCGCCGCCGTTGGTGTTGAGCACGCCGGTGAAGACCATGCAGCCATCCTCGACGACGAAGCTGCCGGTCGAGCGGCCGCCCATCACGCCGTCTAGCACGGTGCGCCACTTCTTGCCTTCTTCGGGGCGTGAGAAATCCGCCAAGGTGCGCTCTGCTTCGGGGCGCTCGGGTTGTTGGGCGGTCATGGCGCAGGAGGCGAGGAGGACGATCGGGACAGAACGCATAAATCCGCGTTCGCCCGCGGCGTCCGCCTGGATTCGGCGAGCCGTGCGATGCTGGTCCGTCAGGGCGCGCGAGGCGTGCGCTGGCTCCGGTTCGGGCGGCCGTGCGGCCGGGAACCGGCCGACGTCGCCGAACGATATGCGGCGTTGCGACATGCACGCAGCCGCCGGTCGACGAAAGTTCAGAAGTCGCCACACCGAGTGGCGGGGCGGGTTACAAACAAAGCGCGGCGAGACCTTCGCGACGCTGTGATGGAGCATCGCGCGAGGTTCGTTGTCGCCGCTTCACGCCAACGCGGCGTGATCCACTTTGTTTATGCGCCGGTTGATCCTGTCTCTGCTGTTCGTCGTCGCGCCCGCTGTCGCGCAGGGGGTCGCGGATCGCGTCCTCGTGGGCTACTGGCACAACTGGCCGCTGTCGCCGAACACGATGCGGCTCACGGACGTCCCGGACGCCTACGACGTCGTGAACGTCTCGTTCGCGCTCCCCGCTTTCCCGGGCAGCGCGACGATGCAGTTCACGCCTGACGTGACGACGTATCCTTTGTCGCAGGAGTTCTCCGCTGACGTCGCCGCGCTGCAGGCGCGCGGCAAGAAGGTGCTGATCTCGGTCGGCGGCGCGAACCATCCCGTGCTCGTCGATTCGCCGGCAGATGAGCAGGCGTTTGCGTCGTCGATGCTGCAGATCATCACGACCTACGGCTTCGACGGGATCGACGTCAACCTGGAGGGCGACTCGTTCGCGCTGTATCCGGGCGACACGGACTTCCGCAGCCCGACGACGCCGCGGATCGTGCACTTTGTCGCTGGCCTGCAACAGCTGTTGGCGCAGCTGCCCGCCGACTTCATCCTCTCGGCGGCGCCGGAGACCGCGATGGTGCAGGGCGCGATGACGACATACGCGGGCGTCTGGGGGTCTTACCTCCCGCTGCTGCACGCGCTCCGCAGCCGTTTCGACTGGCTACACGTTCAGCACTACAACTCCGGCACCATGTATGGCCGCGACGGCCAGGTCTACACGCAGGGCACAGTGGACTTCCACGTCGCGATGGCGGAAGCGTTGCTCGCCGGCTTCACTACGGCCAACGGCATCGCGTTCGAGCCGTTCGCGCCGGAGCAGGTCGCGATCGGGCTGCCGGCCTCTGTTTATGCTGCTAGCGGCGGGGTTACGGATGCGGCGTCTGTGCAGTCGGCGCTCGATCGGTTGATCCTCGGCGCGCCGTCCGTCGGCTATCAGCTGGCGAACCCAGGCGGTTATCCCTCGCTGCGCGGGCTGATGACGTGGTCGATCAACTGGGACGTCTTCTCTGGTCAGTCCTTCTCTGCGCCGCACCGCGCTTATCTTGACGGCGTCTTCCTGGCGTCGAGCGCCCCTGCGATCTCGGCTGCTCAAGGCGGCAGCGTCACGCTGAGCTTGACGGCGGGCCAGGCAAACGCGGGCCGCGCCTACCTGCTGTTGATCGGCTTTAGCGGCACAGCGCCGGGTACGTCGCTGCCAGGCGGCGCGCGCTTGCCGCTCAACCTTGACCCGTTGAGCTACGCCGTCATCAACCCGGCCTTCTCGTCTTTGTTCCAGGACTTCACCGGGATGCTGGATGGGGCCGGTGAGGCGACCGCGCAGCTAGTCGTGCCATCGCTGCCCGACTTCGTGGGCGTGCAGTTCTCCCTGGCTTACTCGATGCCTCCCTGGGACTTCGCGTCGACGAGCGTGACGGTCTCGCTGACGCAGTGAGGCGCGCGCCCGCCCCGATCTCCGGCGCTCGCGTGACGGGGCTAGCTCGCCAGCACGAATTCTAGCGCGCCGCGCGTGGCAGCGACCTGCGCCCTGTTGCAGTCGTCTTCGGAGACCCCGTCGCTGTCTGGGTAAACCTCGGTCGTGCTGACGAACGGCGCGCGGGTGACGCTGGTGCACAGCGCCAGCTTGTGCACGGGATAGTTCACGACGCCCTCTTGTTCGACGTCGGCGCCGATGATCTGTCCGTTCTCGTCGGGTGGTGCGATGTGGGTCACCTCCCGCACGGCTGCGATGATCGCCGCTTGGAACCCAGGCTGCGGGTTGTCGCTGTCGCCGACGGTGTAGAAGCCGTCTGGGATCATGCCCGGCCCGTGCTCGGCGCCGTCGCGCGCCGCTCTGGCCGGCCGGAATTCGGACTCGTCGGTGTCGGTGGTCTCGTGCAGGTCGATGTGCATGCGCCACNTCGCGTCGATGGACCCTACCAGCTGCAGGAGCGCGGCCGCCTCTTCGCACGGCGTGCCGTGGGTGAANGAGCGGTTGGGGTCGATCGTCAGGTGNTTCCACCGNTGGATGGTCTCGTATCCCCACGGGCTGACGCACGGAGCGACCAGGATGTTGACGCGATCGGCGTACTCCTCGGCGTGACCGGCGACGAACGCGATGGCGCCCTGCACGCCGCTCTTCTCGTAGCCGTGCACGCCGCCGGTGACCAGCGCCCACGGCGCGTCAGGGCGCGGCTGGCGCGGGGCCGCGGCGAACAGCGGGTAGCGCGCAGGATCCATGCTGAGCGCGCCGTATTGCGTGACCTCGAAGCGATCGCGCAGGGCTTCGAGCTTATCGATCACCTCTTCGCGGTAGCTGCGCTCGGGCGACTGTCGGGCGAGCCAAGCCGCCTTGTCGTCTTCGGTCCATGGGCTGCCGGGAGTGCCGATCGGGTAGAAGCGTCGCATGTTGCCGCCGCGATCTTAGTCTCTGGCCGGTCTCGTGGGCACTGGGCGCGTCGAGCTAGGTCGCGAACGCGACCCCGGCCGTCGCCTGCAGTAACATCGAGCGCTGTACGTTCGCAGAGCCTGACCATGACCTATCGCTCGATCTGCCGTCTCTTCGTCGCGCTCGCGCTGACCAGCGCGCTCTCCGCTCAACAAGACGTCGCGGCGCCGAAGCGCCCCGTCACCAAGCTGAAGGCGCTGGTCATCGACGGCCAGAACAACCACAACTGGCGCAAGACCACGCCGCTGCTGCGCGCGACCTTGGAAACCAGCGGCCGCTTCGAGGTCGACGTGGCGACCTCGCCCGCCGACAAGCAGCAGCTCGCGACGTTCGCGCCGACCTTCTCCGACTACGACGTCGTGGTCTCAAACTACAACGGGCAGCTGTGGCCCGAGGCTGCGCGTGAGGCCTTTAGCGCCTACGTGCGCAAGGGCGGGGGCTTCGTCTCCGTGCACGCTGCGGACAACGCCTTCCCCAACTGGAAGGACTACAACCTGATGATCGGCGTCGGCGGTTGGGGGCGGCGTAATGAGAAGTCTGGTCCCTATGTGCGCTGGCGCGACGGCGAGATCGTGCGCGACGCGGGCCCCGGCCGCGGCGGCTCTCACGGCCGGCGCCATGAGTTTGTGCTCGACGTACGCGATCGCGAACACCCGATCACCAAGGGCCTGCCGCCGCGTTTTCTGCACTGCGCCGACGAGCTCTACGACCGGCTGCGCGGCCCCGCAAAAAACCTGACGGTGCTCGCGACGGCGTTCTCCGACAAGAAGACCGGCGGCAGTGGCGAGCACGAGCCGCTGCTGATGGCCATCGACTTCGGCCGGGGGCGTTGCTTCCACACGGCGCTCGGGCACGACCCGACGGCGATGAAGTGCGTCGCGTTCCAGGTGACCTTGGTGCGCGGCTGTGAGTGGGCGGCGACCGGCGCGGTCACCACGGATGTGCCCGAGGCGTTCCCGGGTGCGGACGCGGTCGTTGTCAGGGATCCGCTCGTCGCGCGGTCGAAGTAGCCTGCGCGGAGCGCGCCGCGCGCTCAGTTCCCGATGGTGGCGGCGCCGCCGTCGGAGGTGACGATCGCGAGGTTGTTGGCGCTCGGGTCCCAGATCGCCCACTGGTGGAAGACCTGCAGGCCGATCAGGTTCTGAGCGTTGGGCACGGGGACGCTCAGGTTGGCGCTGCCGGTAGCGTCCGTCATCGTCACCGCGGACGCTTCCGCGGCGACGAGCAGCGCGCAGCCGGGCGCGCCCGGCAGCGACAGCGGCAGCGCGTTGCCCTGCCAGAGCTGGTCGGATAGGCCGGAGAGCAGGATCGCGGGCGTCGACGGGAGCGCGTTGGTCACCGACGGCGTGTAGCTCGCGCCGAGCTGGGGCAGCCCGACGGCGTCCATGCTCGGCGTGAGGTTCAGCGGTTGGTTCGAGCACTGCACCGACCACGACGGCCGCATCAGCTCGAAGCTCCATGCGCCGCTGCCGGTCCGCTTGTAGCCGATGTTGTAGGTGCCGACGAAGAGGTCGCTGAGCAGCGTCGTTTGGGTCGTGTTGTCGACGCCGATGTAGAACACCGCCGGGGCCGTCACCGGCGGGTCGAACGTCGCCGTGTAGAAGCCTGCGGTAGGGCCGACGGTCATCGTGGTCGTCGCGATCGGCGTGGCCGCGGGTCCGTTGCCGTTCGCGGCGTAGACGCGCGCGGGGAGCGTGACGGTGCCGCCCGTCGATCGCGTGAACAGGTCGAAGCTGGCGAGCGTCGTCACGCTGCCTACGGCGACGCGGTAGACGTGCTCGTCCGGAGAGGTCGTCTGGTTGAGCGAGCCGCCCGCCGCGTTGGCCTGCGCGCAGGTCGGCACAGGAAGCTGCGAGGAGCCCGCGCAGCCTGCGCCGAAGGTCTGGAAGTTCGCGCTGCCGACGCAGCCGATCTGGCCGTTGAGGTCGTACTGCGCGAAGAAGTCCCAGATGATCTGGCTGGCGTTGATGTCCATGTTGCCAGCGACGCCCGGCCACTCGTGCGGGCCGTTGTTGACGCGGTAGTGCACGACCTCGGTGCAGTCGTCGCCGTTGGCCCAGGTGAAGCGGTCGACCGTGCTGCCGTCGCCGGGGACGATGTCGGGGAGGCTCACGATCGTCGGCGTCGCGTCGCCGTTGTTGGCCTGGGACCAGTACTGTCCCGTCGCGACCAGCGACAGCGAGTACTGCGAGCCCGCGTAGGGCATGTCGAAGTCGTTGGTCCCGTGGATGGTGACCGTCGGCGTCGGGTGAGTGGGCGCGCAGTTCTGCTGCGTCCAGTTCCACATGACGCCGGCGACGGTCGCGGCGGCTGCGATGCGGTCGTTGAGTTGGCACGCCGTGTCCCAGACCGCCGAGCAAGCCGAAGAGAACCCGCAGATGTAGCACTGGTCGGAGTTGACCGAGAAGTTGGCCTCAAGGTCGTCGAGCAGCGCGGCCATGAAGCCGACCTCGTCGGCGCCCCACGCGTAGGGTCCTGCGCTGTCCCACTCGGCGACGCCAGACGGTCCGACCAGCGCTTGGGGATAGGCCAGCAGGAAGCCGTTCGCGTTGGCGAGCGGGCGCATGTCGGCGTAGTTCATGTAGCCCTGCGAGGTGCCGGCCCAGCCGTGCAGGTTCATGACCACGGGCGCCGGCGTCGCCTGGCTGTAGCTGGGCGGTACATATAGCAGGTAGCTGCGGGAGACCCCGCCGACGTTCACGGTGCGGAACTGTTGCTGGGCGACGCACACGCTCGCGAGCAGCGCGCAGCTGAGGATGTGGAGGTAGGTCTTCATGCCGGGTCTGGCGGGTCGTTCGCCGCGTTGATTCTAGCGCGTAGGCGTTTGTCTGTGGATACGCGGGGCGCGCTCCGGCTCCTCGCAGGCTAGTCGCGGGCCGTGCGGTTCCAGCTGCGCTGGCCACGTCGCAGGAAGAACGCCAGGTAGAGCGGCACCTTCCACAGCACGTAGAGCGGCACGAACACGAGGTGGCGCAGCGGCAGCGTCTGGCGTCCGTGCGCTGCCCACGCCACCAGCGTGCCCAGCATGACGGCGCCGAGCGCGCCGAGGGCGATCCTCAGCGGCCACGAGATCGGCGCGGTCCCCAGCGCCGCTGCGCACGTCCCAGCCCACGCGGCGGTGACGAGCACGAGCAGCGCCAGCGGCGGCACTAGCAGGTCGAGGCCCATGGCGAAGCGGTGCAGCGAGCGTTCGGCGAGGCCTCGCAGCAGCAGCCGCGGCGCGTAGCGCAGCATCGTAGCGATGTGGCCGTGCTCCCACCGCCGGCGCTGTCCCGCCGCAGCGCCGCGGTCTGCGGGCAGCTCGGACCACACTTCGGCGCGGCTCGTCGACGTCGGCGCGCGGTCCTGCAGGGCCAACTCGACGCCGAGCACCATGTCCTCGACGATGTCTTCGCCCGCCGGCGGCGCCTCGTGCAGCGTCGTGTAGCGCATCGCCATCCCGGAGCCCGTCAGCTGGCAGGGGAGGCCGAGGCGCCGCATCCCCCGCGGTCGCACGCGGTTCTTGACGAGCACCGCGAGCCCGGAGATGCCGCTGCGCGGGCTCGGGGTGGGCGGCGGACGCAGGATGTAGTCGGCCTGTACCGGGCGGTCGGTCGCGGCGGCGCGCAGCACGAGGTGACGCAGCGACGCGGGCGTGACCCGGCAGTCGGCGTCGACGAGCACGACGACGTCGGGCGGCGCGGCGCCGATCGCGGCGACGCCGTGGTCGATCGCGAAGCCTTTGCCGCGGCGCTCTGGCTCGTCGCGCGTCACGACCCGCGCGCCGGCCTCGCGCGCGCGGGTCGCGGTCTCGTCCTGGCAGTTGTCGGCGACCACCAAGACCTCGCCGCGGCCTTCGAGGCCCTCTGCGACCGCCTCGACCAAGCCGCGAACGGTCTCGCCGACGCCCGCCTCTTCGTCGTGCGCGGGGACGATCACGATCGTCTGCGCGGGCAGGTCGCCGTCGGCGTCGTCGTCGCGGTCGGGCAGCAGCGACCCGGCGAGGCATTGCAGCGCGTAGACGAGCGCGGGCGCGGCGAGCAGCGCGGCGCCGAGGCCGAGGACTGCTTCGACCGCGCTCATGCCGGCGTTTGGTCGCGTTCGGTGCGCGGCGCGTCTGACCGCCGCGCGGGGTCAAGGAACAGCTGGGCGAGCTTGGTCGCCTCGGCGCGGGCGTCGTGCCCCTCGCGCACGCGCGCGCGGCCGTTTTCACCGAGGCGGGCCAGCTCTTCGGGCGCGGCTTGGACGCAGGCGCGCAGCGCGTCGGCGAGGTGGGGGACCGATCCCGCTGGTACGGCCCAGCCGGTCTCGCCGGTCTCGACGAGCTCGGGGATGCCGGCGATGTAGGTCGAGATCACGGGGCGACCGAGCGCTAGCGACTCCATGAAGACGACCGGCAGCCCCTCGTCGAAGCTGGGCAGCACCATCGCCTTTGCGAGGAGGATCTGTCGCTGGACCTGTTCGCCGTCGAGCCATCCCAGCCACTCGACGCGGTCGGCCACGCCGAGGCGCGCGGCCGCGTCGCGCACGTGTGCTTCGAACGCGCCGCCGCCGACGAAGGCGAGCTGCAGGTCGACGCCCTCGGTGACCAGCTGGGCGACCGCCTCGAGCAGCACGATGTGGCCTTTGACCGGGGACATGCGCGCCACGCACACGAGGCGGTTGGTTTGTGGCAGGGGCGTGGCTGGCGCGTCGAGGAAGCTCGCGTCGACGCCGCAGTGGATCAGGTGCAGCTTGTCCCAGTGCGCCGGGTCCGACCAGCGCTTGAGCGCGCTGCGGCCGTGGTGGCTGATCGCGACGGCGAACGCGGCGCGGTGCAGCTTCTCGCGCAGGCCGCGATGCGACAGGTGCTCAAAGATCTCGGGGCCGTGGAAGGTGAAGCTGTAGGTCGGCCCGCCGAGGGCGTGCGTCAGCATCGCTACGGTCGCGGCGTTGGTGCCAAAGTGGGCGTGCACGTGCTGCAGGTCGCGGCCGGCGATCATCCGGAGGAACAGGCAGGCCTCGGCGAGGTAGAAGAACTGGAAGAGCCAGCCCTTGGGGTGCCGGACGCCGACGCGGCTCGCGAGCGCCGCGGCTTGGAGCAGGCGAACAGGCCGCGTCAGCGAGACCAGCAGCACCGCCCAAAGCGCGCGCGGGAGTGATCGGAGCGCGCCGCCGTCGAGCAGGATGCGGGTCTGCTCGGCTTCGGCGACGTCTGCCGGATCAACGAGCGGCTCGTCGACGCGCCGCACGCTGAACCGCTCGACCTCGACGCCTGCGGCGGCCATCGCCTGGATCTCGCGGCGCATCCACGCGTGGCTCGTCTTCGGGTAGAGGTTGACGAGGTATCCGACGCGGGATTTGTGGAGGTTGAAGGCGCTCATCTTCGGTCCGTCGACCGTTGGCCGGGTTGTCGGCGGTGTGCGCCGACGGCGACCGCGCAGAAGCATACTCCGCGCGGGCCGATTGTCTCGTCTGCGCGGCGGTCTGCGCCCGCTGGTCGCCGGGTTCGGCCGCGATGTGCTGCGAACGCGACCGACCCAGCGACTACGATGTCGCCATGAGAGCGATGCTTGCCGTTTGGCTGTGTTGGATATGCGCGGGCTGCGCTTCGATCCCGGGCGCCGGAGAGCGAGAGGTCTTGGACGCCGTGCAGGGGCTGTTTGACGGGATGCGCGTCCGCGACCCCGAGGCGCTGCGTCCGTGGCTCTGCGAGGACGCACAGTTCGTGTCGGTCGATCTCGTCGATGGCCGCGCCGTCGTGCGTCCGTCGACGGCCGCCGCCTTTTTGGCGTCGGTGGGGTCGGGCGACGAGGCCTACGTCGAGCGCATGTTCTCCCCGGAGGTCGACGTGCGCGGCGACTTCGCGTTCGCGCAGCTGGACTACGACTTTCATCGCGGCGAGGCATTCAGCCACCACGGCGTCGACCAGTTCTTGCTGGTGCGTGAGCAGGGGCGGTGGCGCGTCGCCAGCATCGCGTATTCGGTGGTGCGCGGCGGCGCGCAGAGCCCGTTCGGCGGGCTGTAGGGTGAGGCGCCGGCGCTTTGCGCCGGCGCCTGCGAACTAGTCTTCGTCAGCGTCTTCTTCGCCGTCCTCGTCGACTTCGCCGTCCTCGTCGACTTCGTCGTCCTCGTCGATGTCGTCGTCTTCATCGACGTCGTCTTCTTCTTCGGCGTCCTTGTTGTTGCCTTCTTCGTCATCCTCGGTCGAGACGAGCCCGTCCTCCCCGTGACGATACTCGGTGCCGTTGACGTAGATCGTGCTGTCATAGGGGCACACGGACTCTGCGATGGACAGCAGCGTGTCGTCGCTCACGTGCGACGACTTTAGCGACGCATTTTCGGTCGCCATCGAGAACGAAGAGCTCGCGCCGAGCGCATCGTCCAGCGACTCGAAGGGTCCTTCGTTCTCCCAGTCGGAGGAGCAGAACCAGTACACGTCCGCGAAGCCGAGGATCCAGCTCGCGCCGTCGCCGCCCATTGGCGAGCAGCTATACCAGTCCAGGCACACGACCTGTTCGGCCAAGAAGTCGTAGGCGTCGCGGAGCGCCTCGTCGACTTTCTCCAGCTCGACTTCGGAGAGCGGCTTGTTGGCGACCAAGGCCGCGACCAAGCGCTCGCCGTCGTCCTCGAGCTGGTCGAGGAGTTCGGCCCGGAAGCGGGCGTCGCGCAGGAGCGGCTCGAGGCAGTCTCCCCAGTCAGAGAAGCCGCTCATGGCTGCACCTCCTCGGCGCTCGGCCGGAGCGCGACGAGCTGCGGCACCGCGTCGCCGCCGCACCAGACGACGGCGTTCTGGTCCCAGCGTCGGCCGAGCGCTGCTGCGTCGGTCCGCGACAGGCCGAGCGCGAAGACGCCCTGCTCTGCTGGCCATGGGCCGGTCGGGTGCGTGCCCTTGGCCTCGAAGAACACGCAGCCTGTGGCCTGCAGCTCTTCGCAGAGCGCGCGGTGGCGGCCGTCGTTGGCGGCGTCTTCGAGGCGCACGCTGAACGGGTTGTGGGCGGTCACGAAGCAGCTCTCCGAGACGCCGTATTTGGCGTGCACGACGCGCAGCGCGTCGTTCGCTTCATCGACGCGGAGCGCCAGAGGCGTCGGTCGCTGCAGCGTGTAGATGGTCTCGCGGTAAGCCTGGATCAGCGCGGCGTCGATCGCCGCAGCGGGTGCGACGGCGATGTCCGCGTGGTGATGGGGGTGCGCGCTCATGCTCGCTCCTCCTTCAGCCACGCGCTGCGTGCGTCGCACTGGAGCACGACGCGGCCCATGCGCCGGTTGACCCGCTTGGCCGCGCGCTTCATCACGCGGAGCGGGTAGTAGCGACGGTGGATCCAGCGCTTTGGTTCGGTCCTTGGGAGGTCCATGCCGCGCAAGGTCGCGGCGAGGCCGCGCGACAGCGTGACGCGGGGTTCGTGCTCGCGGCCCGCGAGCGCGAACGGGCCTAGCTCGGCGCGGGCGGCCTCAGCGACGGCCTTGCGGACCTCGTCGCGGAGCGCGCGCGCCTCTGCGGCGCACTCGGCGAACGGCCGCGCGGGGATCGGCACGTCGAGCGGCATCGCTTCGACCGGCATCTGCGCGCGGTGCATGCGGCGGATCCACGCGGCGACCGGCGCCCACGTTGCGACGCACTCGGCGGGGTTTGCCCCGCGCACGGTCAGGTGGATCGAGCGGGTGCGCCGCGAGTTTCGCAGCGCGAAGTAGCCGAGTCGCTCTTGGGCCGGGGACCAGAGGTGCGACCGGTAGAGGCGTCCGCGGCGCTTGGGCGTCGCGCCCGACGGCGCGGTCAGCGACCAGTCGAGCTCGTAGTAGTCGTTGAGCGGTCGGCTGCCGTAGTCCGAGCGTTCGTGGGGGAGCGCGCGGTAGAGCACCTTGTCTTCGCGATGCCGTGCCAGCTGCGTGATCGCCTCCGCGAGCGAAGGCGTCTGCAGCGAGCGTTGGAAGCGGTATTCGGCGCAGTTGGTCGGGTTGGTGTCCGCCTCGAGCGTCGGGAAGAACGGCTGCCACTGGGTCACGTCGGGGAACGCGAGCCAGCTGCCCAGCTCGAGCGCCGGGTGGACGTCGAACGTATGTGTTGCTTGGGTCATCGGTCGTGCTCCTTAGGCGCTGCGTTGGTGGTCACCGCACGGGCGAGGCCAGATCTCGTCCGCGAGTGCGTTGAGGCCGACCGCCGAGAAGGCCCCGGCCTCGGCGACGAAGGAGAAGCGGCCGAGTGAGCCGTTGTCCTCTTCGGACTGCCACGCGTCGACGAGCAGCCAGGCGGCGGCCGCTTCCCAGCTCTCGCTGCGCCGGCGAGCCCAGCCGTAGAGCTGCCAGTCCCACTCGCCTTGGCCCATTGGGTCGTCCGGGTCCGGGCAGGCCATCCACAGGCCCCAGTGGCGCCGGTGCCAGCTGAGGTAGTGCGCGGAGTAGCGGCCGTGCATGGGGCTCCAGGCCCACTCGACGGCGCCGAGGAACTCGGTCACGCGCGGCTTCCGCTTGGTCTGCAGCTCTGCGGGGAGGGCGTCATACCACTCGCAGTAGCCCTGGAAGCCCTCGGGGCGGCAGGGCAGTACGGTCTCTTCGGGTGAGCGCTGCTTCGGCAACGCGCTCGGGGTCATCGGGATCGATGGTTTGCGGGTCATGTCGGTTCCTCTTGGGATGACACACCCAGAGCGACGCTGTGCGCCGCAGGAGCTTTCGTTCGCCGGGCAACTCGCCCGCGCGCATCGATCAGGACACCGTCCTGGTCAAACCACCTTGCCGCTCCTCGGCAGGTTGGCCACCCGACGCTCTCGCGACGGGTTGTCTGAATGCTGCAGACAGTCTGCCCCAGGATCTGCGGGCTGTCAAGCAGCAGCGCTTCCTGCGGGGGCTGGTCGTTTCCGCGATTGCCTGTTCCCTTGCGAAAGGTTTCATTCCCTGACCTGGCGGATCCTCGAAACGCTCTTCATCAGCATTTCTTTGAGTCGCTAGATACGTCTGCCTGGTCTATGCCGGCCTCCGGGATGCGGGCAGCGCTCGATTTGGAGAGGTGCGGCGTCGGGTCAGCGAGTGGCTACGGAATCATGCCGTCGAGCGAGATGGATGCGATGTGACGCAGCTGGTCTACCGTTGGCTTCAGGAGTTCTGCCCTGAAACCTATGAGTTCGGTGAGGCTAACTCCTCAGAGATTCCCCGCGTCCGTGACGGAGGGCGATCTCTCGCCCCCTGTTGGGCGCGCGCCTAAGCGTGGTCGGGAATGGCGCCGAGCGTGAGGCCGTGCGCTCCGATGAAGTGGCTGAAGTCGCGCATGGCGTCGGCTTGAGGCCGATCGAAGAGCTCGTAGCAATGCACCAACTCTCCGTGCTTG
>NYVR01000007.1 GCA_002684655.1 Planctomycetota bacterium | reverse complement strand
AAGAAGTCGTCGAAGCCCGACGGCTACTTCCACTGGTCTCGTGAGCCGTCCGTTGGACTGTTTGCTGTCCTGCCGCTCTGGATCGCCTACATCTTGTTGCGCAGTCAGCTCGCGCCGGCGGAGAGCAACGGCGCTGAGCTGCTGTTGCTGGAGCAGTTCGCCCCGTTCGGCGACCACGCATACGTGATCCTCAGCGCCGCCTTCGCGGTCATGATCATCGTCGCGGCGTTCTCCTTGATGAAGCGCGGAGTGCCTTGGCTTCGTGTCGTCGCTGTGATCGTCTTGGAGGGTGTGGTCTACGGCGTCATGCTCGGCCCGATCGCCGCGGCGATGACTTCGTCGGCAGATCAGTTGCTGCAGATATCGCCTAGCTCTGACGAGATGGTGGTCAACATCGTCGGCTCGATCGGGGCCGGCATCTTCGAAGAGTTGGTTTTCCGGCTCGCCGTTATGTCTGTGTTGGCGTGGATCGGGGCGCGCGCGGTCCGTAGTTGGGGGCTGCCACGGTTCTGCGCGGGGCTGATTGCGGTCGTGGTTAGCGCGCTGCTCTTCTCATGGTTCCACCACGTCTGCGGAGAAGAGTTCGACCGCGGCGTGTTCGTTTTCCGCACGATGGCTGGCATCCTGCTGGGGCTGTTGATGTGGACGCGCGGTTACGGAGTCTGCGTCTACACCCACACCGTCTACAATCTCTACTTCTACCTGCGCCCCTGATCGGGCCAGCCGCGCGGCGGGCGGGGCCGCCGCGATCCGCTTTGGGCCCGTCGCGCCGCAGCAGGGGGCGGGTCCGCGGCCGAGATGTTCGCAGCGAACCCCTTCGCGCTGTATGGATAGGTGTATGGCGGCGCCGAACCCCATCCTTGAGCTGAAACGACTGAAGAAGTTGGTCGGAGCGGGGCTGCCCTCGATCGTGCTGTTGCACGGCCCCAGCGAGTATTTCCGCAGCAAGGCGATGTCGGGCTTGCTGCTCCGGGTCGCCGAAGACGCGGAGCTGCGCACGGTCGACGGCGCCGAGGTGCGCGCGGGCGACGACGAGGAGAGCCAATCAGCGGCGGCGGTTCCGGTGCTTCAGGATCTGCGCGGCGGCGGCCTCTTCGCCGCGGCTACGGTCGTGGCTGTGCGGAGAGGGGCGAATTGGTGGAAAAAGCACAGCGCCGCCGTCGCAGAGGTCGCGTCCATGATCCAAGCGGGTTCGTCGCTGATCGTGGAGGCTCCGAAGCTCGATAAGCGCAAGCGCGCGGTCGCGGCGCTGGTCAAGCAGCTGGCTGCTGAGGGCTGCGTGTTCGAGTTCCGCGACCTCTACGACATGCCTTACGAGCGCTCACGCGGTCCGCTGGAGGGCGAGCTCTGCCAATGGCTCGTCCAGACCAGCAAGCAACTCGGCGTCGAGCTGACGCCGGAGAGCGCGTGGCTGGTTGTCTCCCAGGTCGGTAAGTCTCCGTCGGAGTTGACGGGGGAGCTGGAGCGGCTGCGAGACACCTTGGGCGAAGGCGCTGCGCGCGCGCCGCTCGCGCCTCAAGATCTCGCCGGCAAGCTGTCCGTGATGTTCGAGTCGACGCCGTTCGAGTTCGCAGAAGCAGTGCTTGGCGGTGACCGGCGCAGCGCGCAGCGCTCGCTCGCGGCCATGTATCAGCGCGGCGTCAAGCAGCAGGACGGCAAGGCCATGGATGCCGGCGGCGTGCTGCCTTTTACGACGAGCTGGCTCTACCGTCAGATCGGCGTGGTCTACGAAGGGCGCGTCCTATTTGATGAGGGGACGTCGATGCGGGATCTCCCGGCGCGCTGCGGCGTCCGACAGTTTGCGGACCGATTCCTTGCCCAGGTGAAACAGAACGATCAGCGACAGCTGCAGCGGGGCTTGGTCGCCCTGCACGCCTGCCTGCGAAAGAGCCGGACGAGCGGAGAGGACGGCGAGGTCCTGCTCGAGCGTTTCCTCGCGCAGTGGTTTGACGGCGCGCCGGTCGAGACGGCTGAGGAGCTTGAGCTGTGATCAAGCGCTTGCCGGTCGCCGTGGTCAACCAGATCGCGGCTGGTGAGGTCGTGGAGCGTCCCGTATCGGTCGCCAAGGAACTGATCGAGAACTCGTTGGACGCTGGGGCGATCCGGATCCGCGTAGAGCTCCGTGGCGGCGGCGCCGAAGAACTGACCGTCATCGACGACGGCGACGGGTTCTTGCCAGAGGACCTGCCGCTCGCGTTCGCCAGCCACGCGACGAGCAAGCTCAGCGACGTGCACGACCTCGAGCACATCGGCAGCCTGGGGTTTCGCGGCGAGGCCCTGGCGTCGATCGGCGCCGTCGCAAAGGCGCGCGTGCAGAGCATGCGTCGAGGCGGTGCGGAGGGATGGGAGGTGCGCTGCGAGGGCGGCGTGGAGACCGCGCCACAGCCCTGTGGCTGTCCTCAGGGGACGAGGATCGAGATACGCGATCTGTTCTACAACGTGCCTGCGCGGCGTCGCTTCCTGAAGGCGCCGCACGCCGAGCGCGCGCGGATCCAACAGCTGGTCTCCGAGTTGGCGTTAGCGCGGCTCGACGTGGACTTCACGCTCCTCAGCGACGGCAAAGAGTTGTTGCGGCTGCCACGAGGCGTGACTCTCGCCGAGCGGCTCCAGCAGTGCTTTGGGCGACAGCTCGGCAAGGGATTGTTGCCGGTGCATCGTGAGTTCGACGGTCTCAAGGTCGAGGGTGTCGTCGGCGAGCCCGACCTCGCGCGGCGTGACGGCCGGCTCGAGATGACCTACGTAAACGGGCGCATGGCGCGTGAGAAGAGCGCGCTGCACGCGGTCCGGCAGGCCTACCGCGAGTTCCTCATGGGCGGCAGGTTTCCCGTCTACGTGCTCCAGGTGGTGCTGCCCCCTGAGCAGGTCGACGTGAACATCCACCCGCGTAAAGCCGAGGTCCGCTTCGTCGAGTCTCGTAAGGTCGCGGGCTGCCTGCACGAGACCGTGCGCAGCGCGCTGCAGGCGCGGACCCTCGCTGGTGGCGGTGCGGCGGCCGGTGCCGTGAGCGAAGGCGGCGTCTCGATTCGGCCGGGGATGCCGACAGCGCGGTCTGGCTTCCCGACGGAGTCCAAGTCGCTGTTCGCGCCAGGTGGGGCCGCCGCAGGGGTTCCAGATGGACAACCTGTAGTCGCGCGGGAGGAGCCGGTGGTCGTCCGGTCGTCGGACGGCGCTGCTGCAGAGTCTGCCGCGGTCCGGCCGAATCCTTTCCGCCGGGCGCGCGGTAGGTTCCTCCAGGTAATGGACCTCTACGTCCTGATCGAGGGTGACGACGGCCTGCTGGTGGTGGACCAGCACGCGCTGCATGAGCGGGTCACATACGAGCAGTTAAAAAAGCAGCACGCGGCGCGCGACGTGCAGGTCCAGCGCTTGTTGGTGCCCGCTGTGGTCGAGCTCACGCCTGAAGAGATCGCCTGGTTCGAGAGCGTTCGAGAGGAGCTCGCTGAAGAAGGTCTGTTGGTAGATGTCTTCGGCCCGAACGCGCTGGCGGTCCAGGGAATGCCCGCGGTGCTGTCGCGGACGGACCCCAAGCAGCTGATCCGAGCGCTGGCAGCGGGTGAGGCGGATAGCGGCAGATCCGCTGTTGGAGAACATATCGCCGAGCGCTTTCACTCGATGGCTTGTCGCGGTTCGATCATGAGCGGGGACCGCCTCACCGACGAGGAGATCGAGGAGCTGTTGCGCGTCGCCGCCACGCTCGACCATCCGCACAACTGTCCGCACGGTCGGCCCACGACCCTGACGTTCAGCTCGGCGGAGTTAGAGCGCTACTTCCGGCGTCGGTGTTGACCGCGCCGAGCCGCTCAGCTGCGGTCGAAGTGCTTCGCGTCCAGATTCGGGCTCAGGTCTAGCGTGATGATCTTGGCTGTCGAGTGGCTCCGTAGCTTGCCCGCGGCGTCACGCCACAGGTAGCGCAGCGTTCGCGGCACCAGCAGGCCGTCGCGTAGTTGGAGGTCGGAGAGCAGGATGCGTTCGCCGCGCGCTCGGTCAGACGCGCCGTCTTCGATCGGCCACGCGTCGATTCCGAGCAGCCTCTTCGAGGATTTGTCGACGTAGATCGTGACGAACGCGGGCGCGTCGCTCCCCGCCCGCTGCATCAGCGGGAACTCCGAAAGCCGGCCGCTGACGCTGTATACGGCCGCGCTCTTCCTGCCGATCCGCAGCTTGTCATCCACGACCTTCGTCGGGGCTTCGAGCGACTCGATCACCGCCTCGGGAGAGAGGAACCGGAGCAACTGGCGGGCGAGGTTGGTGTGCTCGCGCAGGGACTGCAGGTCGCGTTGTGCGCCGGCTGCGGTGAGGTCTGCTGGCTTACCCTGCTGGATGTGCCACGGTCCGAAGCGGTCGAAGCCTCTCCGTATAGCTCGGTCTACGCCGCGGACCTTGTAGCGGATGAAGGTGCGCGGCTTCTTCGGCGCCTCGCGCGCTTGCTGAAGGAAGGCGACGTCGAGGTTGGCTTGGCCGCCGTTCTTCTCGGACACGTCGAGGAGGTGCAGCTCAAGTTGGCACGTAAACGCTTCGACTTTGGCGGTCGGACCGTCGGGCCGGTGGGCGCCGCCGACTTGACGTGCGAGCGTGGGGAGGTCTGGCGTCGCGCCTTGGGCGGCCGACGGCTGTGCCAGGAGTGTCAGCAGGCCGGCCGAGGTGATTCGCAGCATCGTGGTCATCGTGTCTCGCAGCAAAGCGGGTTCGTCAGCGCTTCGTTGCATCCGATGATCCGAGGATAGGCCCGCGGGGCACCTTCTGCCAGCCGACGTTCCGGCTCCTAGGCCCCAGCGCGGGGAGCGTCATATCCGAGGCGCGCGGCGTCGCCGTCGACGCGGAATCGCTGACGGAAAGCGCCGACCCGAGGAGGGGGGGGGTCGCCTCTCGATCACATACTCCGACGTTGGAGTAGATGTCCCCCTCCCGGGTCGACGACGGAGGACTCCAAATTTCATGCCAACCCGCTCTCTCGTTGTCGCAGGCGCTGATGGGGCTCTGGCCGCGTCGTTTGTGGCGATGGCGTAACGACAACAGCGGCAGTTGCGACCGATCGTTGACTGGGCAGCGACTTGCTCCTACAGACGCAGCATGCCGGCAGCCTACGTCAAGAACATCACCGCGAGCAGCTTCCAGGCGGACGTCATCGAGCAGTCGATGACTACGCCGGTCTTGCTCGACTTCTGGGCGTCTTGGTGCGGTCCCTGCCGCACGCTCGGTCCCGTGTTGGAGAAACTCGCGGACGACTTCGGCGGCGGATTTTTGCTCGGCAAGGTGGAGTCCGACAAGGAACAAGACTTGTCCTACGCCTTTGGGGTGCAGGGGATCCCGTTCTGTGTCCTGGTGAGTCAAGGAAAGCCTGTCGACGCGTTCCAGGGCGCGCTGCCCGAGGCCGAGGTGGTCGCCTTTCTCGAGAAGCACGGGGTCCAATGCGTCGGCGAGGCCGAGGCGCCTGCAGCCGAAGAGCCCGCCGCCGTTGACGCGAACGATCCCGACGCCCGCTTAGAGCGCGCGCGCCTCGCGGCCTCGCAAGGTGACGTTGCGCAGGTCGAAGAAGCGCTCTCGGGCATCCCCGAAGAGGAGCCCCAGTTCGCCGCGGGAGAGCGTCTGCGGGCCGGCCTCGCCTGGTTTGAGCCCGCGATGGATGCTGCGCAGGGCGAGGCTGCTCGGCACCTCGTAGAAGCGCGGCGGCTGTTTCTGGCGCGCGACTACGACGCGGCGATGTCTGCCGTACTGCAGTCTGCGACGATCGACCGCGACTTCGGCGACGGCCTCGCGCGGAAAGCCATGCTCGTGTGCTTCGCAGTGGTCGGTGAAGAAGACGAGCGGTTGGACGCGTACCGCCGTCAGCTCGCGACGCTGCTCTACTAGGACGGGCTGCCGACCAGTGGCGTTCTCGCGTCAGCGAACTCCTGCAGCGAGACGTGCATGCGCACGAGCTCTGCGAGGGAGCCAGCGCGGGTCTTGCGCATGACGTTCGAGCGGTGCACTTCGACGGTCTTGTGGCTGAGCCCGAGGCTCGCGGCTACTTCCTTGTTGGCTGCGCCGCGAACGATCTGCTGCATGACTTGGTCTTCCCTAGGGCTCAGTGCGCCGAAGCGATCACGGAGGTCCTGCGTGTCCTGCGCCTGGCTGCGCCGGCGCATGTCGAGGTCCACGGCGCGACGCAGGGCCTGCGAGATCTGGCGGATGTCGAACGGCTTCTCCACGAAGTCAACGCTCCCGAGCTTTAGGGCTTGAACGGCTTCGGACACGCGCGCCATACCGCTGATGAACACGACAGGTAGTTTGCCGCCTCGATCCGAAATCTCCTGCAGGACCTCGATGCCGGAGCGATCAGGCAGCAACAGGTCGATCACGATGCATCCTGCCCGGTCGTCGTCGTAGTCACGAAGAAACGACTCAGCGGTGCCGTATGGCGCGACCTCGAAGCCGCAGAGTTGCCCGATCCGCTCGAAGAGCGACTGCATCGCGACTTCGTCGTCGACGACCTGAATCAGGGGAGGAAGAGCTCGCGAGGCGCCCGCGGACGCCGACGAATTGCCGTGGACAAACATGGATGTTGTTCTCCTGCAGGGCCGATCGGTCGCCCCGCTGCGGTGACATCGGCCGTTCAAGCCCGGCGCTTGAGCGCGCTTGGGCGGTCGGGCGAGGTTCCCAGGTCCCCGGCAGCGGCGTCCAGATCTGCGCGGGCGCCGCAGGAAAACGCGGCGCCTCGCGGCTGTGATTGCTGGAGTCCGCAGGTCGCGCTCCGTATCGTGTTCGCCCCATCCCTTGACCCTCCCTCGCGTAGCCATTGTTGGCCGACCGAACGTCGGCAAGTCGAGCCTTATGAATCGTCTGGCGGGGAGACGTGTGTCCATCGTCGAGCCGACGGCGGGGGTGACGCGTGACCGGATCTCGGTGGTCGTTCGTCAGGATGACCACGCCTTCGAGTTGGTCGACACGGGCGGGCTGGGCCTCGTTGACGAGGCGTTGCTCAAGCGTCACATCGAAGAGCAGATCCAGATCGCGCTTGAGACCGCAGACCTGATCTTGTTCGTGGTGGACGGCAAGGAGGGCCGCGTGCCGAGCGACGACATGGTCGCGCGCAAGCTGCGCCAGCTCGGTAAGAAGACCTTGTTGGTGGTCAACAAGATCGAGTCCCGCTACGACGAGCTGTCGGCTCCGGAGTGGTTGCGTATCGGATTTGGCGACCCCCTCGTCATCAGCGCGAAGGAAGGATGGGGTATCCACGACCTGCTGGAGCGGGTTGCGGCGGAGGTCCCCGAGATCGTCAACCCCGCGGCCGCTGGGCACGACGAGTCCTCGCTGCGCTTCGCGATCGTCGGTAAACGCAACTCTGGTAAGTCGACCCTCCTTAACCGGCTCGCCGGCGAGGATCGCGTCATCGTCAGCGACGTCCCCGGAACGACGCGGGACGCCGTAGACATCGAGTTCGAGCACGGTGACAGAAAGCTGGTCGCCATCGACACGGCTGGGGTCCGCAAAAAGAAGAGCGTGGAGCACGCCATCGAGATCTTCGCGCACTCTCGGAGCACGGAGAGCATTCGCCGCGCGCACATCTGCGTCCACATGTTCGACGTTCAGGAGAAGATCAGCCAAGTCGACAAGAACTTGGCCGCCTACTGCGTCGAACAGCACAAGCCAGTCATCCTTGTCGGCAACAAGGTCGACCTCGCGCCGAAGCAGGGCGCTAAGGCCTTCGACATCGAAAAGTGGGACAAGTACATCAAGCAACAGCTGCCTGGCTTAGACCACGCGCCGGTGGTGTTTGTGTCGGCGCTAGATGGGACCAACCTGGACGGCATGTTGGACCTGTTGTTCGACCTTCGCGAGCAGACCACGCGCAGCTTCGCGACCCCGAAGCTAAATGATGAGCTGCAGGCGGCGCGCGAGCAGGTGATGCCAGCAGGCGGCAACATCCCGAAGTTGTTCTACGGGACGCAGGTTGGCACGGAGCCGATCTCTTTGGTGGTCTTCGTCAATGACCCGAAGCTCTTCAAAGACCAATACCGGCGCTATCTCGAGCAGCGCCTCCGGGTCGCTTTCGACTGCGAAGAGGTGCCGATCCGAATCGTCTTCAAGAAGCGCGACAAGGTCATCCTGAGCGACCGCTCCTGATCTGCCGCGGCGGCCGAGTCGCTGTCGGCGGTTATCGACGCCAGAAGTTGGGGGAGAACAACGCGAGGACGGTCAGCAACTCCAGGCGCCCGAACACCATTTGCACCGACATCAGCAGCTTGGTCCATCCGCGGAGGTCGCCGTATCCTCCGAACGGACCGATGTTGGGGGTGCCCGCCAAGGTCGCGGCGGCCCCTCCTTGGAGGACCGCTTCGCTCGCGCCGGACGGGTCTACGAGCGTCATCGCTGGCCCGCACGAGCCGACCATGCTCGCGCTCGCCGCAAACGCGGCGACGAAGTTCAGCCGCTCGTCGAAGCTGATCAGCACGGCGCCAGCGATCACGGTCACGCCCCAAAGCAAAACGATAGCGAGGATGGTCGAGATGACCGCGGCTGGCAGGACCTCGTTGTCGAGCTTGATGCGCTCGACGGTCTTGGGGCGCACGAACTGTCGCAGCGTGTAGCCCAGCAGGCGCAGGATCACGAGCAGCCGGACTTGTTTGAAGCCGCCTGCCGTGGAGCCGCTGCAGCCACCCACGAACATGGCCGTGAAGAGGCAAAGGGTCGCGGTTGGCGGCCACGCCTGAAAGTCACTGGTCGCGTAGCCGGTGGACGTCAGCACGCTGACCCCGTTGAACGCGGCGAGGCGCAGCGCTTCGCCGATGGAGCAGCCTGCGCGAAGGAGCGAGATCGTCAGCACGGTGACGAGGGTGAGCGCGGTCGCTGAGTAGATGCGGAACTCGGCGGACTCGATCAGTGTCTTGATGCAGCGCACGCCAGTGCGGCAGTGTGTCGCGACCACGGCGAGGCTGGCACCGGCGAGGAACATAAAGATCGTCAGGACGATCTCGCCGCCGAGGCTCTCGAAGGCGCCGACGCTCGCGCGGGTGGAGTAGCCGCCAGTAGCCATGGTGGTGAATGCATGGCAGGCTGCGTCGAACCATCCGAAGTCGCCGACCAGCACGAGCATGACCGCGCAGAGCGCGGTCATGCCGATGTAGATGCTGGCGACGTATCTCGCCTTCTCGACGGCTCGGGGCTGGTAAGAGTCGGTCGCGACGCCGACGGACTCCGAGGACAGGAGGTTCTTAGCGCTCACGCCGACCGACGGCAGGAGCGCGACGAAGATCAAGACGATCCCTGCGCCGCCGATCCACTGAAGCATCGCGCGCCATAGCAGCAGGCTGCCGGGAGTGGCCTCGATGTCGATGTTGCCGCCGCTGCCTAGCACGGTCGCGCCGCAGGTCGTGAGCCCGCTCATGGCTTCGAAGAACGCGTCGATGGGCCCCAGCAGGCCAGAAGCCCAGAATGGGACGGCGCCGATCAGGCCTGCCAGGAACCACGACAGTCCGGCGACCGCGATGGTCTCTCGGCGGAAAATTTGCGTTCCGTCGAGGCGCCCGATGCGGCGCAACAGCTCCGCGACCGCGAGGCCCAAGGCGAAGCTGCAACAGAACCCCCACAGGGGCGTCAGGCCGCCCGCGCTGCGCTCCGTCCACGCCAGGACCAGCGCAGGCAGCTGAGCCAGCGAGAAGAGGTTCGCGAACCTCGCCATGAGACGGGCGACCTGTGGAAGGTTCATCGCAGTGTGCTCAGGAGTGCAATTTGTTTCGTCTTCGGGCCTTCGGCCTGCCGGCGGGGCTGCCCTGCCCTCTGGCTGCGCCGCGGCGCCGCCTGCCCCTGCCGCTTCGCAGGCGGCGGAGCCGCGCGGTGCGGGGCTCTGGTCCCGCCCTGGGCGGGATTCTCGTCAGCCGTAGAGGGTCTCATGTCGAAGACTTAATATCTCCATAGTGGATAGGCCTCCACAAGCCCTGGATATCTCGATGCTATAGTTGGCGGATCCCGCAACAGGGAATCTCGCGTTCGCATGAAGGTCACGCTGATCCATCCGCCGGTCTATATCAACAAGAACGGCCTAACCGCGCTCCGACCGAGCTTGCCGCTCGGCCTAGCCTACATCGCTGCGGTTCTCAAAGAGGATAAGCACGAGATCTCCGTAGTCGACGCGCTCGGGGAGGCGCCCGAGCAGATGATTCCGGACGGTGACATCTGGCGGCTCGGCTTGACGCCGGAAGAAGTCATCCAGCGCGTGTCCGCGGATACGCAGGTCATTGGCCTCACCAGCATGTGGAGCTACAGCTGGCCGATCCTGCGTGAGCTCATCCACAAGCTGCGCGAGGCGTTCCCCGATAAGACCATAGTTTGTGGCGGAGAACACTTCACGGCGGTGCCCGAGCTCTCCATGGAGCAGGCGCCGATCGACTTCCTCGTGCTCGGTGAAGGTGAGGAGACCGCGGTCGCGCTGTTCCGCGCGCTCGAACTCGGCCTCGACCACACGGTGATCCCAGGCATCGCGTTCCGCAAGCCGGACGGGTCGCTGCAGAAGAACGACCGGCGAGACCGGATCAAGAACGTCGATGAGATCCCTTGGCCCGCGTGGGAGTTCTTCGACGTCGACGCCTACTCGTCCAACCGGCTCGTCAGCGGCATCTACTACGGCAAGACCGTGCCGATCCTCGCGACGCGAGGCTGCCCGTATCAGTGCACCTACTGCAGCTCGCCGAACATGTGGACGACGCGCTGGTATGCGCGCTCGCCCAAGGACGTGATCGACGAGATCGAGCACTACTACAACACCTACGGCGCGACCAACTTCCCGTTCCAGGACCTCACAGCGATCCTGAAGCGCAAGTGGGTGGTCGAGTTCTGCGAAGAGGTCGAGAGGCGCGATCTCAAGATCACCTGGCAGCTCCCCGCTGGGACGCGGAGCGAGGTCATCGACGAGGAGGTCGCGCGGCTGCTGGTCCGCAGCGGCTGCAAGTCCCTGAACTTCGCGCCGGAGTCTGGCAGCGAGCGCACCCGCAAACACATGAAGAAGATGCTCTCAGACGAGAAGCTCTTCCGCGCTGTGCGGGCATCGGTCAAGGCGGGGCTCAATGTGGGCGCGTTCTTTGTGCTCGCCTACCCCACGGACGAAGCCGAAGACCTCGCGGCCACCGTCAAGCTCGCGGCCAAGCTAGGTCGCGCAGGCATCGACGACGTCTCGGCAGGCTTCTTCTTCCCGCTCCCGAACACGGAGATCACGCGGCAGCTGCAGAAGGAAGGGAAGGTGAAGATGGACGACGCCTTCCTGAAGCTGCCGATCTACGTGCACAACACGTTTCTCAGCGAGGACCGGAAGTTCAACGAGAACTTCAACGCGAGCGAGTTGACCAAGTGGAAGTACAAGGTCGTCCGGGCCTTCTACACCCGCAGCTTGCTCCTGCGCCCACAGCGCTGGTTCCGGATCCTGTGGAACTTTATGCGCGGCAAGGAGACCTCCAAGATGGAGTCTTTCCTGCAGGAGACCATGCGCAAGCTGCGCCTGCGCAAGCGACCGCAGGTCACCGCAGAACCTGCGGCTCAGGTGGCCAAGGCGGTCACTACCGGCAAGACCGTCGCCAAGAACTGACGCGCGCCAGCGTCACCGGGCGCCGCTCAGCGAGCCCGATCCAGCAGTTCGGACAGGCGCTCGAGTTGGAGGTCCGCGACCTTGTCGGCAGAAAAGTGCTCCACGGCCCAAACGCGCGCCACTTCGCCGGCGCGCCCCGCGGCTTCTCGCGACGACAACAGCTCGACGGCGGCGTCGGCCAACGCGGCAGGGTCTTCGCGCACGGAGCAGCCAGGCTCCGGCGCCTCGCATCCGCGCGCTCCGAGGGCGTTCGTGACGACGGGCAGGCCGGCGAGCAGCGCGGTCGCGTTCTTGACCCGGAAGCCGCCACCTGACCATAGCGGCGCGATCAGCAGCCGCACGGAGCCCATGAGCGCCGATAGGTCCTCGACGAAGCCGAGCACGCGGACTCCATGCTCGTCGCCGAGGTCGGCGATCGGGGCCTCGTGGGGGCCGGCCAAGAGCAGCTCGGCGTCCGCGCAGCAGGCGCGGATGCGGGGCCAGACTTCGGCGACGAGGCGGCGCGCCGCTTCGTGGTTGGGCTGGTGGCGGTAGTCTCCCAGGAAGAGCGCCTTGGGCGGGGCGGCTGCCGGTGAGCAGGCTTCACCAGCGGGTTTGAGCGCGGCTGGTCGGACCGTGACGTCACGCTGGAGCTGGGCTTGGAGCGCCGCGGCGTCTTGAGACGTAACCGCCTGGATCTGATCGGCGAGCGGGTAGCGCTGCGCAACATAGCGCTTCCACATGCGGCGATCGCGGCGATCAGCCGCTGCGCCTAGGCCTGTCCCCGCGTTGGCGGGATGGCCCGCTTCATGGTCCGTCAAAATTGTCGGAAGCCCTTTCAATGAAGGAAGATACTGCGCCATCTGGGCCATCTCGACGAGCGCGGCGTCTGGTTTGAACTCCCGCCTCGCGCGCTCGATCAGCGCTGGAATGGCCGCGCTCTGATACTTGGCCACGAGCAGCGGCTGGGCGCGCCATCGCCACAGCATACGGAGCGCGTGGCCAGGGGAGCCAGGGGCGCCTTCGTAGCGGGCTGCGCCGAGCCAGCTCCACTCGCTGGGTTGCTGAGGCGCTTCGCCGAGATGCTGGATGTGGACGAGGCCGAGCTCCGCCCTCTTCCGCAGGCTTTTGCAGATGGCTCCGACATAGCTGCCGCCGCCGTGGCTCGCCTGCTCGTCGGGCAGGAATGGTGTCAGGAGCAGGATTCGCACGTTCGGCCGATCGATCCTAAGGATTGATAAATGATGATCTTACGATCTCGATTCGAGCGCGTAAGGGGCTCCTTGGCGCGCCGATCCTGCTGGCAGTAGCAGGATCGTAGATCGTCTGCCATAATGCTGCGCTTATGCAGCGTCGCGCCTGCGTTTCGCGGGCACGGCTGGCCGTGGGAAGTGGTACTGCGTAACGAAATAAGGTGGCATGAACGACACGATAAACGCGATCGTCGAGCTCCTCCGAGAAGGAAAGCCTGAACTGCAGGTCGCTGCCGCTCAGATCCTCGGTGAGTTGGGTCCGAAGGACTCTGCGGCGGTGGAGGCCCTGGGAGACGGTCCGGATCGATCCCCCGTCCTCGGACGGTTCTGCCTCGACGCCCTCGCGAAGATCGCCACACCAAAAGCGCTCGAGAAGCTCGCCGAAGCTGTCGTCGAGCACGAGGTCCTCTCGGATCACGCTGCGCAGTTGTTGGGCGAAATCGGCGCACCTGCGCATGGTGTGCTGGAGTCCGCCTACCCGCAAGCGATTGGCGAGCAGCGCATCCGGATTCTTGGCGTGATGGCTCGCGAGCTCGGCCCAGGCTCGCTCTCGGTGTTCGCGTCGGCGTTGTTGACGCCGGAGCTCTCCGAGCACGCTGCGAAGTTGCTCGCGGGCGCCAGCGAGCAGTTCTCCGCGGACATCGGCAAAGGGTTGAGAGGCGCTGTCGTCGAGCGCCTGAGCGACGACGCGCCGCCGCAGGCCGTCGCGCGCGTGCTGTCGGTGTTGGCGTCCGTCGACGCGTCGGGGAGTAAGTCGCTCTTCATAAAATACATCGACCCAGAGGTCCCGCGCGAGGTCCGAGCCGCAGCCTTCCGTGGCCTGCGAGGCCTCAAGCTGACGGCCAACCAGATCAAGTCGATGATGTCGGCGCTCGAGGACAAACAGCAGAAAGAAGTCCACGGCGCGATCCGTGACGTGCTCGTCGAGGTGCCTGAGCTGCCTTCTGGTCTCGCCCCAGCGCTCAAGCGCATGATGGCGTCGCGGCAGCCGGAGCAGCGGCTTTTCGCCGCCCGCATGCTTCGCACGAGCAGCGGCACCGAGCTCGCCAAGATGTTCCTGAAGCTGCTCTCACACGACGATGAGCGCTTCCGCGTCGCCGCTTCTGAAGCGTTGGCCAACAACAAGCAGGCCGTCGAGCCAGTCTTAAAGTTGATGCAGACGACCAAGGACGCCGAGCTTGCGAAGTCGTGCGCGGGGATCCTGGCACAGCTCTCAGCTCACATCTCATCGAAGCTGCAGAAGGCGAGCGTCGAGAAGGCGATCAAGCTGCTCGGCTCCAACGTCCGCGCCGGAGACATGCTGCTGGACCTCGCGCTGCACGCGGGTGGCGAGAAGATCGTGCCGTTCATCGCCGACAAAGCCGTGCGGATGCGCCGGGCGCGTAAGCCTGCAGAGGCGCTGCACGTGCTGGCGCGGGTGGTCGCGAACGGTCACGGGGACGACGAGACGCACTATCAGATCGCGTTGACCAAGCTGTTAGCCGCGGCCGACGAGGCCGAGGCGGAAGGCGGTCCTGGGAACTCGACCATGGGCTTCTTCGCGGTCCTCATCCGGAATGACTTCCCGCTGTTTGATCGGCTCAAGCGTGAGTCTGCGGTGAAGCCGGAGATGATGTTGCGCGTCGCCACACACTTCGCTTCGACAGTGGGCGCCGAGCGTCGCTTCGGCACGGAGATGCTGCAGCACCTCGCGGAGCGCACCAAGGGCCGCGCTTGCGACGAAGCCAAGATCGCGCTGCGCAGCGTGGGCCTCTCTTGAGGCTGCGCGGATCGACCGGTCGCTGATCGGCCGGTCGCTGATCGGTCGGGCACCTCGTCGACGGCGGCGGACCTTATGCCGGCGTCACCCCGACGTTCGCGCGACGGCGGTCTGTCCCATACGCACGCTGGCGTCAGCCGAGATCGACGCGAGCTGTGGCGCCCCAGGACCGAGCACGAAGACGACGGTGGAGCCGAAGCCGAACTGCCCGAGCTCTTGGCCGCGCGTCACGACGCCTCGCGTGAGGCTGACGAGCGTGTCCCCGACGTTGAACGCGCCCACCATGACGACTGCTGCAGGGGTGCCGTCAGACAGCTTGCAGGTGAAGACGTGTCGGCTGTTGCGGGCGAACAGCCGCGGGATGCTGCGAACCGCAGGCGGATTCACCGGGAAAAGCGTCCCAGCGAGCGCCTCGACGCCGCAGACCTCGCCGTCGAAGGGGCTGTGGACGCGGTGGTAGTCTCCCGGCGCGAGATAGATCGTCGCCTGTTGCCCGCCTCGCAGGCGTCGCGCGAGCTCGGCGTCGCCGAGGAGGTCCGCGAGCTCGTAGTCATGCCCCTTAACTTGTTGGATGCGATCGCCTTGAAGGGGGCCAGCGGTGACGATCTTGCCGTCGCAAGGCCACGCGAGCACGTCCGTGGTGACCGGCCGCGCGCCCGCGCATAGGGGACGCCTGAAGAATGAGTGGAGGCTCGGGAACGCATGCAGCTCGCCCTCGACTTCGTCGAGGTCTGCGCCGTAACGGCGCGCAAACCATTCGTAGAACCTCCGCCGCACGCCCTTTGGTAGTCGCGTGCGGGTGAGCAGCCCCGTCACCCTTGAGAGAGTGACTTTGGGCAGCGCGGTCAGGAGCAAGCGACGCGTCGTCGACATGGGAGAGGCCCTACGTTCCGGTTTGAGCTCGTTGTGCGCAAGAGAATGGTCGCGGGGCGCCTGATCTGCGAAGATCGACGCATGCGGCACGTTTGGGTCCTGACGTTGCTCTCGGCAACACTGTCTTTCGTGGCGGCCTGTGCGAAGTCTGCTCCCGAAGCTCCGACGGGCAATCGCTTGGTCTTGGAGGTCGGAGGGGAGCAGTCGTCGCTGCGCGAAGCGCTGCGCGATATGGGGCGCTCCGTCGGCGCGCCGCGGCGACTCCGGCCGGCGCCGCCGGCGCCGGTCACGCTTGCGGCGCCCGTTGGCCGCCCCGCCGTCGCGGACGCGCCGCTGGACCGCGGCGTTGATCAAGCAGGCGATCGCGCGGCCTTTGACGCCGAAGTCTCGCCGGCGGTGGCTGACCAGGAATGGGTGATCGTCAAAATGGAGCCGGGGGACGCGAACCTGGGCGACGTGGCGAAGCGTCACCTTGGCAGCTCCAAGCGCTACCTCGATATCCAGCGATGGAACGGCATCGACGATGAGCAGGCGAAGCGTCTGCGCGTCGGTCATGAGCTGAAGCTCAAGCGAAGCGAGCTGAAGTGAGCGCTGCTGGCGCCGGACCATTTACGACGCCGCGCCTTCCTGCCATCGGGCTCGTGCGGAGCTCGCTGCGGCTGCACCACGAGGCGCCGAGGCAGAGCGGGCTCGGGCGCGGCGCTTCTGCACAGGTCGAGGTCTTTCAAGGGATGCAAAACGGCCTCCAGGACCTCGGCGGCTTCAGCCACGTCTGGCTACTGTTCTGGTGCCATCACGCGCGCGGCGGGCCGACGCAAGTGAGGCCGCCTCGTGATGATCGCAAGCGCGGCGTATTTGCCACGCGGGCGCCGCAGCGCCCGAACCCTATCGGCCTGTCCGCGGTCGGCCTCGCGCGAGTCGACAAACGGATCCTCCACATCACGGACTGTGACCTCTTGGACGGCACCCCGATCTTGGACATCAAACCGTATCTTCCCTACTGCGACAGCGTGCCTGAGGCGCGCACCGGCTACGTCGAAGACCTCGACGAAGACGGCGCGGATCACCGCGCTTGGTGGGTTGAGCGCGGGGTCACTCCGCCCAAGCGGTATCGGGGCCGGCTGTCATAGATCAGGCGATAGCCGCCACCTGGGCGGCTTCGCCCCACGCTTCTTTCGCAGCGGCGGCGGCTGGTAGGGTGGCGAGGGGCTGCAGCGACGCTGCGCCCGTCCGGCTCAGAACCGGAAGGGCAGCCGCAGGAACTCGATCTGCGGGCGCGGCGTCGACGGCGTGAGCGTCTGGGCCAACGCTGGGTTCGTGGGGTGATACGACATGTCGAACAAGACGTCCCACTGCACATAGCGTGGCGCCCCGTTCGCAGCGATCCAGGCTTGCAGGCCTGGGTCGTTCAGGTCGCGGACGAAGTCTTGCTCGCTGGTGTCGGGGTAGCGTCCGACGAGGATGTTCGCTGGGTCCGGGTCTTGGTGGAAGGCGAAGCCGATGCGCACGTTCGACAGCGGGATCGGCGTCGGGTTGCTGACGCTCGCGGCGTAGGTCGAGCCGAGGCCTTCAGACCCGTCCGTGACGATCTTGAAGAACTTCGCCCGGACCTGGACTTGCGTGGCCTGTTGGGGGACGAGGCCTGCGGACGCTTCGACGACCAGTGCGTTGCCGGTGTGGCTGAGGATGCGGTAACTCGCGAGCACCGAGCCAGCGTTGGTGAGCAGCTCGGCCTCGTATTGCACGTATCGGTTCGCTTCGCCGAGCGTCGCGCTATCGAGCGTGATCCGATAGGCCGCCTGGCCGAGGTAGCTCGCTTGCGTGTCGATCGCCGCTATCGGGCTGGGCTGCACGGCCACCGGGTAGCGGATGCGCACCGAGGAGCCGAGCGTCTCGTAGTCGACGTAGCCCGCGACGGTGGAAGACACGTCGGTGCCGGCGAACTCGAAGGTCGGTCCCGCTTGGGCGCCGCCCGTCGTGACCAGGCCGCGTGGGAGGTTGTCGGCGAGCGCTAGCTCGCGCCGCTGCGAGGCGCCGGTGTCGATCCACTTTGAGCGCACGCGCGACTTCGAGTTGAAAGGCACCGGCATCAGCGTCGGTGTGGGCCGGATGTCGCCTTCATTGTTGCCGACGTTCGTCGGGTTGCCGAAGTCGTCGACGAAGGTGCCAGTCTGGTCGGGGAAGCCGCGCCATCCGAGCAGCTGCCGCTTGCCAGGTCCGACGATCTCGTTGAGGCTGCCCGGCGAGACGAACTGGATGTTGTCGTCGAGGCGGGTGTTGGTGCCGTCGGTCAGGTTCTCTCCTGGCGGGACCATCAGCTGGACGATGCCCATGCCGCCGAGGCCGCCGAGCGGCTCGGTGTCATAGGAGGTGCCAGCGAGCATCGCCGTCCCGTTCGGGCGGTATTTGCCCTGGACGTTCACGGCGCCGAAGCCGCCGGTCGTGCAGACGCCCCCGTCGGCCGAGATCGCGAAGTCGTAGTCGTTGCCTTGGTAGGGGTGGGTCGGTGTCGAGCCGGTGCTGGGGCTGCCGTAGACGTAGCGGCCGTTCGCGCCGATTGCCGGGTTGCCGTGNGCCTCGATGACGATGCGCGACGCGGACATCAGGNCGACCATGCCGCCCGCGCCGCCGCCTCCGCCGCCGCCTTCACCGCAGGCGCCGACTTGCTCCCCGCCGCCGCCGTTGCCGCCGTCAGCGCTGATCGTGCCGGACGCGGTCACCCGGATTTCCTCCAGCGCCTTGACGATGAGTACGCCGCCGCCACCGCCGCCGCCGCCGCCAGACCAGTCGTTGGTCGGGTTGCCGCCGGTCAGCGTGCAGTTCTGGGTGGGGGAGGTGTCGCCGCCACCGCCACCGCCGCCGCCGCCGACCGGCGCGTTCAGCTCGCCGGTGATGCGTAGGTTGCGGTTGATGTCGATGGCGCTGCCCCAGAAGTTGTTGTCTTGCCGCGCGTCGACAAACAGCAGGTCGCCAGGGTCGCCGCCTGCCAGGAACTGGCTGCGTGCCTGCGATGAGCCGCTGCAGCCGGCGCCGCCGTATCCGAACACTTGTTGGAACGCCGTGTTGCCGCTCGTGTTTGGGATGGTGCCCGAGGGGATCGTGCCTCGCCAGTTGAGGTCGCCCTGGGTCGCCATCGTTCCGCCGCCGCCGCCAGAGCCGCCGCCCGAGCCGTTGTAGCCGGAGCCCGTGTAACAGCCGCTCGTGCAGGCGAGGTTGCCGCCGCGGCCGCCTTTGCCAGCTTCCTGCTCTGGGCCGCGGCCCGTGCCGCCTTGGAAGTCTCGCTGCGTCGCGCTTGGTGTGCCTTCGCCGCCGTTACCGCCGCCGCAAGAGCCGACGCCTCCCGCCTTGGCGAAGTTGGCTGAGTTGAGCGTGTCGACGCGCGCTCCGTTGCCGCCGCTGACGGTCAAGGTGCCTGCGACGGTGAACTTGCCGCTGCATAGCCACACCATCGGGTTGGGGCCGGAGCCTCGAACCGTCACGCCTTGCGGGATGGTGACGTTCTTAAAGTTGAAGACGCCTCCTGCGACGGTGAACGGCAGCCCCTGTTTGGGCACGATCTGCGTGAACGACGTGTTGAGCACGACTTCGTTGGCCGTCGGCTCATACTCAAGCGACGTCGGGTTGCCTTCGAACGCGAAGCCGGCGCGGACATACCCTGGGCCGACTTCTGCCTGCGACTCGGGGAACGAGGCGGCGATGTCAATGTTCGAGGTGTTGGTGAAGTCCTCGGCGATGCCGTTCCACTGCTGCTCGTAGGCTTGGCTGGTCGAGAACGTGCCGAACACGCGATCGAACGCGAGGTTGGTCAGGTTGTTCTCGCCGGAGATGTCCTCGAGCGTTTGCTCGACGATGACGCGAACGTTGGCGTTGTTCGGCAGCACGCCCGCTGGGCGAAGCACGAGCGTGGAGCCGGCGAGGTTGTTGCTCTCTAGCTCGACGTCCGCTGGGATCCACGTGTTCGGGCCGAATTCAGGGTCATCGTACTCGAGGTAGACGCGGCCGCGGTCGTTGATGTCGCGCACCAGCGGGTCGACGTCGAACGCGACCGGGACGTTGGTAGTGTTCGGGTTGAGCGCCTGGTCAAAGTCCAGCCGGACCTCGAGCGGCGGCGAGCCGAAGAGGCCTAGCGGCACCGCGTTGAGGTCTGTCGCCGTCGTGACGCTGAGCCCTGTGCGGACCGGGCCGCCGGACTTCGGGTCCCGGAACAGCTGCGCTGGTTGCGTGCCTTCGCGCGTCGTGAACTGGAACGTGATCGGTTGGTTCAGGGCCCGGCCGTTCTGGTCGCGTAGGACTTGGTTGTTGTTCGCCGAGCCGCCGATGAGACGCACGAGGTAGGTCCGACCGGCTTTGAAGCCGCCGTCGGTGAAGTCGTCGTTGGTCGGGAAGCGCGGGACGAACTGCAGCTGCCTGCCTGCCTCCGTGTCGCCCGCGGCGCGGCCCACGGTGAACGTGCCGGTCACGAGCTCCGAGATCGGATCGCCCTGCTGATTGAGGGCTTGGAAGGTCATCGTGTTCAACGTCGCCGAGTCGATGTCGACGGGGGTCGTGAAGTCGATGCTGATGGGGTCGTTCAGGAACACGGTCCCGCCGTTGACCGGCGAAGTCCTTACGACCTGGAAGTCACCGCCTCCCGCGCCACCAGTGGGAGAGCCACCGCCACCGCACGCGCTTAAGGCAAGCGCGCAGAGGCCGAGCGGGAGGGCGAGAGAGGACGCGGCGGGGGCGGTTCGCTTCATGGGAGTGAGGTAGAAAACCATATCCTGGATTGATGCTCTGCAGGGTCCACTCGCAAGGGGGAGAAGCTGCGCCGGACGGCGCCGCTCCTGCGAATAGCATGCCCGACGGAAACAATGCAGGGGCGATGAATTGTGACCTACTGCTTGGCCGGGTCAAGCCGCTGTGAGCGGCGTTTCGGCGCCGCGTGGGAGCTTGGGCGCGTTCGCCCGGCGCCAGGAGCGATTCCGCTCGCGCTAGGGCCGCCGGGGGACCCTGAAATCGCCGCGGGGCTACGGATCTTCCGGGTCGCCCAGGCGAGGCTCCGCAGCGGGTAGATCGTCGTTTTGGAGGTCGTGATCGGGGTCTTCAGGCGCGGTCAGATCGTCGAGCTCGTGGTAGCCCTCGGCCCACTCCGCGAGCTGAACTCGCCAGCGCTCGACCTCGGCGCGCACGCGGGCCGGCGCGGCGCCGCCGACGACGTCGCGTCGCGCCAGCACCGCCTCAAGCGAGAGGCTCTCCGCGAGACCCTCAGAGAGTTGCGGCAGCAGCTCGCGCTGCGCTTCCAGAGGCAGGTCCTGCAGCTCTACCCCGAGCGCGACCGCCCGGTTCACCGCCGCGCCGGCTTGGGCGTGCGCGTCGCGGAACGGCACGCCAGCGTGAACGAGCAGGTCCGCCAAGTCGGTCGCGTTCAGGTATCCGCGCGCCGCTTGGGCCGCGCATCGTTCGACGTCGAACGCCGCGTGCTCTACGGCTGTGGCGGCGACGAGCAGGCACTGGTTGGTGGCCTCGACCGCCGGCAGGAGGGCCTCTTTGTCGTGCTGGAGGTCGCGGTTGTAGCCGAGCGGCTGGCTCTTCACGAGCGAGAGCGTCGCCTGCAACGCGCCTTGGATCAGGGCCGCGCGCCCGCGGATCAGCTCGACGGCGTCGGGGTTTCGTTTCTGCGGCATCAGGCTCGACCCGGTGGACACGGGGTCGCCGAACGACAAGAACTGCGCCTCGTGAGATGCAAAGAAGACGTAGTCCTCTGCCAGCCGCGACAGGTTGTTTGTCACCATCGCGCAGGCAAAGGCGACCTCGCACACGTAGTCCCGAGACGCGGTCGCGTCGAGGCTGTTGCGCGTTGGGCCGTTTTGGAACTCGAGCTGCGCTGCTAGCGCGTCGCGGTCCACCGGGAACGCCGCGCCTGCCAGCGCCCCGCTGCCGAGCGGGCAGCTGTCGAAGCGGGCCAGCGCGTCGATCAGGCGCGTGCGGTCGCGGCTGAGCATCTCAACGTAGGCGAGGCAGTGGTGGCCGATGGTGACGGGCTGCGCGCGCTGCAAGTGGGTGTACCCGGGCATCGGGTCGGCGCTGTGCTGCTCGGCTTTCTCGACGAGCGTCATGCATAACCCCTCGACAGACTCGATCAGCACGCCGACCCACTGGCGCAGGTGCAGCCGCATGTCGGTGGCGACCTGATCGTTGCGGGACCGGCCGGTGTGCAGCCGCCTGCCGAGGTCGCCGAGCTCGGCGACGAGGTGTTGCTCGACGAGGCTGTGGACGTCCTCGGCGTCGCTGGTCGGCAAGCCGTCGCGGTGCCACGCTTCGCTTACGTCCTCGATGGTTTGGGCGACGCGGTCCAGGTCTTGCTCCGAGATCACGCCGGCGTCTGCGAGCGCCTCGCTCCAGGCGAGGTTCGTGTCTAGATCGGCAAACGCCAAGCTCAGGTCGTGCCGCAGGCTGTCTTGGAACTCGGCGAAGCGCTCGTCCAATTCTTCGGAGAAGCGCGCGCCCCACATCTTCTCGCCGCTCATGGCTGCATCCTCGCCGCCAAAGCGCCGGGGATCCCGTAGAGCTTGACGAAGCCGCGGCTGTCGCGCTGGTCGAAGTCGGCGCTGTCACCGAACGTCGCGAGGTCTTCGGAGTAGAGGCTCGCTGCGGACTCGCACGCCGTCGCGGTCGCGCGGCCCTTAAAGAGGCGGACCCGCACCTCGCCGGTGACATATTTTGCCGCGTCTCGGAAGAACGCGTCCAGCGCGGCTCGGGCCGGGTGGAACCACCGGCCGGTGTAGACGAGGTCGCCGTAGTCGAGCATCAGCTTCTCGCAAAGCCGCACGGTGTCGCGCTCCATGGTGAGCGCTCGTAAGCTGCGTGCGGCTTCGAGGATCACGGTCCCTCCGGGCGTCTCGTAGACGCCGCGCGACTTCATCCCGACGAGGCGGTTCTCGCAGATGTCGGCCCGCCCGACGCCGTGCGCCCCGCTGATCGTGTTGAGCGTCGCCAGCAGCTCTTCGGGAGGCAGTGTCACGCCGTCGAGGGCGGTCGGTGTGCCGGCTTCGAACGACAGGCGGACCTCCTCGGGCTCGTCGGGCGCGCGGCGCGGGTCTGCTGTAAGGGTCCAGACGTCTGCCGGTGGCGTCGCAGCGGGCGATTCGAGGTCGCCGCCCTCGTGGCTGATGTGCCACAGGTTGCGGTCTCTTGAGTAGATCTTGGTCCTTGAAGCTGTCACCGTGATCTCGTGACGGTCGGCGTATTCGAGGGCGTCCTCGCGGCTTTTGATGTCCCACTCGCGCCACGGAGCCAACACCTGCAGATCTGGTGCTAACGCTTGGTAGGCGAGCTCGAAGCGCACTTGGTCGTTGCCCTTGCCCGTGCAGCCGTGCGCGACCGCGTCGGCGCCGATCTCGTGCGCATACTCCACTTGCCCCTTGGCGAGAATCGGTCGCGCCATGCTGGTCCCTAACAAGTAGCGCCCCTCGTAGACGGCCAGCGCCCGCACGCACGGCCAGACAAAGTCTGTGAGCCATTCCCGACGCAGGTCCGCGATGCGGCAACTGGCGGCGCCTGCGGCGGCGGCTTTCTCTGCGAGCCCCTCTAGCTCTTCGGGCCCTTGGCCCACGTCGCCGCAGTAGGCGTGGACTTCACAGCCTTCGTAGCGCTGCTTGAGCCAGTGGACGATGATCGAGGTGTCGAGGCCGCCCGAATAGGCGAGCACGATCTTGTGCGGGGATTTCATGGTTTGCGTGTCGCGGCATGCAGCCGCGCGCCGCTGCTGCGATTCCGCACCACGTTACGCAGAGAGGCCCGCAATCACGAATACGTCACGGGCCGTAGCGGACCTCCCACCGTGCGCGGCTCCGGCGCGTGCGGGGAGGCGTCCGCCGTGGCCGTCAGCGTTCACTCGTCTATGGAGCGAGGGCGTAGACGAGGCGGCCGCCCCATTCGTGCAGGGCGAGGCACGTGTCGCGCAAGCCGGTCCAGTGAGGGATAAAGCTGCGCCAACTTGCGAACACGCCGGTTCGGAACCCTGTTGGGGCAGCTACGGCCTCCAGCCCGAAGGCGGCGGCGGCTTGGATCGAGCGCGGCATGTGCCAAGCGCTGGTGACCAGCAGGACCCGTGAGATCCCTTCCTGGTCCAGGATCCGAGCGCCGAATTGGAGGTTCTCGAACGTGGTCGCAGACTCTTCCTCTAGCCAGCGCACAGGGACCCCCAGCTCCTGCTCCGCAGCGGCCTGCATCATCGCCGCCAATGACGGCGCGCCCGAGGCTGGGACGCCACCGCAGACGAGGATGGGGACCTTTGTCCGCCGGTGAAGGTGTGCCGCATAGCGCAAGCGCTGCATGGTGATGTTCCCTATAACGGGTCCGCCATATTCGGCGCCGACCCGGTCGACGCCAGCCGCTAAGACGACGATGGCTTCCGCAGCGGGCGGCGGCTCGGTGATCGACAGCGCTGGATACTTTTGTAGGGAGCGAAGCAGGAGGCCGCCGATGCACGGCGTGGCGGCTACCCAGATCCACGCGACGCCGAGGACCTGGAGCGATCGGCCCAACTTTGGTTTCCACCAACGCAGGGCGGAGCCAAGGAGCAGCGCGACGAACGCCGAGACAGGGGGTAGGACAAGTACCTCCAGAAGTTGACGGAGCATGTCCCAAGCATCGCAGGAGGAGCGCTTCGGGGCGAGGTCCGCTCTCTGAACCTAGCAGCGCCGGAAGCGCAGGTGCGCGCAGCGCTACGGTCGAGACAGCCTGAGCTGGTAGCGACGCATTAGGCTGGCGTCGCTCGTGCCATTGTAGTTGTAGACGTTGAGCGCGAGGCCGCCGACATGCTTGACCCAGACTAGGTCGTTGGCGACGTCCTGCCACATTGTGCCGCCGGTCGGGTCGGCGATCACGTCAGCGAGGCTCGTGCCGGCGCTGTTCAGCGCCCGCGCCGTGCCCTCGGCGATCCGCGCGGCGAGCGACTGTTGCCCGCTGCCGGAGTCAAGGCGACCGGTGACCGGGACGCTTCCGCTCCAAGGCAGGGCTAGCACGAACCAGTCTTCAGCGCGCCAAGCGTTGTCGATTGTGACGTTGAAGAAGTCGTTCGGTGGTGCGTCGTCGGGGAACTCCAGGCGGTAGCGACCGCCGCGTGCGATGCCGAAGTGCTTGAACCGAAAGACGCTCGTCTGGTCGGCGTCGCCGATGAAGTGATCTCCGACGACCGCTCCGTTGGTGTCGAGGCGCTGGAGGCGCATGGCCATCGGGTCGCTGCCGCCGTAATGCGGGCCGTCTTCGCCGGGCGTGATGCCGCCCAAGCCAAAGAAAACATGCGACGTGCTGAGGCCGTTGCCGTTACCCGGCGTGGCCATTTGGAGCGACGACAGGCCGTGGTTGTAGAACGGTAGATCGGGGACGAGGTAGTTGCCCGCGGGACCCCAGTAGCCGTGCGGATCCCACATCGCGCCCGAGAGCGCCCAGTTGCGGTCGCCGTTGGACTGCTGGACAGGGAACGAGTCGAAGTAGGGTGAGGCCGACCGGTAGCCTGCGTTGCTGTTGATCAGACGCCACCCCGAACAGCGCAGCATCTGCATCGTGATCGGGTCCAGGTAGAGGTCGGAGGTGTCGAGGACGCCGCCGCCGACGACGAAGGTGTTGGCGGAGTTGAAGAAGCTGCCAGCCAGCATGACGCCGTCGGCGAACGTGTAGTTCACGGCGGTGACGTCGATGATGTCGACTTCAAAGTGGTAGCTCTTGAACGCTCGCCGCTGCGGCTGGTCGAACGGCGTCGCGTTGTTCAGGCTGAAGCCGATCATCAGTGGGCTGTCGATCAGCGAGTCGCGGCGCACGGCGCCGAAGATGTCGACCCCGGAGTTGTCAGCGCAGGTCCAGCCGATGTAGTTGGGCTGGCGGACGCGGTTGCGGTAGCCGCCGACGCGGTTCTTCCAGACGATGTTACCGCGCAGCACCGCGTCGCCGCTGTCGTGGAGGTAGTAGCTGTCCGTGGTGTTGCCGGCTTCGTCCACGACGATGTCTGCGGTCTGCATCCCTACTTCGCCGCAGCTGTGGCCGACGTTGTCGTCGAAGCGCGTGATGCCGATGTCGTTCGGGTTCATCGTCACGTTCGCGGACATGCCGAAGCACTCGGTCGCGAAGCTGTTCCAGAGGCCTGGGCCGTCACAGTCTGACGCGCTGTTGCCGACGATGGTGTTGTCGGGGTTGACCATCCAGAAGCCCGCAGCTCGAGAGTCGTGCTCTTTGAGGCGGTGTTGGTCGGGGTCGCGGACCTTCATCGCTACGCACCCTGTGACCCGATTGCGACGTTCAGGGCCGTCCTCGAAGAAGAACGCGTGGCCTTGGACGTCGACAGCTGAGGTGTCTTCGACAACGACTCCGCACGTGCCGTGGATGGTCACCGCGCGGTTCTGGCTGTCGTGAATGCTCGAGTTCAAGAGGTGGTGCTGATCGCTCGAGGCGTCGCCGCGGAAGCTGCCGTCGCTGCCGTAGGACAGCATGTGCCAGTGGAAGGGGTAGCGGCCCATGGCTTGGCGTTGTCCGCATCGACGAATCTCGACGCCGTCGATCTTAGCTACGGACGTCGTGCCCATGACCATCACGTGCACGCCGAAGCCTGCGCCGCGCCAGTCTGCGTCATCAGCGCCTTGGATCACGATGTTGCGGGTGAGGTTGACGACCTCGGCGCGCTCGTCGAGCACCGTAGGGGTCGTGTTGCTCGCGGGGGTAAAGGTGCCCGGCGTGAGGCTCATCCCGGAGCCGTTCACAGGCGCGTCGATCGGGTATTGGAGCCTCCCCCAGCGAAAGTTCTGCAGCGCTGTGGTCGTGCTCATCGTGGCCGCGCCGTCGGTGTCGACGGAGAGCGTCAGCACCTCGGTCTCGCCGATGCCGTGGAAGTCGGTCATCGCGATGGCGACTTGGTCGCCGGCGCGCCAGTCCACCGCTTCTGCTAGCGTGAACGTGGTCGCGCCAGCGAAAGCGTGGGCATTAAGCTTTGTCTTCGTGATCGTTGGCGGCACGCCTTTGAGGATGAGCGCGCCGCCGTTGCGCACGCGGATCCCGCGGGCGACGCCGTCGTTGTCGAGGCCGTTGTCAGCCGCGCGCTGGACGTGCAGTCCACGTGCGCCGGTTAACGTGATGGTTGCGCGGTGGGTAAAAGGCGACGACGCGGTGCCGATCTCTAGAAGACCGCCGCCGCGCACCTCGATGTCGGCAGCAGTGATGGCGACGTCGGAGGTGTCCGTCGCGACCAGCTCTCCTTCGATGGCGAGCGTGCCCAGCGACGGAGTCTCGACGTCGAGCGCGACCCGGAGGCCCGCGGCGATCAGGACGTTGTCGCCAGCAGCCGGCACGCTGTTTGAAGACCAGGTGGAAGGATCAGACCAGAGCAGCGTGTTCGCGGGCGGCTCTCCGCCGGTGGTCGGGTTGCCGCCCGTGTTGGGGTTGCCGCCGGTGGTCGGGCTGCCGCCCGTGTTGGGGCTGCCGCCGGTGTTGGGGCTGCCGCCCGTATTGGTGTTGCCGCCAGTGGTTGGGCCGCCGCCTGTGATGGGGTCTCCACCTGCGGTCGGGCCGCCGGACTGGTTCACCTGCCCTCCGTCGAGGCTGCCGCCGCTGCTGCAAGCCGCTAGCAGCGTGAGTCCGCAGATCAAAAGCAGCGCTCGTCCGCGAGACTGCGTCAGGGGCGCATGCCGTCTCGCGACGGACGCGGCCGATAGTTGACGGGTGTGCACGAACACGTCTATCGAGGCGGCGCCTTGATCTCGTTAGCGTCGATCCGGAATCGGCTTTGCTTGGTGCTTGTTCGCCCGTGTCATCGGTGTGCAGCAGTCCAAGATCGAGACAGGGGTCCCTTCGTTCGCATGCTTGAGCGCCTGCGAGAGACGCAATCAGGTGCGATGCTTCAAGCGAGCGCGCTCTGCTGCCGATCCACATGGAGTCATGACTTTCTCGCGACTGTTGCCGCTGATTGCGATCTGCTTGTTCGGCTGTCGCGATTTCGATGCGTCAGCGGACGCCGCCGTCATTAGCCGCGGCGGCGGGGCGCGATTGGCGCGGCTACAGCTCGGGCGTGTCATTTGCGGCGACTGCTGTCGCGAGCAGGTTGTGCGCGCGTTCGCAGGCGTTAACGGCATCAAGGATCTGTCGATGAGCCCCGGTGATATCGACTTCACGGTGGAGTGGGTCGCCCCCGACCTGACCGCCGCCGACCTGGTGGACAAGCTGGTCGCCGCTGGCGTTCGGGGGGCCCGGATAAGTCCAGAGCCGGTCGAAGGACGCCCCGGTAAGCGGTGGGTCGTCGCGCGGCCGCGACGCGGGCGCTAGTTCCTGGCGCTGTCGACCTTGCGGGTCATGAAGACCTGAAGGGCGGCGCGCCCCCAAACGACCGTCGGGAGGATCGCGGCGGCGAAGCACCGGATGAGGCTGTTGTATCCCCTTTCCGCGAGCGTCTGATCGATGAAGAAGGTCCCTGCCGAGACGGCCGCGAACCAAAGCATCAGCTTCAAATCGGTCCCTGGGCGGGAGACGCCGACGTCGCAGCAACCCCACAAGGTCACGGCGTAGCGCGGCAGCTCAGCGAGCGCGTAACCTGCGACGGCGCCGGGGAAGCCGAACTGGTTGTACCCGATCCAGATCAACGCAATCATCGCGATGACCTTGGTGAAGTTCGCGGCCGCAGACCATCGCGGCTGCCCCTTCGCCAAAACGACCTGTAGGCGTGGCGTCAGCAGGCAGCAGTCGATCCAGGCGTAGACGGCGAAGATCTGCAAGATCCACCCGCCGGCTGCGAACTCGTCTTCGTAGAGCAAGTCGAGCACTGCGGCGCCGCCACCGCAGAGGAACGTCAGCGCCATGCTGGCAGCGGCGACGACGCGCGCTCGGTGCTCGAAGAACGCAGCTGAGAGGTCCCCGCCGGAGTGGTGGGCCCGGCAGAGGATCGGGTAGACGACGTTGCCCGATAGCCGCCGGAGGACGTCGGCGGCTGCGTGCGCGAGGCGCACGGCGATCGAGTAGATGCCTAGTTGCTCGACCGTGATCATTTTGGCGAACAGCAGCCGGTCTGCTTGGTGGCACGCGAACGCAAGCGCCGTGCTGAGGAAGACCCACCGGCCCATGGTCACCAAGTGCGAAGCTGCGACTCGGTCCCATTGGAACCGTTGACGCATGTCTGACATCAGGTGGCTCGTGACCAACCTCGTCGCAGCGGTGGCGAGCGTGCCGCTGACCAGCGCCCAAGGCGACGGCGCGAGCAACGCGTGTGTGATCGTGACAGTGGTCCCGCCCAGCTGGGCGATCAGGTCTAGCTTAGCGAGGCGGTGCACCTCCATGTTCCTGCTGAACAGGTGCGCAGAAGTAGACGTGAAGCCGCCGATGACCGCAGCAAGAGCGGTGACGATCACCAGCTGTTGAACCCCGGGGAAGTCTGGGTAGGCCGCCGCGAACAACGGCGACAACGCGATGGCGAGCAGCCAGATCGACACGCCCCGGAGGACCTGAGCTGTCCACGCTGTGTTGCGGAACGATGGCTCGGCGCCGCGCTTGTTTTGTGTGAGCAGCAGCGAGACCCCGATGTCCGTGAACAGCAGGATCCCGCCGTAGACCGAGAACACGATGGCCATCACGCCGTAGACCGAAGGCGCGTCAGGGATGACGCGCGTCAGCACGATGCTCGATCCGACGCGCATCAGCGTGCCCACGCCGAAGCCGATCACAGTCCAAGCGCCTCCTCTGGCGACCTGCTTCGCGGTGAAATCCGCCGGCGTGGCTTGGTCCGCCTGGTCCTGGTGCCCGGTCGCTGTCTGCTGATTCTGTTCTCTGCTCAACGTAGGTCTCTGCTCTAGCCTCTGCGAGGCCGTCCGAACGCTGGGTGGAGGGGGGCGCCGCGCGCTGGTTCGGCTGGTGTTTGCGTCGCTAGACGGTGGCGCCGAGGCGTGGGTTCGTTCCACCCGCGGCTCTGAGCCGGCCCTCGACCTACCTGTTCGGGATGTTGATCTTGAGGGGCGCCGTCAGCCGGTGGGGGCCCCACGCGATAGATAAGCTGCCGCGGTCCTTGCGCTCTGCGTCAGCAACAAGCGAGATGACCATCTTCTTCGCGACCTTCTTGCTGACGTTCTTTTCCAGCTTGACGGGGGCGAGGACGGTAGGCTGCCACTCCTGTGGGCCGAACGGCATCAAGCCCTTTTTCATGGCCTTGGTGGCACCGATCATTGCGAGGGCGAAATTGCCGTCTTTGTCGCAGCGCAAGCCCACGCAATAGCAGCCTGCTGCGATTTTGACGCCGCCTAGCTCGATGGTCGCGCTCGTCATCAAGGTGGTCCAGAGGTCCTTGCCTAGCCTGTGCGTCTTGCCCTTCAGCATATCGAGCATGCCGGTGTACTCATCCTTCCAGTTTGGTTGACCGTGCACGATCGTGATGCCGGCGGCCAAGTTGGTCCCGAACAAGACCATATTGCTGGCGTGGCGCGGGCCGTCGAAGTTGTAGACCTGGACGTCGCCGCGCGCGGGCGCGTTGTCCTGCGCCGCGGCGTGATCCGAGAAGGAGAACGCCGCGAACGCGGCGATGAAGAGATAGAGACGCATGAACTTGGTCTGTTACCGGGTAGGAGTCGTCGGGAGCGCGTTGCCTCGACTGCCCCCATCGCCACGGTATGTCGGGCGCTCCCTCAGGCAAAGAGCGCGATGACAGATCGGGATCTGGTCGCGGCCGTGTGCCGGTCGTTGGTTCTCG
>NYVR01000006.1 GCA_002684655.1 Planctomycetota bacterium | reverse complement strand
TCCAACGATCGGCGGAGACAACGAGTCCTTCGCGCCGAAGGCAGTCATCGATTGGCTGTGCGGCCGCGCCAAGGGCTTCAAGACGGTCGACGGCGCCGAAGAGGTCCAGGCCTACTGGTGCACGGGCAAGGTCGGCATGATCGGGACCTCCTACAACGGGACGCTGCCGCTCGCTGCGGCTACGACCGGTGTCGACGGCTTGGCGGCGATCGTCCCGATCGCGCCGAACACGTCTTATTACCACTACTACCGCAGCAACGGCCTAGTCCGGTCACCTGGCGGCTATCTCGGCGAGGACGCCGACGTGCTCTTTGACTTCATCCACAGCGGGCACCCCGACAAGCGCGACTACTGCAACCAGAAGGTGCGCGACGAGCTGCTGCTCGCGAACATGGACCGGATCTCGGGTGACTACAGCGAGTTCTGGGCGGGCCGCGACTACCTGAACGACCTCGGTCCGATGAAGGCGGCGTGCTTGATGGCGCACGCGTTCAACGACTGGAACGTGATGCCCGAACACAGCGTGCGTATCTACGCCGCTCTTAAGAAGAAGGGGCTCCCTTGCATGGCCTACTTCCACCAGGGCGGGCACGGCGGGCAGCCGCCGCGCGCGTTGGTCAACAAGTGGTTCACCAAGTTTCTCTACGGCGTCGACAACGACGTGCTCGACGGGCCGCGGTCCTGGATCGTGCGCGAGGGCGACCGTCAGAGCAGCCCGACCAGCTACCCGGACTACCCTAACCCAGCAGCGCGGCCGGTGCCGCTGACCGTCGCTGGTGACGGGGCCAAGGTCGGTTCGCTCGGGTTCGCTAAGCCTGGCCGCGGTGAGCAGGTGCTCGTCGACGACGTCGCGAAGTCGGCGAAGGACCTCGCGCTCGCGGAAGCGTCAGAGAATCGGCTGTTGTTCGCGACCGCAGAGCTGAAAGACGACCTGCACATCTCTGGGACCGCGCGCCTGAAGCTGCGCGTCGCCTCGTCTAAGCCTGCGTGCAACCTCTCGATCATGCTCGTGTCGCTGCCCTGGGAGCGCAGCCGTCGGATCACCGACAACGTGATCACGCGCGGTTGGGCGGACCCGCAGAATCACCGCTCGCTCACAGAGAGCGAACCGCTGAAGCCCGGCGCCTTCTACGACCTTGCGTTCGATCTGCAGCCGGACGACCAGGTCATCCCCGCCGGTCAGCGGATCGGTCTGATGATCTTCTCCAGCGACAAAGAGCACACCCTCCACCCTGCTCCAGGCACGAGGCTCACCGTAGCTTTGTCGGCGACGGAGTTGACGCTGCCGATCGTCGGCGGCGAGGGCGCCTTCCTGAAGGCGACGAGGGAGTAAGGCAGCGATGGTCGGGGCGCTGTTCGTCAGCTAGCAGGCCCAGCTGGCTGGCCCAACTGGCTGGCCCAGCTGGCTGGCCCAGCTGGCTGGCAATGCAGGCCTACATGTTGCGGCGATACTGTCCGCCGACGGCGTAGAGTGCTCGGGACATCTGTCCGAGGCTGCACGTCTTGGCGGCGTCCATCAGGCTCGCGAACACGTTCTCGCCCGCCAGCGCCGACTGTTGCAGCGACGCTAGCGCGGCGTCTGCCTCGCGCTGGTTCGCGGACTGGTGACTCTTTAGGTCTTCGATCTGTGACCACTTTTCAGCGTCGGTCGATCGCATGACCTCGCGCACGACTTGGATCGGCGAGCCGTCTTTGCCGAGGAACGTGTTGACGCCGATGATCGGCATCTCGCCCGATGCCTTCTTGCCCTCGTAGAGCATCGACTCGTCTTGGATCTTCGAGCGCTGATACATCGTCTCCATGGCCCCGAGCACGCCGCCACGTTCGCTGATGCGCTCGAACTCCTGGTAGACCGCCTCCTCCACGAGGTCGGTCAGCTCTTCGATCACGAACGAACCTTGCAGCGGGTTCTCGTTCTTGGCGAGCCCCAACTCGTTGTTGATGATCATCTGGATCGCCATGGCGCGGCGGACCGACTCTTCCGTCGGGGTCGTGATGGCCTCGTCGTAGGCGTTCGTGTGCAGGGAGTTGCAGTTGTCGTAGATCGCGTAGAGCGCCTGGAGCGTCGTCCGGATGTCGTTGAAGTCGATCTCTTGCGCGTGCAGAGAACGACCTGACGTCTGGATGTGATACTTCAGCATCTGGCTGCGCTCGTTGCCGCCGTAGCGGTGCTTGATCGCCTTGGCCCAGATGCGCCGCGCCACTCTGCCGATGACCGCATACTCCGGGTCGACGCCGTTGCTGAAGAAGAAGCTCAGGTTGGGCGCGAAGTCGTCGATCTCGAGGCCGCGCGANAGGTAGTACTCGACGTAGGTGAACCCGTTGCTCAGCGTNAACGCGAGCTGCGTNATCGGGTTCGCGCCTGCNTCNGCGATGTGGTAGCCGCTGATCGANACNGAGTAGAAGTTNCGGACGCGGTTCTCNGTGAAGAACTGCTGCACGTCGCCCATCATGCGGAGCGCGAACTCGGTCGAGAAGATGCAGGTGTTCTGCGCTTGGTCCTCCTTGAGGATGTCGGCTTGGACCGTGCCGCGCACCGTCGTCAGCGCCTTCGCGCGGAGCTCGGCGTAGACGTCTGGTGGTACGACCTGGTCGCCGGTGACGCCGAGGAGCAGCGTCCCGAGGCCGTCGTGTCCCTGGGGTAGTTCGTCCCGGTAGCGCGGGCGCGGCAGGCCCCTAGCCGCGTAGATCTCATCGATCTTGCGGTTGGCCTCGTCGACTTTGCCGTTCTCGTGGAGCCACCGCTCACACTGTTGGTCGGTGGCGGCGTTGAGGAAGAACGCGAGCAACATCGGCGCTGGGCCGTTGATCGTCATCGACACCGACGCGACGGGGGAGCAGAGGTCGAAGCCCGAATACAGCCGCTTGGCGTCGTCCAGCGTGCAGATGGAGACGCCCGCGTTGCCGACCTTCCCGAGGATGTCGGGGCGCTTGTCGGGGTCTTCGCCATAGAGCGTCACGCTGTCGAAGGCCGTGGACAGCCGCTTGAAGGGCTGGCCATACGAGAGGTAGTGGAACCGCTTGTTCGTCCGCTCGGGCCCGCCCTCGCCAGCGAACATCCGCGTAGGATCCTCGTTGGTGCGCTTCAGCGGGTAGACGCCTGCCGTGAACGGGAATCGGCCAGGGACGTTCTCTGTCAACAGCCAGCGGAGCCGGTCGCCGTAGCTCTGGTACCGCGGCATCGCCACTTTGGGGATGCTCAGGCCCGAGAGCGAGGTCGTGTGGTTCTCGACCTTGATCTCCTTACCCCGAACCTTGAACACGGAGAACTCAGCGCCGACGCGCGCGCAGTCTTCGTCCCATCCGTCGAGGTGCTGCCGGCACTCCAGCGACAGTTCGTCACGCAGCGACGCGAGCTGCGTGAGCAGCGCGTCCTTCGCGGCTTCGGCTCCTTCGGGGAGCTCTGCAGCGGCCTTCTCGACTACGTAGCAACGCTCGGCGACCGCGGCTTGGTGCAGCGCCCATTTGTTGTACTTGCGGTTGCTCTCAACGATCTCTGCCAAGTAGCGCGTGCGCTCGCCGGGGATCACGTGCGTGCCGTCCGGCTCGCCCTCGCGCAGCTCCGCGGTGCTGCGGAAGGCGCCAGGTCGAAGTTCGTCGAGCTTGGCGGCGATGGCCCGGTAGAGCGTGTTGGTGCCGGCGTCGGCGAACGTCGCGGCCATCGTGCCGAAGACGGGCATCGTGTCGGCGTCGACGTCAAACGCCTGTCGGTTGCGCTGCACCTGCTTCTTGACGTCGCGGAGGGCGTCTCGCGCGCCGCGTCGATCAAACTTGTTGATGGCTACGAGGTCGGCGTAGTCCAGCATGTCGATCTTCTCGAGCTGGCTCTGCGCGCCGAACTCCGGAGTCATCACGTAGAGCGACGCGTCCGCGTGCTCGACGATCTCCGTGTCGGACTGACCGATGCCGCTGGACTCGAGCAAGATGAGATCAAATCCGGCGATCTTGAGGACGTCGAGCGCGTCGCGCACCGAGTCGGACAGCGCCATGTTGGAGCGTCGCGTCGCCATCGAGCGAACGAACACGCGTTCGTGGCACGCTGCGTTCATTCGGATCCGGTCGCCCAGCAGCGCGCCGCCGGTTTTTCGCCTCGTGGGGTCGACGCATAAGACCGCGATGCGGTGTTCGGGGAAGTCGATCAGGAAGCGTCGCAGCAGCTCGTCGATGAGTGAGCTCTTGCCGGCGCCTCCGGTTCCGGTGATGCCGAGGACGGGCGCTGTCAGCGTCGCTTGGGCAGCGTGTTCGCGCAGCGAGGCTCGGTGCTCGTCGGGGAAGGATTCGATCAGCGAGACGGCGCGCGAGATCCCGCGGCTGTCTGCGGCGTCGAGCTCGGGCAGGGCCTCGCCAGGGCCGCAGGTGGGGAAGTCACACCTGCTCAGCATGTCATCGATCATGCCTTGCAGGCCTAGTTCGCGGCCGTCGTCCGGGCTGTAGATGCGTTCGACGCCGTGCTCTTGGAGCGCGTGGATCTCTTCGGGCAAGATCACGCCGCCGCCACCGCCGAACAGTCGGACGTGTTTTGCGCCGCGCTCCGCCAACATGTCGTGCATGTAGCGGAAGAACTCGTTGTGCCCGCCCTGGTAGGAGGTGACCGCGATCCCCTGCGCGTCTTCTTGCACCGCTGCATCGACGATCTCGCGGACGGACCGGTTGTGGCCGAGGTGGATGACCTCCGCGCCCGACGCCTGCGCGATCCTGCGGAAGATGTGGATCGAAGCGTCGTGGCCGTCGAAGAGACTCGTGGCCGTGACCAGCCTGATCTTGCTCGGAGTCGCTGGTCTCTGGTCGTCTCCGTCGGCCGACGGCTGATGTTCGGATGCCGTGGTAGTCAAGGGCTTTGGGGTCGGTGAAGGTCTGCCGTCTACCGTAGCACCCAGAGGGCGGTCCGTGTGGTGTCAGCCCGCCTTCGGCGAGGAATCACTCGGCGGCCGCTTCTTCGGCCGTTAGCGGCGAGAAGTGTTGGGCGACGATCTTCCAGTCGTCGCTCATGCGGCAGAGTGCGAACGTGCACCGACCGTTCTGCTCGTGACCGCGACCTTCGGGGTCCACCTGAGTCAGTTTCCAGGTCGCGACGGCGGTTCCGAACTGGTCCTCGAAGACCTGGCAGTCGAGGTCTTTCAACTCCATCCGCACGGAGTCGAGGTAGCGGAACTCTTGGTCCAGCACCTCTTCGAAGGCTCCCCAGCCGCGGTCGCGTCGACCGGAGGCGTCGAGGTTGTGGAACCGCTTGTCCGTCCAGAAGTGCGACCGGAATGTCTTGAGGTCACGGCTGTTGAACGCCTGCCGCATGCTGCGGAAGAAGTCGTCCATTTCCTTCAGGCTTTCTACGCTCATATGTCGTCGCAGGGGGCGTGATGTGCGGGCAGAGTCGGCGGGCACGCTGCGAACCACCGTCGCATGTTGCCCTCAGCGCTCGCCCTACAGAATCCGCCTCAGCTGTCTGCGCGTCGCCGCGGCTCGGTCCGGGCTAACGCTCGATGTGTCCAAACAGGGCCTCTTGGCCCTTCTCGTAAACGACCTTGCCGTTTACGACGGCCGTGGTCACGAAGGTTGCATAGTGCAGCGGATCGCCGTTCAGAATCAAGACGTCGGCGTCCTTGCCCGGCTCCAGCGAGCCGACGCGATCGCCGACCCCCATCGTCATCGCGGCGTCCAAGGTGAGCGCGCGAAGAGCTTTACGATTTTCGAGGCCGCCGCGCACGGCGTAGGCCGCGTCGATGTGGGGGGTGTTGAGGTCCTGGCCTAGAATGCCGCCGGTGCCGACTCCGCTGCCACCGTAGCGGCTGCTCGGACAGGTGACGGCCACCGGCACACCGGCTTTGCTCAGGATGGCCGCCTGCGCGAGGTTGCTGCCGGTGTTCGCGGGGTCCTTCGGGTCGGGGGCGACGCGTGTCCGCGGACTCCAAATGACGCTGGAGCCGGTGTTCGCGATCTCGTCGGGGATCATCCAGGCGCTCATCGGCTTCACCAGCACCACTCCCTTGTCGAACATGCGCGAGATCTCCAGCGCTTCGCGGATCTTGCCGACGTCCGAGCTGCTCGACCCGCCACCGCCCATCATGCTGGCGAACATGCTCATGCCGCCGCCGCTGATGNNGACCCANAGCTTGGCTTTGCCNTGCANGACCTTGAGCACNGCGTCGCCGCCCTTGGGCAGCTTGGGCTCCTTGGCCTTGGNGTCCTTCGCCTTCTCGGCGGGGNAGCGCTCNAGGGCCTCGAGGTANNCGCGGCACTGCTTGATCAGCTCCTCTAGCTGTTGCTTTTGGCTCCGNTGCAGCGGCAAGGAGACNCCGTAGACGCTGTTCTCGGTNAGNACCATGCCCTCCACGTCGCCGTAGTGAGCCTTGATCACGGCGTTGCTGCCGCCGAGTCTGCCGCGGCTNGAGGTCGAGCCGACGAGGAAGGAGGTGATGCCNGCAGCGAGGCCTTGCTTGATGCTGGGGTCNAACGGGTTGACCGAGTCCTTGAAGGGNCCGGAGTAGCCAGCGCCCATCCCAGAGCCNTGCACGATCACGAACCCAGGGCTGACGCACTTGCCNTTGGCGTCGATGATCTTGGTCCCCTCGGGCAGCTCCAGGTTGTGGCCGACCTTCTCGATCTTGTCGTCCGCGATCAGGACCGTCGCGCCCGTCAGCCGTTGACCAGTGCCGACGTAGACGTCGCCGCCGACGATGGCGAGGTGCTCTTTGGGCTCGCTCTTCTTCTCCTCCTTGGGAGGTTCGGGAGCGGGCGCCTGCTGCGGCGGCGGCCCGAAGCGGCGGCCGCGGCGGCCGCGACCCTGCGCGGGCAGGTCGAGGGCGCTCAGCAGCGCGAGTGAGAGGACGAACAGCGTGGACGTACGCATGGTGCTAGGGGGGAGGTGTGCGTTTGAGGGTGGGCGCGGCTCAGCGCTTCTCGACCTTCTGGCCGCGGAGCCAGACTTGGTCGAGCTTGCCTGTAGGCGAGAGCGGGTCGCCGGTGAAGATCAACAGGTCGGCGTCTTTGCCTTCCTCGATGGTGCCGGTGCGCTTGTCAATGCCAAGCGCCTTGGCAGGCACGTGCGTGACCGCCTTGATCGCGACGTCAGCAGGCAGGCCCGCGCGCACCATCTGCATCAGGTTGTAGAACAGTGACCGAACGCCGCTGGCGGAGTCGCCGACGGCGAAGCCGACCTCGACGCCTGCTTCGTGAAGGATCTTGGCGGGGTGGGTCAGGTCCGCACTGCTGGGCTTGGTCGAGAGCGACGGAGGCAGCAGCACAGAGCATCCCCACTTCTTGAGGTGGTCGACGACGACGTCCATGGTCCCTGAGCGGTTGTCGTGGCGCGGGACCGCGACCATGCGCGGGAACTTCACGTCGTCATCGACGACGTTGGTCCAGTGGAGCAAATCGGCGGCAGAGTCGATCTGCACGATCGCGCGGCGCTTTCCCTGCAAGAGGTCTGCGAGCACCTCCAGGTTGGGGTCCTTCGGCTTTGGCTTCGGCTTCGCCGCGGGCTTGGCCGGGGCCTTCTTGGGGTCCTGCTTCTTCTCGCCTTCCTTCGGCGCGGGCGCGTCGCCCTTCTTGGGCGGTTGTCCGCTCTCTGGCTTCGTCTCTTCACTCGGCTTCTCGCCCTCGGCAGACTTTTTCTTCGCCTCTTCTTCCTTCTTCGGCTCTGGCTTCTTCGGGGGCTCGGGCGGCTTCTCGCGCTCCTCGACGACCTTCTTGGCCTTTTCGAAGGTGTCCTTGAGCAGCTTCTTCGCCGCAGCGTTCCGCTGCATCCCGATTTGGACGAACGCTTCGTCGTCGCGCGTCAGGTCGCCGCGCGTCCTCCCCGAAGGATCGAGCACTGCGCCCAGCCCCGGGAAGCCCGGCCCGCTGGGGTTCAGGGCCAGCGAGGTGACTCCGACCTCAAGCAGGTCGTGAAAGATCGGCTGTCTCACATAGATGCCGTCCACGACCTTGGTCGCCGCTTTGTTCGATGCGCGGCCGCCGCTGGAGGATGATCGGCTGCTGCGGAAGCGCCGGCCACCCCTCGTAGGCGTGTTGCCGCGCTGGCGCGGCGCCGACAGCCCGGCGCGCGACCACGCGCTCACCAACCCTGGCATGATCGTCTTGCCGCTGGCGTCTACGAGCTTGGCGCCCGCCGGGATCGTGACGTCTGCGCCGACCGCGTCGATCTTGCCGCCGCGGACAATCAGCGTGCCTTGCTCGATGACGTCGCCGCTCACCGTGTGGATGCGAGCGTTGGTGAACACGACCGGCCGCGCGCTCTGCGCGCTGGCAGCGCCTGCCAACAGCAGCGCGGTCGTCGATAGGTTCAAGAGTTGGGTTCGCATGCTCATCGCACGTCTTCTGGATGAATGGTTCGGGTGAGGGCCGCTGGGACTACCAGTGTGGACGGCTCGGGTCGCGCTGGTAGCAGATGGTGCCGTTGACAACCATCTTCTCGACGTAGTTACGCGGGTCGATCGGATCGCCGCTCCAGATGCCGAGGTCGGCGTCTTTGCCGACTTCGAGCGAGCCGACGCGGTGCTCGATGCCAAAGAACACCGCGTTGTTGATGGTCAGGCCGCGCAGGGCCCACTCGTGGGGCCAGCCGAGGCGAACGCCCATGGCGGCCTGCAGCTGCAGCTGTTCTTGCGCGACGACAGGTGAGTCTGTGTTGACGCCGACGCCGTCGCGGCCGAGGCCGAGGACCGGCTCTCGCCAGCCCATCTTTCCCCCAAGCGCGTAGTTGGCGAGCACGCCGTTGAACTTGCCTGTGGCGCGGTCGTAGTGGTAGGCGCGCGGACCGCCTGAGACGGGCACGCCCGCCATGCGGAGGTCTTCGCTCAAGCGGTAGCCGTCGAACGTGCCGTGCACGACGCAGGTCCAAAGGCCCAGCTCAAGCCGCAGCTCTTGCAGGGTCTGGAGGACGACCTGGTAGATCTGCGTGTGTACGCTGAGAGGGAACTCGTGGCGGAACAGGCCGCTGATCAGTTCCAGCGTCGGATCGAACTTGGGCTTGGGTCCCTTGCCCGCCTCGAAGGCCAGCATTTGTTCCCAGTAGCGCTGGCCGTCCATCAGGGTCATGCGGATCCCGTCCGACATGCCCATCATGCCGGAGCCGAGGTCGCCGCTGCCGCGCTCCGGGTTGCCGGCCTGCGCGATTTTGAGGCTCCCGGGGAAGCGCACCAGCGCTTCCTCCGGCGAGTTGCCCCACGTCTTCGTCAGCGTCCCGAAGCCGCCCATATTCGAGCCAGACCCAGGGATGTAGAGCGCAGTCGATACACCGCCTGCTCGCGCCATCATGATCTGATCGTGCTCCATGCTGATCAGGTCCAACGTGCGGAACTCGGGGTTGGTCGGGTGGACGGTGTCGTTGAGGTCGAAGCTCGGGCTCGCGATGTGGCAATGCGTCTCGACGAAGCCGGGGCAGATGACGGCGTCGCCGCAGTCGATCTTTTCGTAGCCAGCCGGAACGGTGATCTCGGACGCTTTGCCGATGGCCTCGATCGTGCCGTTCCTGGTGATCACGACGCCGTTGATGATCGGCGCAGAGGTCACCGGGAGGATCTTGTCCGCGAAGAACGCGTAGCCGGGGCTTGGCAGGCCGCGAGGGCCCCACTTCGCGACGACGTAGTCTCCTTCGGACGCGGGACGGCGCGGCCGCCAAGGCTTGAACGGCGCCGGCTGGGCTGGGGCCGCGGCGGGGGTCGCCTCGGAGGCCTTCTCGCCGGCCCCCGCCTCTTGGGCGAACAGCGGCGTGGAAAGCAGCGAAACAGCGGCGAAGGCCGCGGCCGTAGAACGGAACATCATCATTGCGCTTGCTCCCGGTTGTCGACGACCACGCGGCCGTTGCACACCACCAGCAACACCTTGCTCATCGGTTCAAACGGGTTGCCGGAGAACACTACGAGGTCGGCGTCTTTGCCCTTCTCTAACGAGCCGATGCGGTCTTCGAGGTGGAACGTCATCGCGGGCCACAACGTCAGCGCCTGCAGGGCGTCCTGCGGGCTGAGGCCATAGCGCACGGCGTACGACGCGTGCATCGGCAGGTAGCGCGTCCCCGCGCAGTTGCCGGTCCCGAACATGATCGGCAGGTCGTGATCTGCGAAGGTCGCGGCGACGTTTACGAGGTCGCCCTCGTCCTCGACGACGACCTCGGGGCCGACGACGATCGCGGGCTTCTTGCCGCCCAGCAGCGACCCGTCGTCCAGCAGGTCGTCTGCGCCGGTCAAGGCGTAGCTGACCTTCTCTTGCTCCAGGAGGGCGACGACGCCCTGGATGGCGGGGGCCCGGTTCGTCCGCACGACCAAGGTCGCGCGCTTTTCGAGGACCGCCCGCATCGGCTCGAGGTTCTCGTCCGTCTTCGGCGGCTTGGGACGGCCGTCGTCATCGCTTTTCTTCTTGCGGCGCGCCGGCGGCGCCTTGGCCGCAGCGCCAGGGGTCTTGCTGGTGCGCGTGCCCGTCACCTGCTGCGAGCCCATCGGGCCGAGGCTCAGCTCGCCGGTCAGCGTGTCGCCGTCGATGGTCGCCTCCAGCGTGGCGGAGCCGCCCATGCCGCGGAACTCGATTTTCAGGGTGCCGTTCTCGAAGGTGCCCTCGATCTCCTGCGCGGGCGAGCGTCCACGCCCGCCCATGCCGATGGAGATCTCGCCGGTGACCTTGTTGCCCTTGAGCGTCAGGTCCAGCTTGATCTGCAGGCGGAAGCGCTCCTGGATGACGATCTCGGCCTCCCACGTCCCGGTGATCGGGTCGACCTTCTTCTCCGGCTTGTCTTCGCTGGGTTCGGGCTCCTTGGGCGGCGGCGCTGGCGCGCCGTCCTTGCCGGCCTTCCAGTCTGCGAGCGCCTTCTCGTACTTCTTCCAGCCTTCGGTGTACTTCTTGGCCCGGGCCAGCTGATCAGCCAGCGGCTTCGTGGCGTTGGGGCCGATGGCGTCGAACACCATGCGTTGCCCTGCAATCTTGCGAAGCAGCATGCCGTCGCGGTCGTCCGCGCCGGTCTTGATGGCTGCCAGTCTCCCCGACGTCAAGCCGCCGTCCTTGCCGCCGACGAGCAGCGAGGTGATCCCTGCTCGAAGAGCCGGTTCGAACATCGGGTCGTCGTGCATCAGCACTTCGTGCAAGAGCTGGCCGGGGTTCCCGTTGGGGACGCCCGCGCCTTCGCCTGCGAGGCCGAGGTGCGAGAAGACGTCGACGAAGCCGGGCGTGGTGACGCCGTCTTCGATGTCGAGGACCTCGGCGCCGTAAGGGATGGCGAGGTCTTCACCGACGGCTTTAACGCGCCCGTTCTGGATCAGCACGACGCCGTTACGCAGCACCCGGCCGGTGCCGTCATGAACCCGGCCTGCGCGGACCGCGAGCACTTGGCTGTCGGTGCTGCGTGCGTAGCGGCGCACTCCGTCGATCCAGGTGGACTCGACCATCGTGCCGATCGCGAGGGGACCGCCGCTCAGGACTACGAAGTCGGCGTCTTTGCCCTTCGCCAGGGAGCCGACGCGTCGGTCGACACCCAGCACCTTGGCCGCGTCGATGCCGACGGCGCGTAGGGCCGTCTCCTCGGGCAAGCCGTGGCGGACCGCGATGGCGACCGACATCAGGTAGTCTCGAAGCGGCACGCCGCTTGCCGGGCTGATGCCCACGACGATGCCGGCTGCGGCGGCCTTGGCGGGGGCGTCGAAGCGGGGCTCCTTCATCTCTTGGAACCGGTCTTCTCCGCCTGGCACCGACTTGCCGAACATGGTCGGCATACGGAACGCGGCCATGATCTTCTGTTCGGCCGCCTCGGCGGCGACGAGCTCGATCTCTTCCGGGCTCTCTAGCACCATCTTGAGCCCGAGCTCGCGCTGTAGCTGTAGCGCCCGCCGGATGTCGGCGGCGCCCTGGGCCGAAGCCCGCACGGGCATCTTGCCTTCGACGACCATGCGCAGCGCGCGCTCGTCGTAGCGGTGTTCGGCGGGGCCCTGCCCGCCGGCGCCGAGGTCTTTGTCCGTCGCGGCGGCGAACAGCGCGCGGAGCTCGGCCAGCAAGCTGATCCTGGACGTCGGCGTCTGGATCCGCGCAGGCACCAGCGGGTCTTCGTCTGTTGGGTGCGGGGTTGGCTCGAAGACCCGAGGGGCTCTGAGAGCAGCTGCGCCGAAGTTGACGCGCAAGCACGCTTCATCTGTGAGGACCCGTTCGACGAGGTCGGTGCCCGCCAGCTTGACGACCGCTCCTTGGCCTGAGACCAAGCGGCTGCGGCCCGGCGACAGGTAGGCAGACGTCACGCCGCCTTCTAGCGCGCGGCGCCAGCCGCGTTCAAAGTCGAAGGCGTCGACGGCGTAGGCGTCGGGCGTAACCTGGTACTCGCTCGCGCGCGGGACCGTGAGGTCGCTGTCGACCGCTACGATCCCTGGCATCACCACCTTGCCGCTCGCGTCAACGACCGGCAGGTCGGACGGCGGCGTGGCCTGCGAGACGCTCTCGATCTTGCCGTCACGGACGACCAGCCACGCGTCGGTCAGCGCGCGCTGGCCGTCGCCGACGAGGAGCGTGCCGCAGCGAACGGCGAACGAGCCGCTCGGCGTCTGCTGGGCGACGACAGGCGTCGCGAGCTGTGCGGCGCACAGCGCCGCGGCGATCGCAGCGCCTCGTCGCCAGGAGAGAGTCGGCGACATCACTTGTCCCCTTCCTTGTTGGGCTCCTGGGGCTCAGCCGTTTCGTCTGCGGCCTCGAACAGATACTGAAGGCGCGGGTCCTTGCTCCGCTCGTAGACGACCTCCCCTTCGAGCAAGACCATCTCCACCCAGGTCGTGGCTGATAGCGGGTCGCCGGTCAGGATCTGCAGGTTGCCGAGCTTGCCTTCGCTGAGCGATCCGACCTGATCCTCCATGCCGATCATCTTCGCGGGGATCGTCGTCATGGCTTCGATCGCCTGTTGCCGGCTGACGCCGTTACGAACGCACGTGCCGAGCTGCCACCAAGGGTTGCTGCTCGGCCCCGCGCTGCTGATCGTGAGCGCGAACGGGACGCCGGCGTCAGCGAGCATCTTCGCAGAACAGAACTGCTCCTCTTCGCGCGTCTCGGCGTCGGTCTCGAAGTATTCGAGGCTGGCGTCGAGCACGACCGGCTGCTTCAGGCGGCGGAGCATCGGCATCGCCTCGTCGAGGTTGCTGCCGAGCACGAAGTTCAAGTCGAGCTCCTGCCCCATGCGCATGGCTTCGCTGAGCTCGGCGAAGCTCGGCACGTAGAGCCAGCCCTTGAGCTTCTTCTCGATCAGGTCGACGGCCGCTTGCTTCTTGCGGTCGATCTCCTTGTCCCACTCTTTGTCTTCGCCGACCGCGCCTGCGGCCTTCTCTTTCTCGAACTCGTCCTTCTGGCGGTTGTAGTCGGCGAGGTATTCGCGGATGTCGGCGACGGCGCGGCGCATCTCGCGGATCTTTTGCAGGCGGCTGCCGTTGCTCGCCAGCAGCGAGAGCTTCATGCCCGTGTTTGACGCCATCGTCATGTCGGCGATCGTTCGCCCAGCAGGGCGGAGGACCATGCCGCTGCCGCCCATGAGGGTGTTGTTGCCGGGCATGATGTGGATCGTGCCGACGCCGTTTCGGCGCATGCCCTCGAAGAATGTTGAGCCTGGGTCGACGGCGTCCGCCACCGTCAGCCACGGGACGTTCTGCATCGACTCGTTGCTTCCGCGCATGCCGCCGCTGCTGTGAGCGATCACCCATGTCGGCATCACGACCTTGTCGCTGGCGTCGATGACCTTGGCCGACCACGGGATGTCGACGTCGCTCTGCTTGCCGATCGTCT
>NYVR01000005.1 GCA_002684655.1 Planctomycetota bacterium | reverse complement strand
CGCAGCACCGGTCGATGGCCCGTAAATACGAGAAAGCCGATCGCCGCGACCGCGCCTCGCACCACTGGCGGATGGTGCTGCGCTGGGTCAAGGAGGACGGCGAAGCCTCAAAAGCGCTCGCGCACAAGGAGATCGCCGGGCTGTCAGGCACTGACCTCGAGCGCACGCTCTACGACCGCAGTAAGATGATCGAGAAGGCGATCGAGGAGCAGTCCGGGATCGACTACGAGACCGAGGTCGTCACCGACTCCACATCCGGACCCTTGGACCAAGCGCAGGTCCCCTACGTCACGATCAAGTCCGAGCACTTCACCCTGCACGGCGACCCCGAGGACGAGGCCAACCTCCGCGAGGCGCTTGAGTGGGCGGAGCGGACCCTGGAGGTGTGCAAGGTCGCCTACCCGTGGGGTGCACCCGACGGCAAGTGGGGCGCAGAGTGGGCGTTCTTCACTGCCAAGGAGACCTACCAGCAGATCCTCAAAGCTAACCAGGTCCCAAACCTGGAGTGGCGCCTAGAAAACACTTCAACCTGCGGGATAGGCAACACCGTGGTCGCATCGACCAACGGCAAGCAGGTCTTGCTCGACGCCGCAGTGCGCAACGTCGCGCGACCCTGCTCAGGGCTGTCGTCGGACGGCTTCAGCGAAGGCATCGGCCACACGTTCGTCGGCATGATCTTCAACAACAACCGACTGTTCTCGGTCGACCTGAAGAAGCAGGAAGGCACGACGGCCAGCGAGGAGGACCGCGAGTTCCAGTCGCCCGACTTCGACGTCTGGAAGAACCTCAGCCTCGAGATGGCTTGGAAGAGCACCGGCGGCGTGCCCGCCAACGAGCTGCCGTTCGCCGACGCGTCAAACTTCACCAACGAGCAGCGCATCAAGGCGTGGTCGTTTTGTGACTACATGATGCGACGCGATCCCCAGATGCTGCGCACAATGGACAAGATCGCGCTGGAGATGAAATCCAAGCGCATGCGGCAGCCACTTGAGTTCGAGAAGCGCTTCCAAGCTGCCCATGAAGAGGTCTCGATCCCGCAGCTCGACAAGGAGTGGGAAGACTTCTGGACCGAGGCTTCGCCAGTGTTGAAGGCGATCCAGAACAACACGCCGCCGGTCAGCGCGATCAGCAAGGGCGTGGACAAGTGGCTCATCGCGCTCAACAAGGCGCGGAAGGCGCGCAACCGGACGCCGGTGACCTGGTCGGCCGTGCTGTCGACGCGCTGCAAGGCGCACGCCGACTACCTCAAGGCCAACAAGGACCAGCGCGGCCCGGCCGCGGAGCACCGCGAGAAGGTCGATCTGGGCGGCAGCTACACCAACAGCCTGTTCGCTCAGATGGCCGTCGTCGAGACGGCCGGCAAACCGTCGAAGGCCGACAAGCTGATCGAGCGATGGGTCTACAAGCCCGGCTACCGCGACCTGTTGATCAATCACCGCCTGCTGACCGTGGGCATGTATCTCGAAGGGGACATCATGGTGATGAACGCCACCAGCGGTCTCGGTGACCCCAAGGACCCACAGGCGGGCTTCGACTGCTTCCCGTCGCGCAACATGCAGCAGGCGACCTACGAGCGCGAGGTGCCGGTCGCAGAGCTCGGCCCCGAGGTCGAGGCGCTGCTCGCGGCGAACGGTCGCGCTGGCAAGAAGACGATCGGCTTCCCGTTGACGATGCACTTCGGCAGCAATGGGGGCATCGGCCTGCGCGGCTCGCTCAAGTGTCAGGTGATGGGCAAGGATGACAAACCTGTAGAGGGCGTGCTGGTCTTCGACGACGGCGAGGTCCGGACCACCACCGCGCCCGGCATGGCGACGTTCTGGCCGCTCGACCCGCTGCCCAAGGGTCAGATCCGGTTCATCTGGACGTGGTCGCGAAACGGCCAGGCAGGCAAGCTGAACGGCGGCTTCAACGCCAAGTAGCCGCGCCGCGCACGCTGGGCGAGCTCACCAGAGCAGCCGCTTCGCGGTCACTTCGACCGACAGCACCTGTTCGCCGCGCGCGATCCAGCACCGCCACGGGACGCCGTCGTAGTCGCCGAGCTCGCGATTGTTGAACCAGTCCCGCAGCTCGACCACCGAAGCGACGGGCTGTAGAAGCGGGCGCCCGTCGGCGCGAGCTTTGAGCTCGATCGCGAGCAGCAGGTCGCCTGCTATCACGCCGTCGTCTCCCTGCTGACCGAAGGCGCGCTCGATCAGCACGACCTGTTCGGGGATCACCTGCGGCACCGCGGTCGCGTCGCCGCTGAACGCCCGGTGCATGGCGACAACGACCCGCTGGATCCGCTCGGGCGCCTCGCCGAAGCCGAAGTCCCGCGTCTGCAGGTCCGATTGACGGACCACCGACCACACCTCCGGACGCACCGGCGTGACCCGCAGCGACTTGCTCGCCCCCTGTCGCGTCACGTCGAGCCCGACGGGCTCACTCGGCTGCTGCGCGAGCAGCAGCCGCGCGAAGCCCGGGCTCCACGTCACCTCTTCCCCACCGAGCCGCTGGATCCGGTCTCCCGAGCGCACGCCGGCGCGCGCCGCTGGCCCGCGCTCGTCGACGTCCATCACCACGACCTCACCTTCGTCGTCGAGCACGCGCATACCGAGGTCGGGGCTGCGTAGCTTGTAAGGCTGCATCAAAAGACCGGTGAGCTGGCGGCGCACGTGGTCGACGGCGATCGCGTAGCCGACGTTGTTGAACGTGCCGCCGCCCGCGCTGTTGATGCCGACGAGCCTGCCGTCCATGTCGAGCAGGGCGCCCCCGCTGTTGCCGCCGTTGATCGCAGCGTCCGTCTCGATCAGGTGCTTCAGCTTGGCCCAGCGCCCCTTGACGCGGATGCCCTGCCCCTTCGCCGAAACTACGCCGTAGGTGATGGTATTGGAGCGGCCGTGCGGGTTGCCGATCGCGGCGACCGCCTCGCCGATCGCGAGCTGCTCGGAGTTCCCGAGCTCGACGGCGTTCACCTGCTCGCCTTCTTCAAGGCCGAGCTGCAGCAACGACAAGTCGTCCTCGCGGGATATGCTCAGCACCTCGACTTCGTATTCCTTGCCGCCGAAGACCCGCGCTGTGATGCGGTACTCATCGTTGGTCGAGCCGTCAGGGAACGTGCCCGCGTCGACGACGTGCCAGTTGCTGACAGCTAGACCCGAGCGGTCGATGATCACACCCGAACCCAGGCTCATCGGCCGCCAGATCGGGTCCGGCGGGAACGGGTCCTCAGGGTCGACCTCGGCGACATTCTTGGCGACGTAGATGTTCAGCATCGCGCCGCTGGCCGCCTGCACCATGTCGACCAGCGCGGCCTGACGGCGTTCGCGCTGGTCCGCGTTCGCGCTCACGGGCGACGCCAGCGAGCCGTCTCCTTCGAGCTCACCGCGGAACAGCTTGCGCACCTGCCGCGTCCCCAAGAAGGTCGACAGGTTGGTCTCCTTGGTCGCGCCGTCACCGCGCATCCTGAACGCCATCTCGACCGGGTCGACGCGGCCAGCGTCGCCGACTCCTACGACACGCCCCGACGCGTCGATGATCGCGCCGCCGCCGTTTTGGTTGCCGAGGTTGGCGTCGGCCTGGATACGACCGCCCTCGCGCGCGCGCATCGCCGAGATGACTCCGCCGGTGACCACGACCTCACCGCCGGTCGGGTTCCCGACGGCGAGCATCGCTTCGCCAAGCTGTACGTCGTCATCGACGCCGAACTCAGCGGGCGTCAACGACGCGCCCGCAGGCAGCGCGACCCGGAGCAGCGCGAGGTTGGCGCCGCTGCGCGTCTTCACCACCTCGGCGTCGTAGACGCGGCCCTGCACCTTAACGCGCACCGCGCCGCCGCGGCACAGGTGCGCGTTCGTGACGATGAGCCCGTCGCGCGTCGCGACGACGCCCGATCCGAGGCCGCGACGCCGCTGCACGCAACCCGGGTCATCCGAGCCTGGGGCCGGCCACGGGCCGTCGCCGCCGTAGACGCCCACCACCGCCGGCGCCACCGCGGCGACCGCCGCCGCCCATGGGTGCGGTGACCGGCCAGCTCGCGCGCCGTCGCCGAGCTCTGCCCTGAACGCGGCGCGCGCACGTGACGCCTGGAACACGACCCCGAAGCTCGGCCGCTTGAGGTCCTCAAGCTTGGGCTCCCTGACGTCGCGGAGGACGTGCTCCGTCGAATACAGACCGAGGAGTCGGCCGTCGGCGCCGAAGACACCAGCGCCGTCACAACGCAGGTCGTTGCGCGAGTCCGTCAAGAATACTTCCTCCGACGAGAAGCGGCGGCCAGCGAGCGTGACCGCAGCGAGCGCGCGGCTCGCGACCCCGGAGAACGCGAGCATCTCTTCGCCCTCGGGCCTCGCGACGACCAGCGCCGGCTCGCCGTAGTTGGGCGCCGCGTCCGCCAGGGGCGCGGCGGTGATCGCGCCCTCCGGAGCGTCGACCTGCAGCAGCGCCAACCCGGTCGCCGCGTCGGTGCGCACGAGCCGCGCGACCAGCTCCGTGTTCGTCGCGTCGTTGAGACGGACCTTGATCCGCTTGTCGTCTGCGCCCACGGCCTCAGCGACGAGGCGGTGAAACGTCAGCACGTAGCCGTCTTCGCCGACCACGACGCCGGTGCTAGCGCGTTCGATGTAGAAGCTACCGCGTGGACCGTCTACCTCGACCGCAACGTACACGATGGACGCCTGGGCGCGCTCGAACGTGCGGGTCGACCAGGTCTTTGCTGCGGCACCCGTCGGCGGACGCAGCAAGGACTCGTTGACGACGCCTTGGCTCCATACAGGTGCAGCGGCCAACAAGGAGGAGAACAGCAGCAGACTCGCACGCATCAGGTAGAGCAGCCTAACGTCCGCAGGCCCGCGCGCCCAGTCGCCTAACGCGTCGGTCGAGCGCCTCGACGCGCAACGCTTGGTCACTTGCCGGCGTTCGCCTCGGCGCGCGCGATCGCCAACCCCAGCATGCGCTTTTGGTGCTTGAGGTAATACTCAGCGTTCGCCTTGAGCCGGTTCATCGTGTTCGCCTCGTTCTCGGCGTGCCCCTGGAACTGGGCGCCAGCGAAGATCTTGCTCATGTAGCTCTTCGAGGTCTTAACCATCGCCTTGAACGACGGGTGATACTTCTTCATCGCGTCATACGCCTTGCCGAGCGCCTTGACCTCCTTGCGCGCCTTGGTCCCGCCCTGGGGAACAAACGCAGCGAAGAGCGCCAACGAGGCGTCGACAGCCTTCATCGCCTTCCGCAGCTTATCGACGTCGGCCTCGCGCAAAGATGGCTTGATCACCAGCGACGACATCACCCGCTTGCCCTTGCACGCCCCACAGTCGAACTTGCCCTTACCGCGACAAGCCGGACACTTGCTCCAACGCTTGGCGGCGCCCACTCGAAGCTGACCGCCCCCGCCGCAGACCGTACACAGGAGCATCCCCGCGCCCATGCAGCCCGCGCAAGGGACCTCGTCGAGCGGGTCGGCGATCTTGCCCGAGCCCGCGCATGCGCGACATGCGGTCAGGTTTTTCGGGTCCTTGCGTCCGCACTCTGGACAGTCCTTCGCGTCTTTTGCGAAGCGCGCGCACGTCGCGCAGACCATCGTGCCGGCGCCCTTGCAGCTTCCGCACTCGGGCGCAGGCCACTCTGCCCACTGGAGTTTGCCCTCATCGTCCTCCACCGTCGCGCGCTCGATCCGCTCGGGGATCATGTAGCGCGCGCCCCGCGCGGGGTCCTGCACGCTGGACGCGAACAGCCCCGCGATCAAAAGTAAGCAGAGGGAAATCTTCGACATGCGCGACCTAAGAGATCCTGAGCCTACGTCTCCAGGCGTCGCCCAGCAATGCGCCCTTGGCGTCGGGGCGCGCGGGGCGCCGTCAGACGTCCTCGGCGTCGCCCGCGGCCACGTCCTGGCCGCGCTGTAGCCGCAGCCTGCGGTTTTGCCTGCGGAGGCGGTCATTGGCCTGCTGCAGCCGCCCGGCCTCATCGAGGAGCCAACGTAGGTCCTCACAGGTGACCTGGATCGCTAGCTCGTCACCCTTGACCAACCGGCGGAGCCGCTTACGACGAGCCTCGTTCTGCTTATTCATGGCAGCAAGCTCGCACTTGCTGGCGGATGACGCAAGCGAGACGCCCCGCGACCTTGCCCTGGGCGGTCACGCCACGGAAAACGCTCGGACGCTGGCTCGACCGCCGAGCGTCAACGGCGCGGCGAAGAGCGCTCGCCGCCCGGCTCTTTGCCAGCAGGCACGCTCAGGTCGTCTCCGTAGAGCACGCGCAGCAGGTAGAGGCCCCGCGCGGGCGCCGTCGCGCCAGCGAGACGACGATCGGCGCCCTTGAGCACCTCGGCGACCCACTCGACGGGTCGATTGCCGTAACCCACCTCGAGCAGCGTGCCGACGATGTTGCGCACCATGTTGTAGAGGAAGCCCGACCCTTGAACGACGAAGTCGAATCCGTCGCGCCTGCGGACGAGGTGCACATGGTGCAGCGTCCGCACCGTCCCACGCGAGCGCTCGTATCCCGGGTTCGTGGCGAACGACGCGAAGTCGTGTTCGCCGCGCAGACACTGCATCGCCCGGCGCATCGCATCGATGTCGACGTCGCGTCGGCTCCAGTGAAAATAGGGTCGCCCGACCGCCGGCTTCACGGCGCTACATACGACCCGGTAGAGGTAGCGCTTGCCGCCAGCGAAAAATCGCGCGTGGAACTCATCAGGCGCGACGACCGAACGCCGCACCGCGACGTCCTCGGGCAAGTTGCTGTTGAGCGCGAGCTGCAGCTTGTCAGCAGGAAAATCGCGGTCGATCCGAATGTGGGCACACTGACCGAAGGCGTGCACGCCGGTGTCGGTTCGACCAGCGCCTTCGACGTGCGTGTCCGGCAGGTCGATCGCAGCGCAGGCCCGCTCTAACTCCTCCTGTACAGTTCGCACGCCGGGTTGGCGCTGCCATCCGTGAAAGCGGCTCCCGTCATAGGCGACTGTGAGCAAGTAAGTCGGCACGGCGCCGACCATACGCGCTCAGCCGCGGAGAAGCAGCCGTGCGAACAGCGTGCCGACCAACGTCGCAGCGCCGGTGATCACCGCCAAGACCGGGTTTAGCTGGAGCTTCCAGATCCAGACCGAAGCGGCGCTGCCGAAGACCAGGAACGTCACCGGCAGCACGTTAGCGAGGGTCGTCGCCCGCGGAGTGGCGCAGACGCGATCGCTCCGCGACGCGCCCAGCACGGCCGCCCCGACCGCGGGCGCTGTCCGCGGGCTCGGCGCATGCGCGTGGGCGCGCGCGGGCTGCCGCGCCGCGTCGCCTTGCTCCCCGAACACCTCAACGCCAACGTCTAGGGTCGCGGCGAGGCCGGGGCCAAGGCCGCCGACGTCCGACGCATCAGGCGCAGGCGTGAGCGACTCCGGCGAAGCGGGCTCCGCCGCTCCCCACGATGCGGCAGGCGGCGTCGTTTGCTCGGCGGTCGCAGCGTCTGCGAACAACAGGTCCTCGACCTCCTGAGCGGTCACGCCAGGCTGCGGGTCTGCGTCGAGGCGCACCTCGCCGTAAGAGAACGGGCTATAGTTGGTCATCGGGACTCCGTGAAAACTTCCTGCGCTGATAACTGGAGGGGATCTCCAGCTCGCGCCTGTATTTGGCGACCGTGCGACGCGCGACCTGCACGCCGCGCGAGCCGAGCACCTTGACGATCTCGTCATCGGACATCGGCCGTAGCTTGTCTTCGCCGTCGACCAAGTCGCGGATCTGCTGCGCGACGCCCATACGTCCCTGACCCTCGCCAGGGACGGCGTCAATACGGCCGCCGTCGAAGAACTCTCGGAGCGCGAACACCCCGCGGTCGGTTTGTAGATACTTGCCCGCGATCGTGCGGCTGACCGTCGACGCGTGCAGGTCGAGACCCTCGGCGATCTCCGACATCCGCAGCGGCTTGATGGCGGCTCTGCCCTTCTCGAGGAACGAGCGCTGCTGCTGCATCGTCGCCCTGACGACCCGCGCGAGCGTCGCCTTCCGCTGCTGGACCGCGTCGATGAGGTCTCGCGCCGAGCGCAGCTTCGGACGGAGATATTCACGCACCTCGCGGTCCGTGCGCCGGTCTCCTGCGAGCGCGGCGTATTCGTCGTTGATCTGTAGGTCCGGCAACGCCTCGTCGTCCAGCGCGACCCTGACTTGACCGTTCTGAAGCCAAGCGAAGGCGTCCGGTTGCACGGGGCGATCAGCGTCCGTGGCGAACTCAGCGGCCGGCCGCGGGTTCAGCGTACGCACGCGGACGATCAGCGATTGGAGCTCGTCGAGGCTCAACGACAGGGCGCGCGCGACTTCTGGCAGCTTGTTCCGCGACAAAGCTTCGAGGTGCTCGCTGAGCATCGCCTCGATCAGGATGAGGTCCGGATCACCCTCCGCTTGGGCGAGCATCGCGCCGACGGCGTCGCGAGCACCGAGCCCCCTGGGCTCCAAGTGAGACAGCGTCGCGCGAGCCTCGCGCACCAGCGCCACGTCTCGATCCAGCTCGACCGCCAACTCCTCGTCGGAGAAGGGCAGCAACCCGCGTTCATCGACGCGCTGGACCAACGAGAACACGGTCTCTGCCAAGACCGTCTGGATCTGCCGAAACGCGAGCTGCTCGCGCACATAAACGTCCAGGGTCATGGCGCGAGCCGGCACGCTGTTCAAGAATCCGAGCTTGCGGTCTTCACGGTCGCCGGGCGCGCGGCGGAACTCTTCGTAGGTGGGCTCGTCGCGCTCTACGCTCGACTCCTCCGCCGACGCTGGCGCCTCGACCTCGCGCTGCTCAAGTATGAGCGTCTCGTTCTGCTGCAACTCCGCCTCGACGAAGGTGATCAAGTCGGTCGTCGCCAGCTGCAGGACCTCGATCGACTGCAGCATCTGTGGCAGCAGGGTCATCCGCTGCTCCTGCCGCTGTCCGAGATTCATGTCGAGGCTCATGGGTCCGGCTCCATGAGTGGTTTCGACAGCAATCGCCCAGATCTTGAGCAGTTGATGGCGCGCGTCGAGGAAATCGTCACTGCCGTGGACCGCCAGTGGCATCGCCGCGACGCGCGCTTAGCGAGCTCTCGGGGATCGCAGGGTGCCCCCCCCCTGCGTCAGCCCCGCGCCGCTCGCTTTCGCGCTCAGCCGCGATCCAGTAAGTCATGATCGGATGCAGGCCACCGAGGTGATCAGCGCGTGAGCGAGCGACGTGACATAGTCGTCGTCGGCGCCGGCGTCCACGGGCTCTGCGCAGCGTTCGCCCTGCGACGACGCGGACGAAGGGTGCTGGTCGTGGACCGGTTCGAGGCCGGCCACGACCGCGGCGGTTCGCACGGCGCGGGGCGCATCACGCGGTCGTCTTATCACGACCGACGCTACGTCGAGATGACACGTGATATGCACCGGGAGGCATGGCCGCGGCTCGAAGCCGAGCTGGGCGTTCAACTCGTGCACCCAACGCCAGGCTTGTTCTACGGCCCCGAGCGCGGCCCGTTCGCGGCCTTCCTGAACGCCACTCTGGCTGCAGGCGTCGACGTCGAGGAGCTGCCGCGCGCAGAGGCCGCGGCGCGATTCCCCATGCTGCACTTCGATCCAGGCGACCGCGTGATGCTCGATCACACCGCGGGCGTGCTCGCGGCCAACCGCACGTTGGCGTCGCTGCGTGCCTGGCTCACCGCCAACGACGTCGAGCTGCGGCACGGCGTCCGCGTAACCAGCATGGAGCGTCGCCGCGACGGCGTCACGTTATCCACGGCCAGCGGCGATCTACTGGCTCGCCACGTCGTGCTCGCGACGGGCGCGTGGCTGGGCGAGCTGCTCCCTTTATGGCGCGCGCGCTTGGTCCCTTTGCGGCAAGAGGTGGCCTACGTCGACGTCGACGCAGCGCCCGGTGACCTCGCGGCAGGTCGGTTCCCGGTGTGGTGTCGAATCGGCGGCGGAGACGAGGCGTTCGACTACGGCCTGCCGGAGTTCGATCGGCCTGGGCTCAAGGTCGCCCAGCACCGCACGCGCGGCGCGCCCGATGACGTCGACGCCGCCGACGCTCACGTCGACGAAGCCGCGCTGCTGTCGCGGGCCCGTCGCAGGCTGACGCTGCCCGTGCGGGGGCTGCACGGCGTCGAGACGTGCCTGTATGCCGTCACAGCGGACGAGCACCTGCACGTCACCACGCACCCCGACGACCACCGCGTCGTCGCGGTCGCGGCGTGCAGCGGGCACGGCTTCAAGTTCGGACCCGTGCTCGCTGAGCAGGTCGCCGACCTCATACAACCGGCCGAAGGTTCGCGCGGCTAACGACGCCGGCGCGGCTTCGGCCGAGTCTCGGGCGTGGCCGCCAGCGGGTCTTCGGGCCAGCTGTGACGCGGGTATCGCCGGCTGAGCTCCTTGCGCACCTGCGGGTAGACGTTCTGCCAGAAGCTGGCGAGATCGGTCGTGACCTGCACCGGGCGCTGGTTGGGCGCGAGCAACTCCAGAACAACCGGCACGCGGCCGCCGGCGAGGCGCTCGACCTCTGGGAGCCCGAAGAACTCCTGCAGCCTCGCGGCGACAGTGGGGCCGGCCTCGGCCGCATAATCGACGACGGCCGCGCGACCGGTGGGCAGCTCGATGCGGTCGGGTGCGGCCTGCGCGAGCGTGCGTCGCTGCTGGGGCGAGAGCTGGTGGAGGATCAGCTCCTTGACCTTGGCGCCGCGGAGCTGCTTGAGATCGGCGCCAGCGAGCAGCTCGAGCGCCGCCCGAGCGATCGCGGCGTCATCGATGACCGGCAGGTCGAGCTCGGGAGCTCGATCAGCGAGCCAAGCCATCCGCCCCACGAAGCGACGCAGCTCCTTCTGTTCACCGAGCCAACGCCACGGGTCGCGAGCCAACACGGTCAGCAGCAGCGCGCGCGCCTCGTCGAGAGGAGGCTCGCCGCCGCGGGACGCGCGCAGCGGCAGGTCGAGGTAGCGCCGCTGGCGCACGGCAAAGACCCGCCCCTGGGCCTCGTCCAGCTCGGCAACGACCACGTCTTCCAGCCCCACGCCATCGGCGGCCTCTAGGTCGTGCACGGTCAAGGCCGCGACGAGGTTGACCTGCGAGCGCTGCTGGCGGCCAGCTTCGTGCAAGCGCAGCGCCAACATCAGCTCTTCGCCGTCGCAGACCCTGGGGAGCAACACACCGCGCCCGCCGACCATCGTGCCAGTGCGGGCGTCCGCCGCTGCGCCCACGGTGCGCCGGACGACCCGATCAGGGAAGCCGCGCAACAGACAGCGGGTGAGCTGCGCGAGGTCCACAGAGCCGCGATCGATGGAATCTACGCGGCGCAGGACGCGGTCCCGAGCGCGCTGCAGCCCTCGGGCCGCGCCGGGAAACGACCCGAACTCGCGGCACAGGTGCTCGGGGAAGCCCCGCGCCTCAGCAGCCAAGAACGCTTCGACCGCTGCGTGCAGGTCGGCGCCGTCGCGGTCACGCCCGAGCTTGTCAACGTCGCTGAGCAGCACCGCAGCCGTAGCGGCAGCTGCGGCGCAGCCATGAAGACGACCAGCGAGGACCACCGCGCCGAGCCGAGGGTGCAGCGGCATCGCCAACAGCTCTCGACCAAACGCGGTCATGCTGCCGTCGTCACCTTCGATCGCGCCGAGCGCTCGCAACAGCTCGTCCGCGCGGCGCAGGGCGTCTTCGGGCGGCGCTTCGAACCAACCGAACGCGACGGGGTCACGACCCGCAAACGCCCGCACCGACAGCGCCGGTCCGCAGAGGTCGACCCGCTGCACGTCGGGCGAGGAGTGCGGGAGCATCCTGCGCTCCTCCGCAGGCGACCACAGCCGATAGCATCGCCCCGGACCGGTCCGGCCGGCGCGGCCAGACCGCTGCGTCGCAGACGCAAGGCTGATCTTACCGAGCTCAAGCACGTCGACGCCGCGACCCCGGTCAAAGCGAAGCTCCCTCGCCAACCCCGAGTCGACCACCGCAGAGACACCGGCGATCGTCAACGAACTCTCTGCGACGTTCGTCGAAAGCACGACCTTGCGGCCATTGGCCGGACGAATCGCCCGGCTCTGCTCCTTAAGGTCGAGCCGGCCGTGCAGCGGCAGCACTTCGACCGCGCGCCGACGAGCGAGGTTCTGCAAGGCGGCTTGGCAGCGGCCGATCTCGCCAACGCCGGGCAGGAAGACGAGTATGTCGCCGTCGGTCTCGTCGAGCGCTCGCTCGACCCCGTCGCGCACCAGCACCTCAAGGTCGGCGTTGGTGATGCGCGCAAGGTGTAAGACCTCGACGGGGTGCAGGCGCCCGTCGGCCTCGACGACCTCGGCGCCGTCGAGGAAATCCTGCAGCGGCGCGGGGTCGAGCGTCGCGGACATGACACAGAGCAGCAGGTCCTCACGCACCGTCACGCGCGTCTCCTGCAGCATCGCCAGGGCCAAGTCGCCCTCGAGGTGCCGCTCGTGGAACTCGTCGAGGCACACCGCAGCGACACCCTCCAGGAATGGGTCCTGCACCAACTGCCGAACGAGCACACCCTCCGTGACGAACCGCACGCGCGTCTGCTTGGAGACCCTCGCGTCCCCACGGACTTGGTAGCCCACGAGGCCGCCGAGCTCACAGCCCATCTCGTGCGCGACCCGCTGCGCTGCGGCACGCGCCGCGAGCCGCCGCGGCTCAAGCACAACCACCTGCTCGCCCGCGGGGATCGCGTCCAAAAGCGCCGGGGGGACGCGCGTGGTCTTACCGGAACCTGGCGGCGCCATCAGCAACGCGGCGCCGCTACGGCGCAGCGCGGCGACCACGCCGTCCAGCGACGGGTCGATCGGCAGCGGCTCGATTCGGCTCACGGTCGCGTCATCACGACAGGGGCCGGCGCCCTTCGATCGCGTCCGAGAGGATCGAGGAGCTCACCTGCGCGATCGACGAGCCCGCGGGCAAGCCGCGCGCGAGCCGCGTCAACGACGCGCCGCTCTTTTCGAGCTTCTCGGCGAGCACCTGGGCGGTGCCTTCGCCCTCGAGGTCCGGATTGGTCGCGAGGCAGACTTCGCGGAACGACCCCTCTTCGACCCGCCGGAGCAAGGCCGCGATGGTCAGGTCCTCCAGCTTGATCCCCTCCAGCTGCGAGAGGCGCCCCTGCAGAACGTGATAGACACCGCGGAAGCCGATCTCCTCAAACCTCGCGACCTCGCGCGGATCTTCGACGACGAGCATCATGTCTCGCTCCCTGGAGGCGTCGCTGCAGATGCTGCACGGGTCGCTCGCGTCGAGCTGGTAGCAGACGCTGCAGCTCTTGACCGCAGCGCGCACGTCCTGGATCGCCACGGCGAGCTCCAACGCCTCCTGCTGCTCGACGCGCAGCAGGTGAAACGCCAGCCTCTCTGCGGTCTTCGGACCGACTCCCGGCAAGCGGTTGAGCCGCTCGATCAAGGTCTCGATGGTGCGATCGCGTCCAGCCATTTGCTCTCCAGGGCGTCCTGCCATCAGCGTGCGACGTCGAGCGGGCGCTTTCCAGCGCGCGCCTCACGCGACGGCATGCCGCGGCAATCCTAGGCAGCGAGGATCAGAAGCCCATCCCGGGCAGGTTCATACCGCCCGTGACCTTGGCGGTCTCCTGCTCGCGGAGCTGCTTGGCGTCTGCCAGCGCCTTCTGCACGGCCACCGTCACGAGGTCTTCGAGCGCCTCGACGTCGTCAGGGTCCACCGCGGCTTTGTCGATCTTGATCGACTGAAGCTCTTGGTTGCCGTTGACGCAAACCGTGACGGCTCCCCCGCCCGAAGTCGCCTCCAAGGTGCGGGCCGCGAGCGTCCGCTGCGTCTCTTCCATGCGTCGCTGCATGTCCTGTGCCTGTTTGAGCAGGCTCTGCATATCACCGAATCCAGCTGCCATACCGAGGTCCTCCTGAACGCATCATGCAGCAGGCAAAAGAGAAACGCGAACACGCACGCGGCCTCATCAGCGACCACGAGGAGGTCGGCGACGCCACAGGGTGGGCATGACGCGCGAATTTCGCTATTCTTTGGAGCCCCGACGCACCTCGCCCACAGCCGAGGTCGCGAGCCAGCGGCCCGACCCTCTGGAGCCTTGCTTTCCCCACGCCGAAAGCACGCAAACGAGAGTAAGCACCCAGCCTTATGCCCAAGAACATCCAAGTCACTCCGCGCACCTTCACGGTCTACACCGAGAAGAACATCGAGAAGATCCCGCAGCTGTCGAAGTTTAGCAGGGACGAGGTCCTAGCAATGCGCGCCGTGGCCAATGTCTTGCCGTTCCGGGTCAACGACTACGTCATCGACGAGCTGATCGACTGGGACCGCGTGCCGGACGACCCGATGTTCCAGCTGACCTTCCCGCAGCCCGGCATGCTCAAGGACGGCGAACTCGACGCGATGATCGATCTGATCCGCAAAGACGCGCCGCGGAGCGACCTCAAGGCCGAGGCTCGCCGGATCCAGCTCGGCCTGAACCCGCACCCGGCCGGACAGAAGTCGATGAACGTTCCCAAGCTGGAGGGGATCGAGGTCGCGGGTATGCAGCACAAGTACCGCGAGACGGTGCTGTTCTTCCCCTCCGCCGGGCAGATCTGCCACAGCTACTGCACCTACTGCTTCCGCTGGCCACAATTTGTCGGGCTAGATGACATGAAGTTCGCCGCTCGAGAGGCGGACCGCATGATCGACTATCTCAAGCAGCACCCAGAGGTGAACAGCGTGTTGTTCACCGGCGGCGACCCCATGGTCATGAAGACGAGGGTCTTCCGTCGCTACGTCGAGCCGCTCCTGCAGCCTGAGCTCGACCACATCGTGAGCATCCGGATCGGCACCAAGGCGATGGCCTACTGGCCTGGCCGCTTCGTGACGGACAACGACTCCGATGACCTGATGCGGCTCTTCGACGAAGTGCACAGCGCAGGCCGGAACATCTCCGTCATGGCTCACTACAGCAACCCTGTCGAGTTGGAGACGCCGATGGGCCAGGCAGCAGTCGAGCGCGTACGCAACGCCGGCGCGGTGGTGCGCTGCCAGGCGCCGCTGATCCGACACGTCAACGACAACGCCGAGACCTGGGCCAACATGTGGAAGCGCCAAGTGACGCTCGGCGCGATCCCCTACTACATGTTCGTGGAGCGCGACACCGGCCCCCGCGCCTACTTCGAGGTGCCGCTCGGCAAAGCGTTCCAGATCTTTACCGAGGCCTACCAGAAGGTCTCTGGCCTCGCGCGCACGGTGCGCGGCCCCTCGATGTCCTCGACGCCGGGCAAGGTGCTCATCGACGGCATCGCCGAAGTGCAGGGCAAGAAGGTCTACGTGCTGAAGTTCATCCAGGGACGCAACCCGGACTGGGTCAACCAAGTGTTCTTCGCCGACTACGACCCGGCCGCGCGCTGGCTCGACGACCTCAAACCCGCCTTCTGCGATCGTTGGTGGTGGCAGGAGGAGCTGGAGCAGATGCAGCAGGAAGGCTGGACCGGAGACTGGTCGCAGGATTCGCATATCGAGAAGCGGGTCTCCGACCTCGGCCACGTGTCGTTCGCACCGGCGGCAGCGGGCGCGAACACGCTTGACCGAAACATGGTGTTGCAAAGACCTTAGAGCGGCGTCAAGACCATTTATCCACCAGGCGTTCGGGTGATACGCTCCTAGGGCGTGCAGAGCCTGTAGGAGACTCGCACACCACCACGAATGCACCCCGGCTCCCCAGTCAGCAGCGACCCTTCCCCAGACGTCGTTGTCGTAGGCGGAGGCTTCGCGGGCTCGGTCCTGACAGCCAAGCTGCGCGCCGCGGGCTTCGACACGCACACGCTCGACCACGCGGAGCGCTACCCCGACGCGTTCCGCAGCGAAAAGCTGGAACCAGACCAGAGCCAGCTGCTCCGAAAGTTCGGCATGCTCGACAAGGTCAGCCCGCCGGACTGCGAGCTGGAGACGGTGGACACCTTCGAGCGCGGACGGGTCGTCACGTGCCACTACGAGGACCACTTCGGCATCCGCTACGACGACACAGTGAACGCGCTCCGCGAAGCTGCCCGCGACGAGACGCGTTGGACGAAAGCCCGCGTCGATAAAATCACCAGCGACGCACACGGAGCGACAGCTCACACCGCGAATGGTGATGCAGTACGGGGCAAGCTCTGCGTCATCGCCAGCGGCCGGCCATCGCTGCTCGCGCAAAGCGGCGTCGAAGTCGACCGTGACCCTGGACTAACGAGCCTGACCTTCGGCTTCGACGTGGAGGCCGCAAACGGCGCGCCCCTGCGCGCCTTCAACTACAACAGCGAGTCCCCCGGTCAAGACCACGCTCACTACGCGACCCTGTTTCCAATTGGCGACGCGTGGAGGTTCAACGTGTTCACGTCGTGGTCGCCAAATGAAGAACGGACACGGCGCTTCGCGCGGCAACCCATCGAGCGCCTCTACGACTTGTTCCCCCGGATGCGGGAGTTCACAGGCGCCCTCCGAGCAACGACGCGCGTCCAGATCGGTCACACCGTGTGGCACCGCGTGCGTCGGCCATCACCCAACGGGGTCGTCGTGATCGGCGAAGCCTATCAGTCCGTGAGCCCTGCGACCGGCACGGGACTCAGCAAATGCCTCACCGACATCCACGTGCTGCTACGTCACCTCTCCGGATGGCGCCAGCACGACTGCGTCCCCGGCAGCGCGATCGACGCGTTCTACCAAGACCCCGAGAAGACCGCCGCTGACGAACGCTCGAGCGCTGGCTGGCGCTGGTTCCACGACTGCGCCCACGGCCGCTCGCTGCGGGCACATCTGCGCCGCAGCGGCCTGTTTCAAGCCGCCAATCGCATCGCCATGATGGGGCGGACCGCCTTGCGGAGGACGTCGTGAAGGCCTCCTGCCAAGAGATCTTTTGCGCAGTGGCCAACTCGCTCGGCCTCAGCCGAATGCTGCGACACCGCAGGCGCAAAGACATCTTGATCCTGATGTATCACGGCGTCGTGGAGGACAACGCGCCGTTCAAGCGCTGGACACACCTGCCGGCATCTCGCTTCGCTTGGCAGATGGAGTGGCTGCGACGCCACTATCGTGTCCTGCCGCTACAGCGCGTGCTGGCGGCGATGCAAACCGGCAGCACGCTCCCTGACAACACGGCGGTCGTGACCTTCGACGACGGCCTCCAAAACACCTACACGCGCGCTTTCCCGACGCTCAAGCGGCTGGGGATACCTGCGACCGTGTTCTTAACCACGGCTTATGTCGGCACCGGCAAGCTGCCAACAAGCTCAAGGATCTTCCTCGCGCTGAGGAGCTCGAGGCTGCGACGCTTGGATCTCCGTGATCACGGCCTCAAGGACTTCCAGTTCGACACGATGGCACAACGTGACGCGGTCGCGGATGAGGTTCGATCGTACGCGAAGAATATCGCCTTCGAAACGAAGCTCGCTCTGCTCAATGACCTTGAGGCGCGGCTAGAAGTAGACCCCGCGCGCTACCCGGAATACGCCGACGAGTTCCGCATGATGTCCTGGCAGCAGGTGAAGCTGATGCAGCAGAGCGGTCTCATCAACTTCGGCGCCCACGGATCGCGCCACGAGATCTTGAGCAGGCTGCCGCACGACGTGATGCGCAGCGAGATCGTCGACAGCTGTGAAGAAGTCCGTCGCCAACTTGGCATAGAACACGTGACGTTTGCGTATCCAAACGGACGCCGGCAAGACTTCCCGCCAGAGGCCAAGCAAATGCTACAAGAAGCCTCGGCAAGCTGCGGACTCTCGGCGATTGGAGGGCTTTGTTCGACCGGCGACGACGTCTTCGAACTCAAGCGCGTCGGCGTCGGCAACAACGTCGGCCGCAGCCGCTTCGCCGCGATGTGCAGCGGCTTGGGAGTCCGCTAAGCGATCGATTGACACGCGGGGTCCGAGACGTGCAGATCCGACGACACCACGACCTCAACGAGCTGGATTCTGACGCCTGGGACCAGCTGGCCGCGGCGTCCGCGCCGAGCACCGTCTTCCAGACACACCCGTGGCACCTAGCGTGGTGGACGGCCTTTGGTGAACACCATGAGCTGTTGCTGCTGTCTGTGCGCGAAGGCGGGCGTCTTGTCGGAATCGCGCCGCTCTGCCTCGCTCACGGCCGCGCGGTGCGCTTCCTGGGTCACGGCAGCAGCGACTACGCAGACATCCTCGTGGCGCCGGGGCGCGACGACGTCCGCGAAGCGCTCTGGAGAGGCGCGCTTGAGGCGGCTCGCGGGTGGCGGCGCCTGGAGCTGCGCTGCATGCTGCAGGGCTCCCCGAGCCTGCGGGCCCTGCGGCGCTGCGCGGTTCGGGGGCTCATGGACCCGCCGACCGCGTGTCCGACCTTGCGCGTCACTCGACCCGACGAGTTTCAACGCGCGGGCCGGCGGCACCGCGTGCGGCGCAGCACGCGCTGGTTTCGGAGACGTGACGGCTTCCAAGTCACCCACCACCGCAGCCCGGCCGCGGTGCTGCCGCTTCTGGACGACTTCTTCGCGCAACACTGTCGGCGGTGGCAAGGGACTCCGACACCCAGCATGTTTCATCAGCCTGCCCAGCGTCGGTTCTACGAAGCCGCTGCCGTCCACCTCGGGCAAGCAGGCGCGCTGCGCTTCACCAGGATGTCGATCGCAGACCGCCCAACCGCCCACCACTTCGGCTGCGTCCACGCAGGGACGTTCTCGTATTATAAGCCCACGTTCGACGTCGACTATGCGGCGCGATCACCGGGCGTCGCGCTGTTGGGCGAGCTGCTAGAGCTTGCCCAGGACGAACGCCTGCAAGAGTTCGACTTCAGCTTGGGTGACGAACCCTATAAGCGCCTCTATGCCAACGACGCCCGCGAGAGCGTCAACGCCACCTTCTACGCCAGCTCGTTGGAGCGCGGCTTGGCCGCAGCGGCGCGCGCTGCCAAGGAGTTGGCTCGCCCCATCTTGACGCGACTTCAGAAGCGCTCCGCCAGCGCTTGATCGAGCCTAGTCCTGTGGCGGAAGCCCAGGGTCCAAGGTCTCGTCACGGAAGTCGTGATCGACCGAGCCAGCATCTGGTCGATCCTTGATGCGGTCCTTTGGGTTCACCTGGACGACGCGGCCGCCGAACTTCTTGAGCAGTTGCTTGGCCTTGGGGCCTGGCGTGGCGCCGCGTGAAGCGGGACCTTTGGCGCCACCTGCACCAGCAGGATCCTTCGCGGCAGAAGCGGGGCCCGCAGCGCTAGGCCCAGCGGGAGCAGCTTGGACGTCTCCTGCGACGCAGAGCTCCACCGAGACCTCGCGTCCCGCGACTTCTCTGATGACCTGCTTGAGCTCCTGCTCAATCACAGGCGACTTCAGCCGGTCGATGTACATCTTTCGCTCGGTCTCAAGCGTCACCAAGACGCGCCCGTTCTCGTCAGGGCCGGCAAAACGACACAGCTCAAGGGTCGCCTGCAGCAGCTTGCGATCGACCAATCCCGCCAGCGCGCGGGCCTTGAGTTCGTTCGCGTCCGCGACCGGCGCCTTCGGCCGCGCCTGTTGCGGGGGCGCCGGGGCCTGCGCCGGGGCAGCAGCAGCCCGAGGCGGCGCAGCTGCGCTGCCAGCAGCAGCCGCCGGCGCCGGCGCGGCCGCTGCCGTCGTGCTCCCGCCGCCTGCGCGCACCTCGGCGAGCAGGTCCGAGAGGGTCGGCAGGGAGCCCGCCTGAGCCATCCGGACCAGGGCGATCTCCAAGACGACGCCGCGGTCCTCGAGCCGCCGCAGCCGCTCCCGCCCCAGGATGCCGGCGCCGATCATCGCGTCCAGACGCGCGGAGTCGACGTCGGCGGCGATTTTTTGCGCGCGTTCACGCAATGCGCCGGACATCGGGACCAACCCGGTGTCGGCGCCGTCGATCTTCATCAGCAGCACGCTGCGCAACATCGAGGTGATCTCACCGAGGGCCTCGCGCTCGTCAAACCCCTGCTCCTGCATGGCGCGTGCGAACGCGAGCCCCTGCTTGGCGTCTCCCTGTAGCAACGACTGCACCACGTCGAGCACGGCGTCCATACCGACGCGGGCAGTGAGCGTACGGTAAGCCTTGAGATCAAACGCGTCGCCGAGTTCATGGACGAGCGGCAGGATGCGCTCCAGCGCCGTCTCAGCGTCACGCACACCGCCGCGGACCGACATGGCGATCTCTTCGAGGACATCCTCGGCGATCGAGACCCCCTCCTTTTCGACGATCATCCGCAGCCGCTTCACCAGATCGGTCTCGCCGACCCGACGGAAAGGCAGGACCTGACATCGCGAAATGATCGTGTCGGGGACCTTGTGCCGCTCGGTCGTCGCGAGCACGAACACGACCTTTGGCGGCGGCTCCTCAAGGGTCTTGAGGAAGGCGTTCCACGCCTCCTTGGTGAACATGTGGACCTCGTCCAGGATGACCACGCGATAGCGTGACTGCATCGTGGCGAACGACACGCTCTCGCGCAGGCGCCGGACTTCGTCAACGCCGCGGTTCGAGGCCGCGTCCATCTCGATGACGTCCGGGTTGCTACCATCAAGGATGGACGCGCAGGCGTCGCACGCGCCGCACGGTTCGGGCGTGGGGCCCTCGGCGCAGTTGAGGCAGCGCGCCAAGATGCGCGCCGAGGTGGTCTTACCGACGCCCCGACTACCGGTGAACAGGAACGCATGCGGCACGCGCCCCTGTTGGAGCGCACGCCTCAGCGACTGCAGGACCTCTTCTTGTCCTACCAGCTCATCGAAGGTCTGCGGTCGGAAGCGGCGCGCGACGACCTGGTAGTGGCCGTCACCGGACCCGATCTCGTTACTGGCCGACGCCATGACCCCAGCATGCCCCATCGCCTCACCCGGCGAAAGATCCTGGCAACCTTGCCTAGGATCCCACGCCCAGCTAGGGTTCGTCGTCCCCAACCCCCGGCTGACCACCTGCCAAGGTGAACGGCCGGGACCATGCGGAGGGGTGACCGAGTGGTTTAAGGAGCTCGCCTGGAAAGCGGGTACGGCCCAAAAGGCTGTCGGGGGTTCGAATCCCCCCCTCTCCGCCAATTTTTCTCTCCGCGCGGCGCGCAAAGGTGAGACCTGCCGGGTCCCGAGCAAGGGGGCGGTCGGCGCACCTGGTCAGGTCCGGAAGGAAGCAGCCAACGGTGGCTGTCTCTTGTGCCCGGGGTGCCTGGCGGGTCTCACCTTTGCGCGCTTCGCGCAGAGGCGCAAGCAGCCGAGCGGCAGCCTCTCGCTCTACGGCCGCCGCTGCTGCGCCCACCTCTCTGGCGCTTGTCGGCCAGGCTGGATGTAGACACGCTGGATGCTGGGGCCGAGCGCGGTCGTGACCTCGTAAGGCGAGACGTCCGCAGGGGCGAGATCCTCGGGCCGGAGCACATCGCCTGCCACGGCCCCCAGCAGCACCACCTCTTCTTCAAACACGACTCCTGGTATGTCCGTCACGTCGACCGTCGTCTGGTTCATGCTGATCGCGCCGACGATCGGGGCGCGGCGACCGCGCACGAGAACTTCGGCGCCACGCCAGAGCCCGCGCGAGAGTCCGTCGCCATAACCTATGGGCAGCAGCGCGATCCGCGTGGGCCGCTGGCACACGAAGGCGCCGCCGTAGCCAATGCGGTCGCCGACTTCCGCGGAGCGCAACCCGACGACCTTGGCCTTGAGCGACATCGTGGGCCGAAGTCGAACCGCGCCAGCTCCTCGCAGCGGGTCAAAACCGAGGAGGCCGCCGCCGACGCGCACAGCGTCGAGCGCACCCTCTGGGAGCACGATGGCTCCGAGGGTGTTGCAAGCGTGTCGACGAACGCCGCGGAGCGAACGCACACCCTCGACCGCCGCCAAGAACCGCCGCAGCTGTCCACGCAGCTCAGGAGCGGCCGCCGCTTCTAGTCCCGCAAAGTGAGTGAAGACACCAGCGATCGCCAACCGGCCCAGATCCTCGATCGAGCGGACGAACTGCGGCAGAGAGTCGGCGGTGACGCCGTGCCGAGTCATCCCCGTGTCGACCTCGATCTGGATGGGCAAGTAACGTCGCGTCGAGCGCGCCAGCGCGCGAGCGGTCTCGTAAGAACCGACCGCGGCGACGAGACCGTGCTGCACGACGGCGGGTGCATCCTCGGTGAGGATCGGAGCTGCGATGAGGATCGGGGCCCTGATGCCAGCAGCTCTGAGCCGCGCCCCTTCACGCACATTCGCGACGACGAGCTCCTCGGCGCCGGCCTGCAGCGCCGCGCGCGCAACCGGGACCATCCCGTGGCCGTAAGCGTCTGACTTGACTACCGCGGTCAGACGGCAGCCCTCAGGCAACCGCGCAAGAAGCGCGCGAACGTTGTCCGCGACCGCGCCGAGGTCGACCTCAGCCCACGCCGACGCCGTTCGGCTCGCGTTGGATTCGACCGGTATCCTCAGCATGCCCTGCCCGCCAAGGCGAACCGTAGCACAAGACCGACGCTCAGACGACGCTCCGTAGGCGACGGCGTCCGCCGGCGCTGGCAGCGCGGCCCCGCGCCTCCAGCCAGGACCGCCCACGCGCAGCCCCATCCGCGCCGGCAGCCGCTAACCTACACGCGATCCCATGACCCGAGAACGAACACAACCCCTGCTGCTGGCCCTGCCATTGCTGACCGCGCTGACCACTGCGCAAGACCCGATGCCCAAAGACCTCCTCGCAGACCCCTTCCTCTGGCTCGAAGACGTCGACGGCGAGGCCTCGCTAAACTGGGTCCGAGCACGGAACGAGGAGAGCAAGGCCGCGCTGACCAACGCGCGCTTCGATGAACACAAGCAGCGCGCGCTGTCCATCCTCGAGTCAGACGACCGCATCGCCTACGTCGCCAAGCGAGGAGAGCACTACTACAACCTGTGGCAAGACGCCGACCACCCGCGCGGTGTCTGGCGGCGCACAGGATGGGAGTCCTACCTACGAGATGAGCCAGAGTGGGAGGTCGTGCTCGACCTCGACGCGCTGGGCGAGGCCGAAGGCGAGAGCTGGGTGTGGAAAGGGTCGACGTGGCTGATGCCCGACCGCTCCAAGTGCCTCCTCAGCCTGTCTCGCGGCGGCGCCGACGCGACCGTCGTGCGTGAGTTCGACCCGAAAGCGAAGGCCTTCGTCGACGGCGGCTTCGAGCTGCCCGAGGCCAAGTCCCAGGTCGCCTGGCGAGACCAGGACACGCTCTACGTCGGCACAGACTTCGGCGAGGGTTCGATGACCGAATCTGGTTATCCGCGCGTCGTGAAGCTCTGGCGCCGCGGCGCACCGCTAGCCGACGCCGAGATGGTGTTCCAGGGCGAAGCGTCCGACATGTACGCCTACGCCTTCCATGACCACACCGAGGGCTTCGAACGCGACTTCATCTACCGCGGTGTCACCTTCTACACCAACGAGATGTTCTGGCTCCACGACGGCGCGGCTCGCAAGCTGAATAAGCCGGACAGCGCCAACGCGTCCGTCCACCGTGACTGGCTGCTGCTGGAGCTACGCGAGGACTGGAGCGTCGATGGCGCGCAATTTGCCGCAGGTTCGCTGCTGGTGACCAAGTTTGACGATTTCATGGCTGGCGAACGAACGTTCGAGGTGCTCTTCGCGCCGACCGAGCGGAGTTCCCTCAGCGGCTGGTCAGCCACCGAGAATCACCTGCTCATCAACGTTCTCGACAACGTCCGCAACGTGGTCTACGTGGCGACCCACGGCGAGGCGGGGTGGCAGCGCAAGCCGCTCCCCGGGTTGCCGGAGTTTGGGACCGTGTCCGTGTCGCCGGTGGACGGCGACCAGAGCGACGATTACTGGCTGACGATCACCGACTTCCTGACGCCAACGAGCCTTTGGCGCGGCACCATCGACGGCGACGCGCCGACGCAGCTCAAGTCTCTGCCGGCGTTCTTCAATGCCGACGACCTCGTCGTCGAACAGCGACAGGCGACGTCGAAAGACGGCACGATCATCCCCTACTTCCTGATCACGAAGAAGGACCTGAAGCGGGACGGACGTAACCCAACCCTGCTCTATGGCTATGGCGGCTTCGAGATATCGCTCACCCCGCAGTACAGCGCAACCGTCGGCGCGTGCTGGCTCGAACAAGGCGGCACCTACGCGGTCGCTAATATCCGCGGCGGCGGGGAATTCGGCCCGCGCTGGCACCAAGCTGCGCTGAAGCAGAACCGAAACAAGTGCTATGAGGACTTCGCCGCGGTGGCGCGCGCGCTGATCGACGCGAAGATCACCTCACCGAGACACCTCGGCATCCAAGGCGGCAGCAACGGCGGCCTGTTGATGGGCAACATGACGGTGATGTATCCCGAGCTGTTCCGGGCTGTTGTCTGCCAGGTGCCGCTGCTGGACATGCTGCGCTACGACAAGCTGCTGGCGGGCGCGTCCTGGACCGGAGAATACGGCGACCCGGACGTCCCCGCCGAAGCCGCGTGGCTGCGCCGCTACTCCCCCTACCACAACCTCAACGCGGACGCCGACTACCCGAAGGTCCTGTTCACGACCTCGACGCGCGATGACCGCGTCCACCCTGGACACGCGCGCAAGATGATGGCTCGCATGCTGAAGCAGGGTCACGATGTCCTCTACTACGAGAACATGGAAGGTGGACACGGGGGAGCCGCTGACGCGGGACAGGCCGCCTTTATGTCCGCTATCGCCTGGACGTTCCTCTGGGAAACCCTGCCCTGAGATAGGCGGCGACGCGCCGCTGCGCGCGCGATCTCGCAAGACAGCCTAGAGACGCACGCGGGATAGGATACGGTGCCGATATGCCCCATATTCCCGTGAGCGGAGGGTTCTCAGCAGCGCCCTGGATCTGGGCGCAACACCTGCCCGGGCCAGGCTTCCCAGGGACAGGCTTCCCCGGGACAGGCTTCCCAGGGACGGGCTTCCCAGGGACGGGCTTCCCCGATGCGAGCTTCCCCGGGACAAGCTTCCCTGCATCAGGATCCACGACGTCCTTCATGCCGGTGGTCGTGATCGCCGGGATCGTGCTCCTCGCGGTGTTTGGATACATCGGCTACGCCTTAGAGAAGAAGCGTCGAGAGGAGATGAGCGCGCTCGCTGAGGAGCTAGGCCTCACGTTCGACCCGAACGCTGACAGCAGCCATGACGATCGCTACGCGCAGTTCGATATCTTCCGCCGCGGTCACTCCCGCGTGGCCAAGAACACGCTGACGGGGACCATCGAGCTGTTCGACCGTACTTGTAGACTGGTTACCGGCGACTTCCGGTACAAGGTCACGTCAGGGTCGGGCAAGAACCGGAGCACGCGCACCTACAACTTCAGCTACCTGATCGTGCACCCGCCGTGGGACACGCCGCCGCTGCTCATCCGTCCCGAAGGTGTCTGGGATAAGATCAAGGGTGCCGTCGGCTTTGACGACATCGACTTCGAGTCCGACGAGTTCAGCCGGAAGTTCTACGTGCAGTCGAGCGACCGCAAGTTCGCCTACGACATGCTGCACCCGCGCATGATGGAGTTTCTGCTGGAACACCCGACCGCGACGATCGACATCGAGAACGGTGCGCTGTGTCTGAGCAACGGCCTTGAGCGCTGGACACCTGATCGGTTCAAGTCGGCGATCGTCTTCGTCCATCAGTTCTGTGAACGCTGGCCGCGCCACCTCGTCAAGGAGTTCGAAAGCTGATGGGAGTAGCCTTGATCGTCACCGTTGTCGTCGTCTTGGTCCCCCTGATCTGGTGGATCTCCGTCTACAACCGCATCACCAACCTCAAGAACACNACCAAGGAGAGNTGGTCGGACATCGACGTCGANCTCAAGCGCCGNTACGACCTGATCCCNAACCTCGTNGAGACGGTCAAAGGGTATGCCNAGCATGAGCGNGAGACGCTNGANCGAGTCGTCGANCTCCGNAACGCAGCCATGGGNAACAACGGTTCGGCTGAGAGCCAGGGGCGNGACGAGAGCAAGCTCGGCGTCGCGATGAAGACGCTCTTCGCCGTCGCTGAGGGCTACCCGGAGCTCAAGAGCGACNCNAACTTCCGCGTNCTGCAGGAAGAGCTGGCGATCACCGAAGATCGCGTCGCNGCCGCGAGGCGATTCTTCAACGGCAACGTCCGCGACCTGCGCAACATCCTGCAGTCGTTTCCTACGAGCGTCGTAGGAGGTTCTATGAACGTGCAGATGCCGACCTTCTTTGAACTCGACGACGAGAGCGAGCGGGTCGTCCCGCGCGTCGACGTCTGACCGCTGCTGCGTCCGCCTCGAGGACCTGATCCGCGGGCCTGCCTCGAAGACATGGATCTCGCCGCGTCGCGTCAACGCCCAAAGCGAGAACCGCGCATAGCGCGCTGCGAAAAGTGGCGGAGAGGGGGGGATTCGAACCCCCGTAGCACTTGCGCACTAACCGGTTTTCGAAACCGGGCCATTCAGCCACTCTGGCACCTCTCCGCGAGGGTCTCGGCGTGGGGACGTCGAGACGAATGATCGACGGATCCTGCAGATCCGACGAGGCATTTCAACCTTGCACGCCCGGAAACCGGCGTCGCATCGCCCGCCGCTGCGCGTCACGATCGGCGTGCGCGGAAGAAGTCCCTCAGCAGGTCCGCGCTGCGCTCCGCGCCGACCCCTTCGCACACGGTGCACCGATGGTTCGACCGGTCGTCTTCGAGCACGGTCGCGAGCGAACGCACCGCGCCGAACTTTGGGTCTCGCGCCCCAAAGACCACGCGTTGGACCCGCGCGTGCAGGATCGCGCCTGCGCACATGAAGCATGGTTCTAGCGAGCAGTAGAGCTCGGCGCCGGGCAACCGCTTGGCGCCGAGGGTCCGGAACGCCTCGCTCAAAGCCTCGATCTCCGCGTGCGCGATCGGGCTGACCCGCTCTTCGACCCGGTTGCGACCCTCGCCGACGATCTCCCCTTCGAACACGACGATCGCCCCCACTGGGACCTCATCTCGCGCTGCCGCTTCACGCGCGAGCTCCAGGCAGCGCTCCATTCGGATCGCATCCAAGCTTGTCGGGGAGTCTCCAGACATCTAACGTCCCTACCAGTCCACCTGAGTGCCCCGAATTGAGCAAGCGCGACTTCCTGACTACTGCCGGCATGAGCCGGTTCCAACTCGACGACCTGCTGGATCTCGCGACCCGCGTGAAAGGGAAGCGCCCCGGCCAGGTCCTCGGCGGAAAGACGCTGGGCATGCTCTTTTTCCAGCCCAGCCTGCGCACGCGCGTGTCCTTCGAGGTGGGCATGCAGCAGCTCGGAGGACACTGCATCAACTTGTCTTCCGACGACCTCTACGATCTCGAGCCAAACGAGCAGGCGGTCATGGACGGGCCAGCCGAAGAGCACGTTAAAGACGCCGCGAGGACGCTCTCGCGCTATGTCGACGCGCTCGGCATCCGCGCTGCCGCTCGCACGAGCACCTGGGAGCGAGACCGACAAGAGCTGCTGCTGCGAAGCTATGCAGAGCACAGCTCGGTCCCCGTCATCAACCTGGAGACCGTCTTCGAACATCCGTGCCAAGCGTTGGCCGACGTCCTGACAATGCGTGAGAACCTCATCACCATGCAGGGGCGCAAGCTGACGTTGATGTGGTGCAACCACCCTGAGCCAAAGTCCCTCGGCCCGACCCACTCGGTGCTGCAGCTGGCGTCGCTGATGGGCATGGACGTGACCCTCGCCCACCCGCTGGGCTTCGAGGTCGACGATGAAGTGCTACAACGCAGCCGCGCTGCGGCAGAAGAGGCGGGCGGCGCGGGGCGCGTCGTCAACGACATGCAAGCAGGCGGTAAGGGCGCAGAGGTCATCTACGCCCGCTCGTGGGGATGCACGAAGTACTGGGACGATCCGGAGCGGGAATCGATCGTAAAGCGCAGCTTCCAAGACTGGCGCGTCGACCGCGAGCTGATGGCGCTGACCGACGACGCGATGCTGATGCACCCGCTGCCGGTCCGGCGCAACGTCGCCGCCACCGACGAGGTCTTGGACGGAGACCGCTCGCGCATCTACGACCAAGCCGCCAATCGGGCACATGTCCAGAAAGCGCTGCTGATGCAGCTGTTGAAGTAGCGCTCGGCGATATTTCGGCCTGCGCGCGGCGCGCGGTCTGCCTGCCGCTCGAAGCCTGCGGGCCGAACCGCTAGCCTTGAAGTGCGATGACCGAAGCGCCGCCGTTCGTCCACCTGCACGTGCGATCGCACTACAGCCTGCTGACCGCTCCCACGCAGGTGGGCCCCTTGGTGGCCGCGGCCCAGGCCGACGGCCAGCAGGCGCTAGCGCTGACGGACAACGGCAACATGTTCGGAGCGGTCGACCTGTTCAAGGCCTGCAAGAAGGCGGAGATCAAACCGATCCTCGGCCAGACCACCTACTACGCAGCCCGCTCCAGCAAGGAGACCGCAGGCGCCGACAACCCTACCTACGACCTGACGCTGCTCGCTGAGAACAACGTCGGCTTCGAGAACCTCAAGAAGCTGAGCGGCAAAGCGTGGCTAGAAGGCTTCAGCTACCGGCCGCGCATCGACCGGGAGATGCTTGAGCAGCATCGTGAAGGGATCATCTGCCTGTCGGGCACGGTGTCCTCACAGGTGGCGATGGCCATCCAGCAGAACGATTACGAAGCCGCCAAGGCCGCCGCGCTCGAGTTGAGGGATCTGTTCGGTGAAGAGAACTTTTTCCTCGAGGTCGCGATCACCGGCTACGAGGCCCAGCGCAAAGTGACGCTCGGGTTGAAGCGGCTGGGCGAGGAGCTGGACATTCCGTGTGTCGCGACCAACGACGTCCACTACCTCAAACAGGAGGACTGGCTGGCGCAGGACATCATGCTCTGCATCCGCTCCGGCAAGTCCGTCGCGGACCAGGAGCGACTGCGTATGGGCTCGCGCGAGCTCCACCTCAAAACGCGCGCCGAGATGCACAAGGCGTTCCAGAGCTGGCCCGAGCCGCTGGCGAACACTGTGAAGATCGCCGACCGCTGCGACGTCGACATCGAATTCGGCGTCTACCACGTGCCGGTATATGAGCCGGAGGACAAGAGCACTCCCGACGACTACTTCGCGAAGCTGTGCCGCGAAGGCGCGATCGATCGCTACGGCGAGATCACCGCCGAGGTCCAGGAGCGGCTCGACTACGAGGTCGAGATCATCAAGAAGCTCGGCTTCGTTAGCTACTTCTTGATCACCTGGGACTTCATCAAAGTCGCCAAGGACCTGGGGATCCCTGTGGGACCAGGGCGTGGCTCCGCCGCGGGCTCGATCGTCGCGTATTGCCTCGGGATCACCGACGTCTGCCCCCTTGAGTACAACCTGCTGTTCGAACGATTCCTGAACCCAGGCCGCGTGTCGATGCCCGATATCGACATCGACTTCTGCGGCAACCGGCGCGAAGAGGTCATCCAATACGTCCGGGAAAAGTATGGGGCTGACTGCGTCTGCCAGATCATCACGTTCGGCACGATGGCGTCGCGCGGCGTGCTGAAGGACGTCGGCCGCGTGCTCGACTTCCCCGTCGGAGACATCAATGAGCTATGTAAGAAGGTCCCGCAGGGCCCAGGCGCGTCGCTCAAGACCGCGCTCGAGACCGACTCCGAGCTGCAAGAGATCCGGGACAGCTCACCCCAACACAAGCGGCTGTTCGAGCTCGCGCTCAAGCTAGAGGGATCGGCACGTCACAACTCCATCCACGCCGCCGGCGTCGTCATCTCGGACAAGCCGGTCCTCGAGTATGTGCCGCTCGCCAAAAACGGCGACGACGTGATCACGCAGTGGCAGATGACCGAGCTCGAGGAGGTCGGCCTGCTCAAGATGGACTTCCTGGGCCTGAAGACGCTGACGATCCTGGCCGAAGGCGCGCGCCTCGTGAAGGAGGTGCACGGCGTCGACCTAGACCTCAACAACCTCCCGCTCGATGACCAGGCGACCTTTGAGTTGATGGCGCGCGGTGACACCCAAGGCGTCTTCCAGCTCGAGTCGTCCGGGATGCGAGAGCTGCTGACGAGGCTCAAGCCGGACAGCTTCGAGGACGTCATCGCCGTGCTAGCGCTCTACCGTCCAGGGCCGCTCGGCTCGGGCATGGTCGACATGTTCGTGCGACGCAAGCACGGCGAAGAGAAGACGGTCTATCCGCACGAAGATACGACGACGATCCTTGAGCCGACCTACGGCGTCATCGTCTACCAAGAGCAGGTCATGCAGATCTCGGGCAGCATCGGCGGCTTCTCGATGTCAGAGGCGGACAACCTCCGCAAGGCCATGGGCAAGAAGAAGCCCGAGGTCATGCTCAAGTTCAAAGATCAGTTCATCGAGGGCGCTGCGGCGAAGGGCTACGACAACAAGTTCGCCAAAGAGCTCTTCGAGACGATGGAATACTTCGCGGGCTACGGCTTCAACAAGTCGCACTCGACAGCCTACGCGCTGGTCACCTATCAGACGGCGTGGCTCAAGGCCCACTACCCGACAGAGTTCACGGCGGCCAACCTCACGACGGAGTCGAACAACAGCGACAAGATCAAAGAGTTCGTCGACGATATCCGCCGCGCTGGCATGACCATCTTGCCGCCGTCCGTGAACCACTCGAAGCGCTACTTCAACGTCGAGGACGGCGCCATTCGCTACGGCCTGGGTGCGATCAAAGGCGTCGGGTCCCGGGTCGCCGACGCGATCGCGGCGAACCGCGCTGCCGACGGCCCCTACAGCAACCTCGACGACTTGTGCGAGCGGCTAGACGGGGCGCTGGTCAACAAGACCGCGCTGGAGTCGCTGGTCGCGTCAGGGGCGTTCGACGACATGGGCCGCACCCGAGCAGGCAACAGCAAGCAGATCGAGTCCGCGCTCCGGGCGGCCGCCAACGCCCGCGAGGACAAGCGCCGCGGACAGAAGATGCTGTTCGCCGCCGAGCCTGTCGCGGTCGCCGAAGAAGTCGAAGACGGCGTCCCAGAGTGGCCGGAGCACGACCGACTCACCCGCGAGAAGGAGTCCCTGGGCTTCTACCTGTCGGGGCACCCCTTCGAGAAGCGCGGCCGGTTCCTGTCGAAGATCGCTGGCAACACCATCTCAGCGGCCGCCAACATGCCTGTAGGCGACTCAATCCGGATCGCAGGGATGATCAGCGCCGCGAGGGTTCTGCAGATCAAACAGGGCAAGAACGCAGGCAAGAAGATGGCCAAGTTCCTGCTGGAAGACCTCGACGACCAGATCCCGGTGACCTGCTTCGCGCGCACCTTCGAGAACGTGAAGGATTACATCGCGGAGGACGAGATCGTGTTCATCTCTGCCCGCCGCGACAAGAACAGCGACGAGCCAGCGCTGCTGCTCGACGACCTGATGACCGCCGAGCAGGTGGTTCGTCGCGAGGTCGCAGGCCTCGTCGTCAACCTAGAGGGAGCGCTCGCAGCCGAGCAAAACATCGAGAGGATCTTCGAGGTCACCGAGCGACACAAAGGTGACCAGCACTTCCACATGGACATCGAAGACAACGGTGACTGGTTCCGTGTGCGCTCAGACAACGGCGTCAAGATCGCCGAGGCGCTGATCGACGATCTGGCGCTGCTCGTCGGGCCAGAGAACCTCTCTTTCACGCGCGTGTAGCGACCGACGCGCGGCGGCGTAGCCTCCCAAAACCGAAGACGGCGCCCCATAGGCGCCGCGTCGCAGATGTCCTTTGTTACCGACCCGGCGTCACCGGGCGCGGCTGAGGGAAGATCAGACTGCTTGCTCGGACTCGACCTCTTCGTCGACGACCTGAGCTTCGGCTTCGGCCTTTTTGATCTGCTGCTCAAGCACGTTGTTGTCGACGAGTTCGAAGATCGCCCGGTCGCTGCCGTCGCCGATCCGGTAGTCGGACAAGCGCATAATCCTCGTGTAGCCCCCCGAGCGGTTCGCGAAGCGCGGCGCGATCTCTTCGAACAGCTTCTTCACGGCGGTCTTGTCCTGAAGATAGGAGACAGCCGTGCGGATGCGGTGGAGCTTGTCGGAGTCGTCGCCCTTCTTGGCCAGCGTGATCATCTTCTCGACGAAGGGCCGAAGCGCCTTTGCCTTGGCGAGCGTCGTGTTCACGCGCTCGTGCTTGATGACGGAGACGGCGAAGTTCATGCGCAGCGCCTTTCGGTGCGCGCTGTTCCGGTTGAGATGTTTGCCGGCGACCTTGTGCTTCATGACTACCTTCCTTGCGAACGAACCTGGTCAGGCGATCGCGACTACTTGTATTCCTCGACGTTCATACCCAGGGAGAGCCCCAGGGCGGCGAGCTTGCTCTTGACCTCCTTCAGGGAGGTCTTGCCGAAGTTTCGGACCTTGAGCAGCTCGGGCTCGGACATCACGACGAGATCGCGCATCAAAGCGACGTTCTCGCTGTCCAAGCAGTTCTTTGACCGGACCGACAGCTCGAGCATGTCGATGCTCTTGTTGAGCAGGTCGACCATCTCGCGACGGCGCGCGCCTTCGTCGCCTTCCGGCGCGAGCACGCCACCCTCTACGGCCAGCTCTTCCTTCATCTCAAAGTATTGGACGAAGGGGTTCAGGTGCTTGCGGTAGATCTTGGAGGCCTCGACGAGCCCCATCTCCGGTGAGACGGTGCCGTCGGTCCAGATCTCCAAGACAAGGCGGTCGTAGTCGGTGGACTTGCCGACGCGCGTGTTCTCGATGGCGTAGCGGACGCGGTGGACGGGGCTGAAGATCGAGTCGACCGGGATCGTGCCGATCTCCAGGTCGTCCTGCACGTTCTCTTCAGCGGTCACATAGCCGCGTCCCTTGCGCACCTGCATCTCGCAGAAGAACCGCACGTCCTCGGTGAGGGTGCAGATCTTGAGGTCGGGGTTCGCGATCTCGATGTTGTGGTCCCCTTCGATCTTCTCTGCGAGGACTTCACCTTTCTCGCTCACGTCCAGGCGCAGCGTGGTCGGCGCGTCGGTGTGCATCTTGACCCGCAGCTTCTTGAGGTTCAGGACGATCTGCGTGACGTCTTCCAAGACGCCTTGCATCGTCGAGAACTCATGCACGACACCGTCGATACGGACCCACGTGACCGCCGTGCCCTCGAGCGAGGACAGCAGCACTCGGCGTAGACCGTTTCCGATCGTCGTCCCGAAACCCTTCTCGAACGGCTCGACAGTGAAGCGGCCATACTGAGACGTAGCGGTCTCGCGCTCCAGCCGGACCTGTGAGGGCAACTCGAAGTTACGCCAACGAATACGCATATCGTGTCTCTTTGAATCTGGGGTGCCTGGACCACCGCGGTCCGAGGCCGGTTTGTTCGGTCAACGCGGGGCCAGGCTCTCGCCCGGGCTCCGCTTACGTGGAGCGCAGCTCATAGGAGAGCTGCTGATGGTTTTCGATGCTGTGGGCGTGCCGTGCATGTTGTGGTGACGTTCGGGTGCTGGCGTCGCTCAGACGCGACGACGCTTGCGCGGCCTGCAACCGTTGTGAGGGAGCGGCGTGCAGTCCTCGATCGACTTGACGTCAATGCCGGAGCTCGCGAGCGCTCGGACAGCCGACTCACGGCCCGAACCTGGGCCGCGAACCATGACCTCCATCTCGTGAACGCCCATCTTCTTGCACTTATCGGCGACCTTCTCAGCGGCGCGCTGCGCCGCGAACGGCGTGCTCTTGCGCGACCCCTTGTAGCCGATGGTGCCAGCTGAGTCCCAGGCGATGACCTGTCCAGCGGTGTCCACGACCGTGATGATCGTGTTGTTGAACGAGGCCTTCACGTGAGCGACGGCTTTGCCGACGTTCTTGCGGATCTTGGTCTTCTTCTTGTCGCCAGCGCTCATGTTTACTTCCTCAGGATCTTCTTGTTGGCCACCGTCTTGCGCGGGCCCTTGCGGGTGCGGGCGTTGCAGCGCGTGCGCTGTCCATGAACCGGTAGGCCGCGACGGTGGCGCAGACCTCGGTAGCAGTAGATCTCCTTCAAGCGCGTGATGTTCTGCATGTTGAGACGACGCAGAGCACCTTCGACCGGGAAGTTCGACTCAAGGTATCCGGCGATGTTCGCCACCTCGTCGTCCTTCAGGTCCTTGGCGCGCACGGACGGGTTGATGGCTAGCTCGTCGAGGCACTTCTTGGCCACGGCCGGGCCGACGCCATAGAGGTACTGGAGCGCGACGTCGATGCGCTTCTCGTTCGGGATATCGACACCGAGGAGTCTGGGCATGGTATTTCCTTAACGACCTACTTGCCTTGGCGCTGCTTGCAGCGCGCGTTTTCGCAGATCACGCGCACGACGCCGCGACGCTTCACGACTTTGCACTTGGGGCAGATACGACGGACGCTGGTTCTAACCTTCACAACAGTTCTCGTTTGGCTAAGAGGTTTGGACTTGTCTGAGTTACTGATCTAGCAATCGAAAGATGCGCGCTTTGCCGCGGTCGAACGGCGACATGTCGACGCTGACTTGGTCTCCGGGGAGGAGCCGCGTGAACGCCATCCTGAGATCTTTCGCGACGTGGGCAACGACGGTCTCACCGTCGGCCATCTGTAGGCGGAACAGCCCGTTGTTCAGCGGCTCGAGCACTGTCGCTCGTCGGCCCTGGTCCGGCTGTGGATCGCCCGTTGTCATTGCATTTGTGTCAGCAGCTCCTGGAAAACGATGTCAGGAGACCGATCCGCATCGATCTCCTTCAAAACACCTCGGTCCCTATAGTAGGCCAACAATGGGGCCGTTTGGGTCCGATACACTTCGAGACGTTTGCCGATCGCTTCTTCGCGGTCGTCAGAACGTTGGGTCAATTCACCGCCGCAGTTATCGCATATCCCCGCTTTCGCCGGTGGCTTGTGAGCGATGTGCCAAATGGCGCCGCATCGCGCGCAGGTCCGGCGGCCGGTGAGGCGGCCCATCAGGACAGCTTCCGGCACGGCAAAGGAGATCACGTGCGTCAGGGCGTTGTCGTTGGACAGGTTTTGGTCCAGCGCCTCCGCCTGGGGGAGTGTACGGGGGAAACCGTCGAGGATCCAGGCGGACGCCGCGTCCGGCTTCTGGATCCGTGACTTGACCATGTCGATGATCAACTGGTCGGGCACCAGCTTGCCCGCGTCCATGTAGGTCTTCGCCTCCATCCCCAGCTCTGAACCAGACTTACCTTCTTCGCGCAGCATGTCGCCCGTCGAGATGTGCGCGATATCCACCATGCCAGCGACGCGCTTTGCCTGCGTGCCCTTACCCGCGCCTGGGGCGCCGAGAAAGACGCAGCGTGCTTGCATCGTGGTAGGCATCATGGGAGGTCGATCAGAGAGAAGACGTAGGAGCGTGTTCGAGGAGCTTTAGGACTGGGAGCGACGGCCCCACCCGCTTGTCGCGCCCGCGGCTTGTCCACCAGCTGCGCCAGCGCCGGCGCCGGGCCCGCCTGGGTCAGACATGGCGCCTTCGTAGTTCCTCATGACCAGCAGCGCGTTGATCTTCTCGACCATGTCGAGGGCAACGCCGACGACGATCAGGATCGAGGTGCCGGACGTGAAGTAGAGGAAGACCTGGTCGGTCGTGTTGCCGGTCGTGCCCACGAGCGAGGGCATCACAGCGATAACCGCGAGGAACGTCGAGCCAGCCAGCGTGATGCGGACCATTGTCTGCTCGAGGAACAGCGCGGTGGGCTTACCAGGGCGGATTCCGGGGATGAACGACCCGCCCTCCTGCAGGTTCTTCGCGATCTCGTTCGGTTGGAACATCATCGACGTCCAGAAGAACGCGAAGAAGTAGATCAACGCCGAGAACGTCAGCACGAACCAGAAGCCCTGCTGCTGCCCGAACGACTGCTCAAGGAAGGTGATGCTCGCGGCAGAGCCGATCATCGCAGGGATCATCGTCAGCGCCGAGCCGAAGATGATCGGCATGACGCCCGCTTGGTTCACCTTGAACGGCAAGTAGGTCTTTTGACCGCCGTAGACCTGTCGGCCACGGGCCTGCTTCGCCTGCTGGATCGGGATCCGGCGCTGCGCCTTGGTCATGAAGACGACAGCGATCACGGACACGGCGAACGCGCCGATGAACAGCAGCAGGCGCTGCCACTCCTCGGTGCCAAAGCCGGTCGTGAAGTACCTGCTGATCGCCGGCGCTAGGTTGGCGATGATGCCGGCCATGATGATCAGCGAGATGCCGTTGCCGATGCCGTGCTCGGTGATCTGCTCGCCGATCCACATGATGAACATCGTGCCCGCAGTGAGCGCGACCATCACCACGATGGCGTAGAGGCCGAACCAACCGTTGGCACCCCCGTCGCCGCCGACGATACCGGCGTGAAGCAGCGTGGAGCCTTCGGCGCGGAGCGTGCCGAAGATCACGAACCAGGACTGCAGCAGGCAGATGGCCACCGTCGCGAGGCGCGTGTATTGGTTGATCTTTCGCTGACCGCTGGCGCCTTCCTTGCTGATCTTCTCCAGCGCGGGGACCGCCTTCGCGAGCAGGCTGAAGATGATGCTCGCCGAGATGTATGGCATGACGCCGAGCGAGAACAGCGTCGCAGAGCCGAGCGATCCGCCCGTCAGCACGCTCATCATGCCGAAGACGCGGCCGGCGCCGCCCATGTCGTCCAGGTTGTCGAAGAACGGCTGGGCGTTGACTCCCGGCAGCGGGATGTAGAACCCGATGCGGTAGACCAAGAGCAGACCCAGCGTGATCAGGATCTTGTTCCTGATCTCGCGGACCGTCAAAAGGCTGGCTAGGGAAGCGCTCATGCTGTTCTGGATGTCGAGATCGACGTGCGGGCGTAGGTGACGAACCTAGGGATCAGGAGCCGGTTTCCGCTGACTCGTTGAGCTTGGCCTTGCCGTTGCCGCGTCGGATGCGCGGCTTGCCCGGGGTCTTCTTGCTCCCGTCCTTCGCGACGAACTTCGGTCGCATGGCTTTCTTCTCGATCAGCTCGACGGTGCCGCCAGCCTTCTCGATTTTCTCACGCGCCGTCGCGGTGATCGCGTCGACCTTGACCGTGACGGCCTTCGTAAGCTCGCCGTCGCCGAGGATCTTGAACATCTCCGAGCGCTTGGCCTTGCTCGCGAGCCCCTTGTCGAGGATCGCCTTCAAGTCGACGGTCGCGCCCGCGTCGAAGGCCTCGAGGTCCGAGACGTTCACGACGGTGTAGACCTTCTTAAAGATCTTGTTGTTGAAGCCGCGCTTCGGCAGGCGCCGGTAGAGCGGCATCTGGCCGCCTTCCCAGCCGATGCGGCGGGACCAGCCTGAGCGCGCCTTGGCGCCCTTGTGGCCCTTGCCGGCGGTCTTGCCGTTGCCGGAGCCGGTACCACGCCCGCGGCGCTTGCGGTCCGGAAACGCGATCCCGAGGGTCTTTGCTTCGGCTAGGTTCATTCGAGTTCCACTCCTCGCAGCTTCGCGGTCTCTTCGCGGCTGCGCAGCATGTCGAGAGCCACCAACGTCGCCTTGACGACGTTGAGCGCGTTCGTCGAGCCGAAGTTCTTGGTCAGGATGTCCGTGATACCAGCGCGCTCAAGGACCTTGCGCACCGCCTTACCAGCGATGATGCCCGTCCCCGGCGCAGCCGGAATCAGGCGGACCATCGTCGAGCAGTAGCGGCCATCCACGGCGTGCGGGATCGTCGTCCCGTCACGGGTCACCTGCATGAGGTTCTTGCGGGCGTCCTTGACCGACTTCTCGATCGCCAGCGGGACCTCGCGGCCCTTACCGTAGCCAATGCCGACTAGGCCGTTACGGTTGCCCACGACGGTGAGGGCGCTGAAGGAGAACCGTCGCCCGCCCTTGACCACCGCAGCGCTGCGGTTGATGGCGACGACGTCGTCTTCGACGTCCGAGGCCAGCGCCTCGTCGATCGGGATACGTGTGTAGTTGGACTTGGTCATCGGCTTAGAACTCCAGACCGGCTTCGCGCGCGCCGTCGGCCAGCGCCTTGACGCGGCCGTGATACTTGTATGTGCCGCGGTCGAACGAGACCTTCGAGACGCCGGCCTTCTTGGCGCGCTCGCCGAGGAGCGTGCCGACCTTCTTGGCGACGTCGGTCTTGTTCATGCCTTCGATGGCGCCGCGCACGTCCTTCTCAAGCGACGAGGCCGAGGCCAGCGTCTTGCCCTCCAGGTCGTCGATGACCTGGACCGAGATGTTGGTGAGGCTTCGGAATACCGACAGGCGCGGCCGCTCGCTGCGCGCGCGTAGACGCTTGCGCAGGGAGGTGGCCTTGCCGCGGCGGGCCTTGTGCTTCTTCTTCGTCGAAGTCATTGCTGTTGGCTCTGGTTGAGTTTCTCGCGTTAGCCACCCGAGCCGAAGGCCTTACCGGCCTTGCGCTTGATGACTTCGTCGGCGTACTTGATGCCCTTGCCCTTGTAGGGTTCGGGCTTGCGGAGCTTCCGGATCTCGGCGGCTACTTGCCCGACCTGCTGGTTATCCGGCCCGCTGATGACGATCTCCGTAAGCGTGGGGCACTCGACCTGGACCGTGTCCGGAATCGCATACTTCTTGGGCATGTTGAAGCCGATCTTGAGGATGAGCTCCTTGCCCTTTAGGTCAGCCTCGAAGCCGACGCCCTGAACCTCGAGCTTCTTCACGTAGCCCTCGGTGACGCCGATGATGGCGTTGTTGAGCAGCGAGCGCATCGTGCCGCGCATGGCGTGCGCGAAGCGGCCGTCGTCGTTCTTGTCGACGGTGAGCGTGTTCTCGTTGAGCTCGACCTTGATCTCCGGACGCACGGGGATCTTTCGCTCGCCCTTCGGTCCCTTGATCGTCACGAGATCGGACGCGACGTCGACCGTTACAGCCGCGGGCACGTCGATAGGTGTCTTGCCAATTCTGGACATTGCTTATCTCCGGCTAGTCAACCGTGCAGAGCACTTCGCCGCCGACCTTGCGCTGCCGACACTCGCGGTCAGAGAGCACACCTTGGTTGGTGGAAACAACGGCGATGCCCAGGCCACCGCGGACCTTCGGCAAGTCGCTCACCGAGCGGTAGCGACGGCACCCAGGCTTGCTGTAGCGAGCGAGTGACGTGATCACGCGCTCGCCCTCAGGGCCGTATCGGAACTCAACGCTGACCACGGAGCGAGGGCCGTTGGCGGCCACCTCGTAGCGGTCGATGAAGCCTTCGCGCTTGAGTGTGTCCAGGATGGCCACCTTAAGGCGGCTACCAGGCACCACGCAGTTGGTCGCGCCGCTCATCAGAGCGTTGCGCATACGCGTCAGCATGTCAGCGATCGGATCGGTCATCATAGCGATTCTTCTCCTACCACGAGGCCTTGCGCACGCCGGGGATCTCACCCATCAGCGATAGTTCTCGGAACATCACGCGCGAGATACCGAACTTGCGGTAGATGGCGCGAGGGCGACCGGTCAAAAGACAGCGGTTACGAATGCGGTTCGGGTTGACGTCCCGGGGGAGCTTCATCAGCTTGGCTCGGGCAGCCTCCTTCTCCTCAGGACTGGCGCTGACGCTCTTCAGCACGTCGCGCAGCTCGGCGCGACGAGCCGCATAGCGTTCGACGAGCTCTCGGCGCTGGTCGTTTTTGGCGATCTTGGACTTCTTAGCCATATCAGTATGCGATCGGTTGGTTCTTAGAGGACGCCAGTCGTTACTTCTGGAAGGGCATGCCGAGCGCCTTGAGCAGGGCGAGGCCCTCTTGGTCGGTCTCGGCCGTCGTGACGAACGTGATGTCCATGCCTTGCACGAACTCGACCTTGTCGAGCTGGATCTCTGGGAAGACGCTCTGCTCGCTAAGGCCCATGGAGTAGTTGCCGCGCCCGTCGAACTTCTTCGGCACGCCGCGGAAGTCGCGAATGCGGGGCATCGCGAGGGTGATCAGTCGGTCAAGGAACTCCCACATCCGGCGACCTCGGAGGGTCACCGCCGTGCCGACGGCGTAGCCGATGCGGAGGCGGAAGCCAGAGACTGCGATTCGGGCTTTCCGGATCAGCGGCTTTTGACCGGCGATCGCGGTGAGATCCTTCACCGCCGCGTCCATGCGGTTCTTGTTTTCGACGGCTTGGCCGACGCCCATGTTGATGACGATCTTGCTCAGGCGCGGGACCATCATCGGGTTGGGGTAGTTGAACTCCTGACGCAGTGCCTCCACGACCTTGTCGCGGTACATCTGCTGGCGACGCGGCAGGGCTGCCGGCTCGGGGGTGCCGCCAGTCTCGGTGCCTTCGGGGGTCTCAGTGGTGCTCATGGGTAGACCTAGTCGAACTTGGTTCCACAGCGAACGCCGACGCGGACCTTTTTGCCCTCGACGAGTTCGATCTTGGTGCGAGTGCCCTTGCCCAGCTTCTCGCTGAACAGCAGCACGTTGCTGACATCGATCGGCTGCTCCATCTGCACCCGACCTCCCTTGGGGTTTTGCTGCGAAGGCTTCTGGTGCTTCCAGCGGAGGTTGACGCCCTCGACGATGACGCGACGCTTGATCGCGTCCACCTTGAGCACCTCGCGCGGCTCGACGGACTTGTATTGTCCGGCGGTGATCACGACTTTGTCGCCCTTCTTGACGTGAAGCGACGCGCGCTTCGGCTTCGGCTTGTTGAACAGCATCAGACGACCTCCTCCGCGAGCGAGACGATCTTCATGAAGTTGTTGTCTCGCAGCTCTCGAGCGACAGCCCCAAAGATGCGGGTGCCGCGTGGGTTGTTGTCCTTGTCGATCACGACCAGCGCGTTGCTGTCGAACTTGATGTAAGAACCGTCAGCGCGGCGGACGGCCTTCGCCGTGCGCACGACGACGCCCTTGATCACGTCGTGCTCCTTGACCTCGCCGGCAGGCAGCGCCTTCTTGATGACGGCGACGATCACGTCGCCGACCGACGCGTAGCGCCGCTTGCTGCCGCCGAGGACCTTGACACACATGGCGCGCTTGGCGCCCGTGTTGTCGGCCACGTCGAGCATCGACATTTCTTGGATCATGGGAGGGTCCTGTTCAGACTGTGCGGTTCAGATGGAGGGGAGGGATCGCCAGGTAACTCAGCCGTTGGCCTTCTGGATGATCCGCAGCAGACGCCAGCGCTTGAGCTTGCTCATCGGGCGGGTCTGCACGATCTCGACGATGTCGCCGAGACTGGCTTCGCCTTTTTCATCGTGGGCGTAGAGCTTGGTCCGCTTCGAGACGAACTTCTCGTAGACGGGGTGCCGCACCTTGCGGTTGACCTGCACCACTAGCGTCTTGTCCATCTTGTTGGACATCACGACGCCGCGGGCCGTCTTCCGTTCACTGCGGGGCTTCTGTGCGCCCTGTTCGACTTGTTGGTCGCTCATCAGTTCTGGTCTCCGGCCTTGGCGGCCTCTTGGCGTTCACGGTCCCCAAGGACCGTAAGGATGCGGGCGATCGTGCGGCGGATCGCGCGGGCGCGGCCCGTGGCCTGCCCTTCGTTACCCGAGCCGCTGAAGCGCAGTTCAAACTGCTCCTTGCGGAGCTCTGCGAGCTTCACCTTGAGCTCGCCCGAGTCCTGACCGCGGATGTCGTCAATGGCCTTGTTCATCTCTGTGTTCCTGTTGGGTCCTCGACGATCAGTTGGGACGACGGCGGACGAGGCGAACCTTGACCGGCAGCTTGTGTGCGACGCGGTTGAAGGCCACCTTGGCGACCTCTTCGCTGACCCCGCCGAGCTCGTAGAGGATGGTCCCGGGCTTCACGACGGCCGCCCAGAAGTCGACGTCACCCTTGCCGGAGCCCTGACGGGTCTCCGCTGGCTTCTTGGTGATCGACTTGTGCGGGAAGATGCGGATCCAGACCTTGCCCTCCGGGGCGTTCCGGCCGCACGCGATACGGCCAGCCTCGATCACGCGGGCCGAAACCCAGCCAGGCTCGATCGCCTGCAGGCCGAACTCGCCGAACGCGACCGTGTTGCCTCGCGTCGCTTCACCGCGAATGCGGCCGCGCTGCTGCCGGCGCCACTTGGTCCTCTTGGGCATCAACATGGGTCAGACTCCGTAAAACAGTTCTCTCTCGTATCGTCGGGACGATTAGGCCGTGCGCTCGTTAGCGGACGCCGCCGTGCGGACGGGCAGAAGGCCGTTGGTGGTCTCACCAGGGCCGTATTCACCCTTGAAGATCCACACCTTGCAGCCGAGCACGCCCGACTTGGTGTGGGCCAGCGCGAAGCCGTAGTCGATCTGGGCCCGCAGCGTGCTGCAGGGCACACGACCCTTACGGAAGTTGCCGACGCGCGACATCTCGGCGCCTTGCAGGCGGCCCGCGACGCGGATCTTGATGCCCTGGGCGCCAGCCGCCATCGAAGCGTCTGCGACTTTCTTCAGCGCGCGACGGTAGTTGATGCGCTTGCCAAGCTGCTCGGCAACGGCCTCTGCGACGAGGTTGGCCTCGACCTCTGGGCGGTTGATCTCGAGGATCTTCATCCGCACTGGCTTGCTGGTCAGCTTCTCAAGGGCCTGGCGGAACTCGTCCACCTTGGTGCCCTTCTTGCCGATCAGCACGCCCGGACGCGCGGTGTGCACGAAAACGGTGATGAGCTCACCGGCGCGCTCGATCTCGACCCGCGGGATGGCCGCGAACTGCCACTCCTTCTTGATGAAGCGGCGGATCTTTTGGTCTTCGAGCAGGTTCTGCGCGAAGTCGCGCTTGGTCGCATACCACCGCGAGCGCCATTGCTCGGTGACGGCTACGCGGAAACCGGTCGGATGGATCTTTTGGCCCATGGTTCTACTCTTCGCCCCCTTCCTCGGTGGACTCGGCGGCGGGTGCCGCCGCAGCAGCGGCAGCAGCTTCTGTCTCGAGCTCGCGCGGGTCGCGCGCCTCGGGATCTTCAACGTGAACGTGAATGTGGCACGTGCGACGCTTGAACGGCATCGCGCGACCCTGTGGTCCAGGACGCATGCGCTTGCCGCCCGGCAGCGGCGGACCGTCCTGCGCGAAGGTCTTGGAGACGACCAGGCGGTTGGGACGCACGGACGGGTTTTGCATCGCGTTGGCGACGGCCGACGCAAGCACCTTGTAGATGGCCTTGGCGGCGCGGTGCCGGTCGTAGCGCAGCTCGTCGAGCGCCTGGTTGGCGGTCCGGCCGCGGATCAGCGCCAGGACGCGGCGGGCCTTGTCGACGCCCATCCGCGCGCGGCGGTGTACTGCTCGCGTTTCGAAGCTCATTTGTCCTTCTTGGCGTGGCCGCGGAAGGTTCGCGTCGCCGCGAACTCGCCGAGACGGTGACCGACCATGTCCTCCGTCGCGTAGACCTTGATGAACGCGCGACCGTTGTGCACCTCGAAGGTGTGGCCGACGAACTCCGGCAGGATCACGCTGGCGCGCGACCACGTCTTGATGGGGTTCTTGGTGCCCGCTTCGTTTTGGGCGTCCACCTTCTTCAGGAGCTTCGGGTGAACGAACGGGCCCTTGTGGGTACTGCGACTCATCTTGAGGTCCTATTAGCTACCGCTACCAACGGCGACGTGCTTGCCGGGCGAGCGACGACGCAGGATGAACTGGTTACTGCGGGCCTTGCCGCGCCGGGTGCGGCCACCCTTCGCGAGCTTGCCCGTCGGTGAAACGGGGTGTCGGCCACCGCCGGTGCGACCCTCACCGCCACCCATCGGGTGCGCGACCGGGTTCATCGACGTGCCGCGGTTGTGCGGGCGACGGCCCATGTGACGCTTGCGGCCGGCCTTGCCGATCCGCACGTTCTGCCAGTCGCTGTTGCCGATCTCGCCGATGGTCGCCCGGCAGTCCCACGGGACCTTACGGGTCTCACCGCTCGGCAGAACGATCGTCGCGTAGCCAGCATCGCGCGCCATCAGCGTGCAGCTGTTGCCTGCCGAGCGCGCCAGCTGGCCGCCCTTGCCGGGCTGCAGCTCGACGTTGTGGACCGAGAGGCCCAGCGGGATCGACAGCAGCGGCATGCAGTTGCCAGTGTCAGGCTCGACCTTTTGGCCAGAGACGACCTTATCGCCGACCTTCATGCCTTTCGGCGCCAGGATGTACCGCTTCGCGCCGTCTGCGTAGAACAGCAGCGCGATGTCGGCGGTGCGGTTCGGGTCATACTCGAGGGCCTTGACCGTCGCAGGCACGCCGTCCTTGTCGCGGCGGAAGTCGACCTTGCGGTAGAGCTTGCGGGCGCCACCGCCACGGAAGCGGCTGGTGATGTGGCCGTGGGCGTTGCGGCCACCTGTCTTCTTGAGCCGCTCGGTGAGCGACTTCTCCGGGCGCTTGCCCTTCGTCAGGTGGCTGAAGTCCAGCACCGACGCGTTGCGTCGGCCTGCGGACGTTGGCTTGTAGACTTTGACGGGCATCGGTCTGTGGTCTCGTGTTGCTACCTGGGGTGGCGCTCAGCGGCCTAGTTGACGTTGATGGAGTCGCCGTCCTTGAGGGTGACGATCGCCTTCTTCCACGCTGGCGCGTGGCCCGGACGCCCGAAGACGCGCTTGCGCTTTGCGGGCATGGTGATGATGTTGACCGCCTCGACTTTGACCGAGAACAGCGTCTCGACCGCCTTGCGGACCTCGACCTTGTTCGTGCCGTCGGCGACCTCGAAGGTGTATTGGTTCAACGACTCCTGCACGCCGGCGGACTTCTCCGTCACGATCGGGCGGCGGACGACATCGTAATACTGTTCAGCGTTGGCCATGGATCAGCTCTCCTTCTTGGCGAAGCGCTTCTCAAGCGACTCGAAGGCCGCAGGAGTCAGGATCAGGTAACGACGCAGCAGGACTTGCCGCGCGTTGAGGTCGTCGAGCTTGGCGACGTCGATCAGCGGGATGTTGCGCAGCGACTTGTAGAGCGTGTCGTCTTTGACGTCCGTCACGACCGTGGCGCTCTTGCTCATGCCGAGCTGAGACAGGATCGCGAACGCCGACTTGGTGTTCGGCGTGTCGGTCGGGAAGCCTTCGGCGATCGCGACTTCACCGTCACGGAACTTGGTGAAGAGGGCGTTGCGCAGGGCGACCCGGCGCGCCTTCTTCGGCATGTGATAGGCGTGATCCCGCGGCGCTGGCGGGTGGATACGTCCACCGCCGCGCCAGATCGGCGACTTGGTCGTGCCCATGCGGGCGCGGCCCGTGTGCTTTTGGGGCCACAGCTTCTTGTTGCCGCCGCGGACCATCGACCGCGTCTTGGCCTTGACGGTGCCTTGACGCAGGTTGTCCTCATACATGACGACGGCGTCCTTGAGCGTGCGCCCAAGAACCTTCGTCCCGAAAGCGCCGGCGTCGACGTCCTTCGTCGCGACCGAACCGCCTTGGAATACCTTGACCTCGACCATGGGTATCGTGCTCCTCGAGTAGCTCTGGGTGCGCGGCCTCAGCAGGCCTTGATGCGGATGTCCACGCCCGCGGGCATGTTGAGCTTGCTCAGCGCGTCGACCGTCTTGGTCGTCGGCTCCGAGATGTAGATTAGGCGCTTGTGCGTGCGCACCTCGAACTGCTCACGGCTCTTCTTGTCCACGTGGGGCGACCTCAGCACGGTGTAGCGCTCGATACGCGTCGGCAGCGGCACCGGGCCCGCGACACGAGCACCCGTGCGCTTGCTGGTCTCGACGATGTCGAGGGACGCCTGATCGAGCGCCTCGTGGTCGTAGGCCTCCATCCGGATCTGGATTCGCTCTTGCATGATGGTCGTAGCGGACGTGATCGCTCAGCAACCTAAGCGATGGACCGATAGTGGTTTGTGGCAGTACTGCGGAAACTGTGGGCCGATCGCGTCGACGCTGGCGGCACACACCCCATCTGCCCAGAACGTCGATAAGGAACGCAAGAGGCTGTGCGGCAAGGGGTTACACCCGTAAGGTGTGCTCCCTGGGGCACATGGGGGCGGACAGCTTAGCGACGCCCTGTGCGACGGTCAACATTGCCTCCACAATTTCTTGACCGCGATTAGCCGGTAGCAGCGCCGCTCGGCGCGAAGCCGGCTGGCCGCATCGTCACCTGCCCCAGCCCCTTCGTTATCGAACGCAACCGCGTGACATAACCAATCATACGATTAAGCGGTGCGCGCCCAGACAGCCGCGCGCCGAGGCGCCCGGCAGCGACGCTGGACACCTCCGCGCCGCGCGACCCCAGGTCCGCGAGCACCGCGTTTGAGCTCGCCGCGGGCGCCAGCACCTCGATATCGACCCAGGGCTCGAGCTCGACGACCCGCGCGTCGGCCAGCGCTTGGTCAAGCGCAAGGCTTGCGGCTTGCTCGATCAGCGCCTCCGTCTCCAACCCCGCCTCCACGGCGCCGAGTCGGACGCGACAACCGTAGAGTTGCCCGACCCGCGAGCCGGCGCGCACGCGACGCCGAAGCTCCACCAGCGCCACCTGGGCAGCGGCCCCGTCCGTGTCCGACACAACCGTAGCAGGCGAGGCCTCGGGAGCCTGCTCCAACGCCAACGAGCAGCGGGCGGCCACCTCGCGCCCGGCAACGGTCGCGCGGGATTCTGCGACGCCGCTGGCGGGCCCAGCGATGGTCTCACGCCGGTCGACCCGCGGCATGCTGACCCGGAAGTCCTTCCCTGCCCGCTCTCGGACCATGTCGGCAACGATCTCCAGGTGCAGCTCGCCCATCCCGCGCACAACGATGCGGTCATGTTCCCGCGCTACCCGCAGCGTCGGGTCGTCGATCGCGAGCTCGAGCACCGCGGCGTGCAGCGCTGCGGCGTCCTCAGCGCGCGCCGGCTCAAACGTCACGGCCAAGACGGGCGCCGAGAACCGCGGCGCAGGCAGCGTCACCACGTCCCTCGGATCGCAGACCGTGTCGCCGGTGCGCCACTGGAACTCACCTGGGACCACGACGACCTCGCCAGGACCGACGCTGGGCACGACCTCGTGGCGGTCGGCTTTGACGGTCCAAAGCTGCTCAACGGTGCGGCGCCCGGCCTGCTGCTTGTGCGCTCGGACTAAGGATCCGCCGGTCTGCAACCGACCGCGCACGACGCGCACGTAGTTCCAGACCTCGTCTAGGTGCTGCACCTTGAACACGAAGCCACAAAAGGGAGAGGCCTCGTTGCCAGCGCCAGGGACCCCCCAGATCCCGCGCGCAGGCAAGTCCGCGACCCCAGGCAGATATGCCACGACCGCGTCCAGGAGCCAGTCGACGCCGCGGTTGTATAGGGCTGAACCGCCCAACACAGGGACGACCTTGCCGCGCAAAAACGCGCCGCGGAGGGCCGCTCGAAGGCGCTCCGCGGGGACCCGACGACCGGCGACGAACTCGGCCATGACCTGCTGGTCGTGATCCGCGACGACCTCGACCAGCCGGTCGTGCGCCGTCCGCAGCGCGCGCTGCAGCGCGGGCACGTGATCCGCTTCGGGGCTACCCTCGAACCACTGCACCGCCCCAGTGATCGCGTCGCCCAACCCTGAGAACTCGCCGTTGGCGTCGCGGAGCGGCACAGTGACCGCCACGGCGGTACATTCGAGCTGCTCGGCGACTTCTGCGACGACGTCCCGGAACGCTGCCCCGGCGCGATCCAGCTTGTTGACGAACACCAGCCGCGGCAACCCCGACGCCGCTGTCTGCGCCCACACTGCGCGGGTCTGGGACTCGACGCCGCGCACGCCGTCGACCAGCACCACGGCGCCATCGATCACCCTCAGGCACCGCTCGACCTCCGCGACGAAGTCGACGTGTCCGGGCGTGTCGACGACCTGCATGACGTGGTCGCCCCACTGCGCGCGTGTCGCGGCCGACGTGATCGAGATGCCGCGGGAGCGCTCCTCGGGCATGAAGTCCATCGCCGCCGTGCCCTCGTCGACGCTGCCGACCCAGCTCTGCGCGCCGGTGTCGAACAGGATGCGCTCCGTCAAGGTGGTCTTGCCGGCGTCGATGTGGGCCACGATGCCGAACGTGCGCAGGCGGGTCATGGGGTCCGTGACTCTAGCGCCGACGCCCCCGCGCGCACAGATACGTTCGCAGTCCTCGCAGCGGTCAGATCCCGACCGGACGGCCGCCGGCCCCGTGCGTGATACCGCGCATCTGCATCTTCAGGTCGTCAGGGTTGTCAGAGGCGGCCAACGCGTCCTCCAAGCTGATGTTCCCGGCCCGGAACAAACGAATCAGCGACTGGTTAAAGGTCATCGTGCCGTAGTGGCTGCCCTCCTCCAGCGCCTTCGGCAGCATCCTCGTCGCCCCGGACTCGAGGTGCTCGCGCACCGTCGGAGTGTTCATCAACAGCTCGACCGCAGGCACCATCGATGTGCCGTCCTTGTTCTTGATCAGGCGGAGTGAACAGACACCCGCCAGGTTGAGCGCGAGCTGAAGACGAACCAACTCGTGTTGATGCGGGGGGAAGAAGGTGATGATTCGTTCAACGGTCTGCACGGCGTTCACCGTGTGCAGGGTGGAGAACACAAGGTGCCCGGTCTCAGCAGCCGCGATCGCCGCCGCGACCGTCTCAGCGTCACGCATCTCGCCGATCAGGATGACGTCCGGAGACTGCCGGACGGCCTGGCGCATAGCCTGCGGGAACGACGTGACGTCGCTGCCGACTTCGCGCTGGTTCACGATCGACCGCTTGTCCTCAAAGCGGAACTCGACCGGGTCCTCGACCGTGATGATGTGCTTGTGCATCGTCCGGTTGACGTATTCCAGCATCGACGCGAGCGTCGTCGACTTGCCTGACCCAGCGACCCCGGTCGCCAGCACGAGGCCGCGGTTGAGCGACGACAGGCGCTGGAGCGAATCGACCGGCAGGTTGAGCTCCTTGAAGGACGGGATCTCCTCTTTGATGGCACGGAAGACGAGGCCCTGCTCACCCGCTTGGTGGAAGGCGTTGCAGCGGAAGCGGCCGACGCCGGGCAACGCAACGGCTGTATCCGTGGCCCCCAGTTCTTCAAATTCCTGACGCAATCGGTCGTCGAGGAGCTCGTCGACGAAGCGGCGCACCAGCTGACCATCGAGCGGCTGGTCCCCGAGGAAACGGATGACTCCGGCCACCCGGACAGCGGGGCAACCGTTGGCCTTGAGGACGAGGTCTGAGGCGCCCTCCTTGACCATCAGGCGGAGAAACTCACGCAGCGTCGGCTGGCGACTGGCGACGGGAGCCTCGAGGGGCGACGTGTAGTTGGGCTCTGGCACAGGGTCCTCCGAGTCTGCTTATCGGCAGACCGACGGCCCCGCCGAAGCGCCGACCGCGCGGAGGGCTCACTCGGCCGGAAAATCCGACAGCACCGACCAGATCGCGGCGCGCAGGCCGCGCAGACCTTGACCGGTCGCGCTGGAGATCGGCAGCACCGGCATCCGGATCGCTGTAGCCAGCGCCTGGGCGCGGGCCTGACCATCTTCGTCCTCGACCTTGGTCGCCACGACGATCGTCGGGCGGCGCCCCATTTCAGCCGAGTAGTTGGCGATCTCTTCGCGCAGCATGCGGTAGGCGTGCTCGGGCTCGTCCAGCGGCACAGCGCTGCAGTCGACCAAATGCAGAAGCAGGCGCGTGCGCTCGATGTGCTTGAGGAACTTGTCACCAAGGCCCTTGCCCTGACTCGCGCCCTCGATCAGCCCAGGGATATCGGCGACGACGAACGTCCCCTCGCCCTCACCCTCGGCGATGCCGAGCATCGGCTCGAGCGTCGTGAAGGGATAGTCGGCGATCTTGGGCCGCGCCTTGGTGATGGTCGAGAGCAAGGTCGACTTGCCCGCGTTAGGCAGCCCCAGGAGCCCGACGTCGGCGATCAACTTCAAGCTGAGACGGACCCTGCGCTCTTCGCCCTGGCGACCGCGCTCAAACTGACGCGGGGTGCGGTTGGTGGCGCTGGCGAAGTGCACGTTACCGCGCCCGCCGAAGCCGCCGCGCACGATCACCCACGGCTTGCTGGGCACGTCGAGGTCCTGCAAGACGTTGCCGCGATCGGCGTCCAAGACCTGCGTGCCCACCGGGACCTCGATGGTGAGGTCACTCGCGCTCTTGCCGAAACACTTGGCGGGCCCGCCCTGCATCCCCTTGTCCGCGGCGAAGACGCCGCGACCGGTCAGGTGGTAGAGCGTGTTGACGTGCGTCGAGGGCAGCAACACGACGTCGCCGCCGTCGCCGCCGTCGCCCCCGTCAGGACCACCCTTGATGGTGTTCTTGTCACGGAGGAACGACAGACAACCGTCTCCGCCCTTGCCTGCGCGGACGGTGATTTCGAGCTCATCAACGAACATCGAGGCCTACCGTGGGGACCTGCGGCTGTTGCCGCAACGCGCGTCTTCGCGCGAGGCTCAGCGCCGAGGTCAGTTGCTGGCCGCCGCGACGTCGACGTGCACCCGGCGGTTGCTCTGGAAGCGAACCACGCCGTCGGCGACCGCGAAGAGCGAGTCGTCGTTGGCACGCCGCACGTTGCGGCCAGGGTGGAACTTCGTGCCACACTGGCGAACGATGATCGAGCCCGCCGTAACGGTCTGGCCGCCGTAGGCCTTGACGCCGCGGTGCTGCGGGTTTGAGTCGCGGCCGTTTTGGGTCGAGCCCTGTCCCTTCTTGTGTGCCATGGCTTGGTCTCTCTTGTTCTAGCAGTTGTGCTTTGTGATCGAGGCCTTTCGGGTTCGGTCGGTCTGGATCGATGTGGTCTCGTTCGTCGATAGATCAGCCGTTGATCGACTCGATCTGGATCATCGTGTATTGGGCCCGGAAGCCGGTGCGCTTGCGGAAGTCCTTCCTGCGCCGCATCTTCCCGATGATCACTTTCGGACCCTTGACGTTCTTGAGGACCTTTGCGGTGACGCTCGCGCCGTCAACGAACGGCGCGCCGACCTTGCCAGCGCTGTCGCCCTCGCCGCCCACGGCGCACACCTTGTCAAACGTCAGCGTGTCGCCTTCGTTGGCGTCAGTGCGCAGGTGGATCTTGATCTTGTCACCCTGGGCGACTCGGTACTGCTGATTGCGATCGTCGAGAACGGCGTACATTGGACTCGGTCTGGGGACTCGGTCTGGGTTGGGAGGGCGGAACAGCGTAGCGGCGCCGCCACCCGAGTCAAGGCCAACATACGCCGCGCTCGCGCAGCGGACAAAAGCGCCGAAGGCGAGTGAGAGCATAGCCTTGCAGAAGGCGCCGCAGCAAGTAGCGGCGGCCTACGCTAAGCCTTGACGCCCAGCCCCGCGGGGATGGCGATGCGAGCCTCTTGGCCGTCACCGGTCAGGAAGCGGTAGTGCACGACGTCGATCGGGTAGCTCTGCTCAGGACGGAACAGCACCGTCTTGCCGACGGCGTCCTCCAGCTCCAGCACCGCGCGGCGCTTGTAGTTGACCAGATAATCAGCAACCGGCGGCGCAACGAACACCTGCAACATCGAGTAGCCCTTGAGGTGCACCAGCGCCCGCACCTCGCGCAGCACGGAGAGCGCCTTGGACTGCACCGTCCGCGACCAACCCGCGCCCTTGCAGTGCGTGCACTGCATGAAAACGGTGCGCTTGAGGCCTGGCCCCACCCGCTGGCGAGTGATCTCCATCATGCCAAACGGCGAGATTCGGCCGACTTTGATCCTGGCTCGGTCACCGCGCAGCGCGTCGATCATCTTGCGCTCGACGCCGCGGCGATGCTTCTCCGGCGACATATCGATGAAGTCGATGATGATCAGGCCGCCTAGGTCGCGCAGCCGCAGCTGGCGAACGATCTCGGGGATCGCCTCGAGGTTGGTGCGATAGGCGGTCTCGTCGCTGCCGTGACCGCCGGCTTTGTACTTGCCCGAGTTCACGTCGATCGCGACCAGCGCCTCGGCTTGGTCAATGACGATCGAGGCGCCGTTCGCGATGTCCACTTTGGGCTCGTAGAGCGCCTCGACGTCCTTCTCGATCCCAAAGGAGTGGAACAAGGGCGTCGTCACCGCGTGCTGCTTGATGCGCTCTGCCATGACCGGCATGAGCTTCTCCGCGAAGTCTCGGATTCGCATGTAGACGTCCTCGCTGTCGACGACGACGTCGGCGATGTCGGGCGTGAACTGGTCGCGCATCGCCTTCAGCACCAAGTCCGACTCCTGGTAGAGCAGCGCGGGCGCCTTGGTGACCTTGAGGCGCTGGGCGACCATCTCCCAGATCTTGTTGAGGTAGTCGCGGTCTCGCTGGATGTCCTCGAGGCTTTTGTTGATGCCCGCGGTGCGCACGATGAACCCGATACCGCCGCTGCCGGTCTCGTCGAGCTCTCGCACGATGCGCTTGAGCCGGCGGCGCTCCTTACCGTCCTCGATCTTCCGCGAGACACCACACTTGGGCAGGCTCGGCATCAAGACCAACGACCTGCCCGGCAACGAGACGTACGTCGTGAGCGTCGGCCCCTTGTTGCCGATGCCCTCCTTGGTGATCTGAACGACGACCTCCTGCCCTTTCTTGAGCAGCTGCTCGATAGTCGGCCGGTTGCCGCGGGGCGCCCGGCGATCTTGCGGAGCCCGCTCTTTGCTGGCGCGACGCGCGCGCTTCTTTCGCGGCGACCTCTGCGCTTCGGGCGACGCCTCGTGGTCTTCGCCGGCGTGCTCATCGACGCTGACTGGCGCGTCTGCTTCACCGGCGACCGCTGGCTCTGCCGCGTCTTCTTGGGCCGTAGATTTCCGACGAGAACGGGACCGGGAGCGGCGCGCCCGCTTCTTCCGCGGAGCGGCCTCCGCCTCATCCTCGCCGCCGCTCGCGTCGGCGTCCTCGCCAGCTACGTCTGCGGCCGGTTCGGAGGCCTCTTCGCCGCCTTCTTCCGGCGTCGCAGCAGCCATCGGCAAGGGGCGCTCGTCGTCGTCTTCGCCGCCCTCAAGCCCGTGCCCAAAGCCGCCGTCCTCGTCGTCCGACTCTGGCTCATCACCGAGGTCGTCGGCCTCGACGACCTCGACCGCTTCGACAGCCGAGACGACCTCTTCGGCGACTGCCTCGTCGCCTACGTCGCCGCCAAGCTCGGCGTCCTCGACGTCGCCCTCGACCTCGCCCTCCGCGGCGTCAGCGCCCGCGGCGCGACCCTCGTCTTGAGCATCGCCGACTTCGCCAGCAGGGTCACCGTCGTCAGCAGGTTCGGCGTCCGATGGACCCTTCGCCGCCGCAGCACCCTTCGACCTGCGCCGGCTGCGCTTGGGCTTGGCTTCGCTCGCTTCATCGTCCTCTTCGTCGTCGTCGGACAGCGCTTGCTGCATCGACTCCGGTCCGTCGTCGACGTCGACGCGGGCCCGCCCCTCGATCACGTCCTCTAAGCGGAAGTCATCGCGGCCGTAGGCCGGCAAGACATCCGAGACGTGCAAGAAGCCGTTGACGCGACCACCGAACGCAACAAACGCGGCGCCGATGGAGGGCTCGATGTTGACCACCTTGCCCTTGTAGATGTTACCGAGATAGGCCTCTCGGCTTGCAAGCTCGACGTGCAGCTCTTGCAGCACGCCGTCCTCCACCACAGCGATCCGGCTTTCTTCCGGATCGATGGCGTTGATGAGCATCCTCTTCACGGGGAACCTTTGTCTGTCGATCGCCTCTCCGGGCGACCCCCTGGTTGTTCCGGGACCCGGCGCAGGGCCAGGACTCGACCAAATCGGTCGGACGGGTCGCCAACGAAGGGTCGACGATCTGCCGACGCCGCTGGGACTTCACGTCTGGGGAGCCGGCGCGTGGGTCGCGCGGAACGGCATCCAGGGTAGGAAACGAAAATCCATACCGAGCCGTCCGCTGCGGAAGCTCCGACGGGAGCGCCGCGGCCACCGAGCGCGCTCGCAGCGAAATCTGCGAGGCCTCACGTGGATTCTTTGGGACGACGTGCATGGGGTAGTCTGTGAATCCAGCGCGCAGCTCCCATAGAGGCAACGTCGCGCCGCGGCAGCTCACCAGAGCTGCACGTGTGGATCGTATCGCAGCGCCGTCACTTGCTCAACGACGCATCCAAACCGCCCCCGACGTTCCTGGGCGTCCTTCGCTCCCGAGCGGCCCGTCGTCAGTTACCGAAGACGGCGGCCCGAGTCTGGGCGAGGCTGGAGCGCTGATCCTTCATCCGCTCCTCCAGCGCGCGACGCATCGACTCCTCCATGTCATCCGCGCTGCGGATGATCTGAGGGGTGATGAACACCAACAGCGTCGACATGGCCTCTTGCTTGGTGCGGTTCTTGAACAAGTAACCGAGCAACGGGATATCGCCGAGCAGCGGCAGCTTGGTGACGGTCTCGGACTCAGTCTTGCTCTTAAGGCCGCCAAGCACCGCTGTTTGGCCGCTCTTCAGCAGCACAGTGGTCGAGAGCGTGCTTGACGCCACGCGCGGCAGGGCGATCTGCCCGGCGCCCGCGTTGGTCCCCCCGCCGACTTCGAAGACGTCGAAGCCAGCCGGCGCGATCGCGGACGTGCCCGTGCCGCTGAGCGCCGTACGCTGCGGGATGACCTCCATGATGACCTTGTCCGTGCCAGGCACGATGTGCGGCGTGGCCAGCAGCTGGAAGCCGATGTTGACAGGGGACTCGTCGCCTTCCTCCAACGCGAGCAACAGACCGCCGGCTTGGCCCTGCTCGACCCGCGCCTGGGCGTAACGAACCGCCTCACCGACGAAGATCGTCGCCGTGTTGTTGTCCAGCGTGGTGATCTGCGGCGCCTGCAGGATCTCGGAGCGCGAGTCTCGCGCCAACAGTCGCAGCGTCGCCGTGACCTCTTGAAAGTTCAGCGCGCCGAACACGACGTTTGGGATCGAGGTCGCGGCGGGGAGGTTCGCGACGTCGCTCGCGAAGGGCCCGATGCCGCCGTCGTTGGCGATCAGCGAGTCGTCCCATCCGCCGGCGCCGAGGTCGAACGGCAGGCGCGTCGGGATCTGCCCGAGGCCTAAGCTGGCGGACCAGCCGTTACCGCCCGGGCTGACGCCGACGTCGAGCAGGTCATCGTTACTAGTCGTCACGAAGCGAACGTCGAGCTGCACCTGCGAGGGCTCGACGTCCATCATCTCGACCGTGCGGCGAATGCTTGCGACCACCGGCTTGGTGTCCTTGACCATGATGACGTTGGTCTCCTGGACGTAGTCAAGTGACCCGACGTCGGGAGTGATCATCGTGCGCAGTGTGTCCAGCAGCGAGAAGTTCATCTGCCCCGGCTGAAGCGGCTGCTGGTTGCGCAGGTCTCGGACGTACTCCGAGGTGATGAACGGCATGAACACCGAAGTGGGCCTGACGTAGCGCAGCTGGATCGCTGCGAACTCAAGGTCCGTCTCGATGTTGGCAGCCGGCACCACGCGAAGGATCCCGCGCGCTTCCTCGATTACGACGAAGCCCAGCGTCTTGACGGTCGCGTCCAACGCGTCACGCCATGGGATGTTCTTCAGCCGTACCGTGATCGTGCCTTTAACCTCCGGCGCGACCACGATGTTGGCGCCCGAGATCTTCGCGATCGTGTCGATGACCTTCTGGATGTCCGTGTTCTCGAACGCGAAGTAGACACGCGGCGGCTTCTCGACCTTCAGGACGCCGCCCTCTACTTCGGTCACGACGCACTGCGCTTGCTCTGCGACGAGCGTCAACGCTTGACGCCAGTGGACGTCTTCAAGATCGATCGTGACCGTCTCCTTGATGTCGGCGCCCATGATGATGTTCGCGCCGGTCTTGCGACGAACGCTCTCAACGACCTCGCCAAGGTCACGGTCTCGTAGCCGCAGCGTCAACCGGCTCGCTCGATCGCCTTCGGACTGCGCGCTGACGCCCTCCTGCTGCTGAACGACCGCCGCGCCGGCTGCTTCCTGCGCGGGCAGCGTCGCGAGCGCGAAGGCCGCCGTGGTGATCACGAACACTCTGGTAAGCGCCTGCATCTTGTTCCTTCTCGCCCCTGGGAGGGGCCGCTTGTGAATCGCCGACAGAGCTGCGCCTGCGTCGACGCAGCTCTTCCTTGTCCCTCTCATCGATCCGCGGTGGCAGCGGCTTTAGGGAAGAATCCCGAGCAGCCGCTCCGCGGCGCTCAGAGCGTGCGCACGAGCGTCAGTCCGCGGAACACGAACCAGATCTGCTCGGCCTCGACGCGCTTCACCAGCAGGTCGTCCTGGACATATTCGCCCTCTTCGAACACCTCGCCGTTCAGCAAGATCCCGGAGCTACCCCTATCACCGTTGACGACGACGCCCTGGACGTTGAGGTCCAGCTGCTTGAAGTCCAGCGCTGTAACCGCCTTGAGGTGCCAACGCTTCGCCTGCACGGCCAAATCGTAGCGCGCGTCGTCCGACGGTACCGCCAGACGATCCACGGCGTCCTCGTAGCGCTTGCGCGCCTGCTCCAGCCGACCAGCGCTG
>NYVR01000004.1:22774-31138 GCA_002684655.1 Planctomycetota bacterium | reverse complement strand
CCGTTCCAGCTGCAGACCACGAACATCCCGTCGTCGGCGGTGTTCCACGTCGGCATCCTCGGACTGAACCAGGTGACCGCTCCGCTGGCGTTCGCGTTCCCGTCAGCCGAGCCGAGCTGCAACCTGCACGCGAGCCTCGACGTCATCGTCGGACCACAAGTCGTCTGGGGCGGCTCGGGCTCTCTCACCTGGACCGGGCTCGACCTGACTAGCGCGAGCGCGCTCGGCGCGAGCGTCTACTTCCAGAGCGCGACGCTAGACCTGACGGTCCTCAGCGACACGGTCCGCACGTCCAACGGCGTCCAAGGCACCACCGGCCTCTGAGCGCCCGCGCGCCGTCGCCGCCCAGGCGGCGGCGCGCGGGGACCCGAAATCCGCCGCGGCGACGCGTCCTCGACGCGCCGGTCATCGTCGCGTTGAGCGGCGCGCATGGAACGTGTTCAATGCGTTCCATGCCAGCTGCGCCGGACGCCCGTGACTGCATCGTCTTCGATTTCGAGACGACCGGGCTATCCCCGGACAGCGGCGACCGCGCGATCGAGATCGGCGCCGTACGCCTGCAAAGAGGAATCGTCGTCGACAAGTTTCAGGCGCTGATGAACCCCGGCATAGAGATCCCCCCCTTCATCGAGGAGTACACCGGCATCCACAACAGCATGCTCGCGGACGCGCGAGACGCAGCCCGCGTCATGCGCGACTTCGCGGCGTTCGCCGGTAACCAGAACCTTGTCGCCCACAACGCGTCGTTCGATCGACGATTCCTGACTGCCGAGCTCGACCGCGTCGGCGTCCAGCTTTCAGGTCATGTCGCGTGCTCGATGCTCGCCGCGCGGCGGCTGTTCCAAGACGCGCCGGACCACAAGCTCGGCACGCTCGTACGGCACCTCGCCCTGCCAAACGAGGGCGCGTTCCACCGCGCCTTGGCAGACGCGGAGATGACCGCGCACCTCTGGCTAGCAGAGGTGCAGGCGCTGGAGCGGCGCGGCGCCAAGGGCGTCACCTTCACGACCATGATGCGCCTCTGCAGGACCAGCCGATACGACGTAGCGACCTTCGTCGAGCGCTGCCGCTAGTGACCGGGGCCGTACGACCGCGATACGCAGCCCGTCACGACCTCGCTGCCACCGAAGCCACAAAGCCCGCGGTCTAAACGACACACGCGCGTTCGAAATCTCGTCGTCCTGGAGTCAACAGCATGCCGATGAGAGGGCATACGGGCAGTCACCCAACAATGAGACCGAGCGGCTGGAGACAATGGCTGAAGGAGCGCGCCGCGAAGGCAGGCTATTGCTCAAGGCCGACCGCTCTGATCATCGGCGCCCAGAAGGCGGGGACGTCCGCGCTCTACGAGGTCCTCCGCCAGCACAACTCGATCACCAGCGCCAGCACCAAAGAGGTCCACTTCTTCGACCGGGACGAGTGGTATTTGACCCCCGGCTCGGTGCACACCTACCACAGCTTTTTTCCGTGGCTCTTCCTGACGCCCTCCGACGGCGTCGTCTTTGAAGCCTCGCCTCGCTATCTGTTCCATCCAAAGGCTGCCGAACGCATCTACCGGTATGACCCCACCGTGAAGCTGATCGTGATGCTCCGCGAACCTGCGGCTCGAGCCCTTTCCGCGTGGACAATGTATCACCATCACTTCGAAGCACGCATAGCTCGGCGGCACGACCCCCGCTCTTTCCGTGAAGCTATCGAGGAGAGCCTAGCGGCAATAGACTCCGACGATTACGCAAGCGACCCTGTCAGCTACGTAAAACGCGGGCTCTACCGACAGCAGATTGACCGCTACCTCGCGCTCTTCCCGCGAGAGAACTTGTTGTTCTTGGAGGACCGCGACCTGCGCGAACGCTTCGAACCGACCGTCGCGAAGATCTGCGAGTTCCTTGGCGTCCGCGCCGAGGCGCTCAAGCCAACGGCCAGCAACACCAGCCGTGTCGACAACAAACGTGAATACGACGACATCATCGAAGTACTGCACGACTTTTATCGGCCGCACAACATCGCCTTATTCGAGCAGATTGGGCGCGAATTTAACTGGGGCTAACGAGCCCACGCGCAGGCCGAAGGAGCGCTCCGCTCAGGGGACGCGATGGGACGCGCGTCGAACGGCGCTGTAGACGCTGACCGCATACCAGAAGAAGCCGAGCGGGATAAACAACTCCTTGTACTCGGTGATCTCCCAGATCCGCGCGTAGTCTTCGCCGCGGTTGATGTAGATGAATTGGCTCACGAGGACGACGAGCAACGCGGCGACCAACGTGACGCGGTCGCGCGTCCGCGCGCACATCGTCGCCATCATGGCGAGCGTGACGACGGCGCCGAAGAAAGCCATCTGGATAAAGATGACGTCCCACATGTCGTAGTTGTAGGCGCAGGCCACGGCGCCAGGCACGACGAGCCACGTCGCCGGCGCAAGGTTTTGCAGGCAGAAGTTGTCGCTGGACGCGAAGAACAACGACCGCAGCAGCGGCGCGACGACGAGGAATGCGAACGCCCCCAAGTAGTACGCATTCTCAACTTGGTTGCCGGCGAAGTTGTGCAGGTTCATCTCGCGCTGCAGGTTCTCCCCGAACATCGCCGGCGTCTTAATCCCGAGGACTCGCTGGAACCAGGACACCTCCTCCATGCCGATGACGAAGAACACGAAGGCGAAGGCGAGCAGCCACCACGCCGCCCAGCGAGGCACGCTCGAGCTCTTACGGTGTCGCAGGAAGTTGACCACGAAGATGAGCGAGCTCGCGAACAGCAGGCCCGCCGACGCCCACTCCACCAAACCGTCTTCCTCCGAAGCCCCGCTAAAAGCCGAAGGCGTCGAGACGAAGAGCGCGGTGCACGCGACGCTCAAGGCCAACGTGCTCCCCATGATGACGTTTCCCAGCGGGTCGTCGCGCCCTTCCGAAAGCGCGATCCGCAACGTATCCGCGCCTTTCAAGCTCCCCAAGATCAACGCCAACGCCGCGAAAATGAGCGCGCTCCGTGCGACGCGTTCACCGCTGAAGTCTGGGCGACCTTCGGAGAAAATCGTGCTACCCGTCCAATAGAACTTCTCCGCGGCCAGTAACGCGACGATAGCCGTGACGCCGACGGCAAATGAGCACGCAGCGACAACCGAGTAGCCTCTATTGGCGATTTTAAACATCTAGCAGCAACCCGTGCACGACCAACATAGGCGATGAAGTACAGGCGTCAGCACATTGTCCCGCATGACCAAGGCACGGACCACCTCTCGCGCACATCCTCGCCTCTAGGTACGAGAAGATACGCGGCACAAAACTGACGACGTCAGCCGTCAGAGCGGCCAGTCGCTGGAGGAAGGCAACGGCTGGCCTGCGCGCTGCCTGTAGGTGGCCAACGGAGTGCCTCGTGACGAGAGGTCGACAGACGGCGCGCCACGATTACGTCCATACATATGTTGGTTCGCAGCGACTGCGAGGAGTCGGGACATTCCGCGCGCTGTTCGACTCTCTCGTTGCCAGTGTAAGGCCCCGCGGACATCCTCTCGTTTGACCTTTTATTACCGCTCAGCGATGCGCCTCCCGACGGATTCCTGAACGCCCCCAAGCCATGACTGGATCTCGACCACACCAGCAACGACCTACGAGAATCCTGACAGCGATCAACGCGAGACGGGCAGGGTTCATCCTGATCACCTGCTTCATGCCTGCGATGCTCTTCTACGTCGTCAGCGTCGGCGTGATGCACCTCAACGGCTTCTCGGTGACGCAAATCCTCCGCGACCCGGCGCAGCTGAGCAACACGTCTAGCTTCTGGGGTTTCCTGTCGAGCATCGGCAACGCAGCCTGGGTAGCGGCGGGGTCAATCTGCTTCTTCGCGACGCTCCTCCGCCACACGGCCGCTAGCGGTAACCGGGAGCTCCTGCTGTGGCTCGGCACCTTGTCGCTAGCGCTCGGCTTCGATGACTTCTTCATGATCCACGACCGCTACGTCGACCAGCGGATCTGCTACGGCTTCTACGCAGTCATCACGATGGTGCTCGCCGCTCGACACCTTGGACGCATCTTGCGCATTGAGCCGTTCGCGTTCTTTGCAGCCGCCGCGCTGCTCGGCGGCTCGATCTTGTCCGACCTCATCCAGTACATGGTGCCGGTCCGCTACACCATTACGCAGTTGTTTGAAGAGGGGCTGAAATTCTGCGGCATCGCGATGTGGATGTTCTTCGCAGCGCGCGTCGCCCTGGACGGTCAGCCAGCATCGAACGAACGCTAGGCGAACCCGCCGCGCAGATTCGCGCGCCGTTCGGCGTCTAGGACCACCGCATCGGCGCCCCGCGGATCTCGTCGAACACCACGAATGCCAAGATGCCCTGCAAAACGAAGGTCTGGTAGAGGTCTTTGAGCGGCAAGATCATCGCGACACGCTTGCTGTCACCGTGCGTGCTCGCGTAGCAGAGGGCCAGCAACAGGTTGATGCCTTGACATGTGATAAAGAACTCAAACAGACGCTGACCGACCGCGCCTCCTTCGGCGATCGTCACCGCGACAAAGGGCAAGCCGAACAAGAGCCACAGCGGGACCATGATGAGATCCAAGACATATGTCGCGAACACCCATGCGACGAATCGCGCACCTAGCGGCGAAGGATTACTTGGCGCGCGCTGGCGTAGCTTCCGCAGCACCTGGATTGATCCCCGCTGCCACCTGTAACGCTGGTTGAGCAACCTCAGGACGGTCACAGGCGCCTCGGTATGAGACACCGCGCGCGGCTCGTAGGTGATCAAGTAACCCAGCGAACGGAGCCCGATCGATAAATCGAAATCCTCTGCGAAGGTGTCGTCCTCATACGGCCCCGCATACTGGCCCTGTGACTCGTCGAAATCTCGGCCGCCTCCAAGACGCTCCCAGACCGCCTGGAGCGCCGATCGCCGAAACAGCCCGAGCGGACCGGGCACGACCAAGACGTCGCCGGTTAATGTCTGCGCGGCGCGCAAGGTCCCGTTGCAGTTCAAGTATTCGAGCGCTTGAAGCCGCGTGAGGACCGAACCACGGTTCCGCACGCGGATCTGCCCAGCGACAGCGCCGATGTTCTCGCCTCGAAGCATCGCGCGAACCAAGTGTTCGAGTGAGTCGGGGTCGAGCCTCGAGTCTGCGTCGATACACAGGACAAAGTCGCCCTTCGCGAGCCGGAAGGCCAAGTTCAGGGCGCTCCACTTTCCGGCGTTCGCCTTGCCGTGCACGTGAACATCGACACCCTCACCGCGATTATCGAAGGCGCGCGCGAGCGACAGAGTGCGGTCTGACGAACCGTCGTCGACGAAGACGATCTCGTAGTTCGGATAGTCGAGCTGGAGCAAAGACGCGAGCGCCGCTTCGATCGTCTCCTCCTCGTTATATGCAGGCACCAAGATCGACACCAACGGCCACTGCTGCGGTGTGAAAGGTTGACGGCGCGCGTCGCGAGCGTGGCTGATAAAGCCCATCGCCAAGAACGCCGAGAAGCGAAGCCCAAAGGCCATCACGAGCAGCGCGAGGACCAGCGGCTGCACAAATCCGAACCCACCGGAAGCCAGACTCTCGGCGGCCTTTTGCATGAGAAGAGCCGATGCCGCCAACCCCAGGAAACCCGCGAGCACGCAGCAGACGCCATAGAGCACTAGCTCTACGTAGTAACGCGACCCTAGACGTGACGCGACCGACGGCGAAGGGAGACCTAGGGTCGTCATTGACCCGATTCCACGCGGCGATCACTAGCTATGCGTCGATCGGCGACGCGGCGGCATCCGTTCGCGCGCCGCTCCGAAGTGACGCGTATAGCGTTGCGTCGGCGACAGCCTCTTGATCGGCGGTCGTCTGTTGTTCGACGATCTTCGACACGCCGACACGCTTGTCGATGCCGTTGGTCCAGCTCTACATCCGTCGTGACGGGCTTGGTCGCGTTGGGCGCCGGGGTCGCCTCTGCTGGCGACGCGGTCAACGGCAGGACGTCGGAGGCGCGCTGATGCTTGCCTGGCCGCAAGAACATCAGCAAACCACAGCTGAGACCGGCGAAGCCGAGCAAGAAGAACCAGTCGGAGAAGAGGCTGGGCGCCCAGAGAAGCCGTGACGTGAGCGCCCCGTTGACGGCGAGCTCGCGGGCCTGCGTGTGCGTCACCGCGCAAGAAAGCTCGGCCATGACCATGCCGGCCTCGTGAGCCAGCGGCGAGGTCTCGACGAAGATCCCGGTGACGCGCGGGTCCAGCAGACCATCCGTCGTCACCATCAGCGGGACCACGCCAGCCGCCTGAAGCGATGCAGCCTCGGACTCGCTCATGCGGAAGCGAGCCCGAACGAATCCTTCGGCCCCGAAGAGCACGATCGGCTCCCCGGTCTGCGCGGCGCCAGGCGCCTCGTGGCGATAGATGACCGTGCCCTGAAACGGCGCGACCACGGAGGAGCGACGCGCGATCCCCTCCAAGATCGCGTCGCACTCCTGCCGGCGGATCATGAGCTCGCGCTGCTCTGACTGCCGATCACGGATACAGCGGAGGCGCTCGTTCTCGCTCTGCTTAACCCAAACCTGCTGTTCGCTCTCTAGCTTCGCCGACTCTTCGTCGAGCTTCGAAGTCGTCAAAGCGACGCGCCCGTCGTGCTCCACGAGCCACGTCTCTAGGCTCGCGATCCCGCGATCTAGCGCCTCGAGTAGCCCCTGCTTCTCTACACGCTCGACCTGCAGGCGTTGACGCTCTGCAGCGGAGACCTGGGTATCCCGCTGCTGCTTGGCTAGGCTCGCCCGAGAGATGAATTCACTCTCGTGTAGCTCGCGGCTCTGCTCGACCAAGATCGTGTCGTAGTTCAACAAGGCCGACATACGCTGCAACTTGCCGTCATACTCACCGAGCTGCGCCTTGACGTCATGACGGCGGATCCGCCGGTCCAAGAGGTCACTCTGGAGGACCTGCGCGAGTCGCCGGTGTTCGATCTCGAGCATCGACCGCCGCTGCGCCAGCGCTCGGCGCTCGGTCGCGATCTCAAGCTCTCGACGGACCACGGCTGCGTCGGTTTGGTAGGGCGCCTCCGACAACCGCGCCGCGTCGTTGTCGATCCGCTCTCGCTTGAGCCGCAGCGCTGCGATCTCAGCGTGCTGGCCGCGGCGGACGAAAGAGACCATCTCGTCGCCGGCTTGATGCTGCGCGGCGTTCGAAATAACCGGCGCTCCGCGGGTGCTGTCGGCGCGGACGACGACGGCGTCGCGCAAGAAGAGCTCGCCCTGGTGCGGGAAGAAAGCGCGCAGACAAAGCGAGACGAGGACCAACAGCGCGCCACAGACCGCGAGCGGGAGGCCCAACCGGTAACATCGGCCCGCGCGACCCTGAGCGCCGCGAGCGACCAATCCACGCCGTCGCCACACGAGCAACGAGAGCGCAACGCTCGCGAGCCCGAGGCTAGCGATCACGAGCACCGTTAAGAACGGAACGAGTTCGACAAAAGGCATTGCTGCAAATGACGTTGCAACGATCCCATCGAAGCAATGGTGTCAGGCCCAGGCGACCCGCCCGGCGGCGCGACCATTGTAGATGCACAATGAATCATTGCAATGACTGCGGCGGCGCCCAAGACCGAGACCTCGGCGTGAACCCGCAACCGCGACGGCACCGAGGGTTCACGTGATCGCGTCGCGCTGCGCCGCTTCGCCAGCCATCGCGGGCGGCGCTGCGACGACAGCGGCCGCGGTGACATCCAGCGCGGCTGCGTCACGGGAGCCGCGCCCGCTCCCTTGACCGGCTCCAACGCCAGCAGCGTGTCGATGGCGATGACCGACCTGCTCACGAGATGATTCAACTTGTTAGCATCCGTAGATGGAGAAGCTTGAGAAACGAATCTCGCTCGCAACACGCGCCTTGGCCCTCGTCCTCCTCATGATGGTCACCGGGCACGTCGCGGTATCGATGATGGACGGTAAGCTCTGCCGCATCGGTGGAGACGTTGGCGCCGCGGTGAGCGGCGCTGTCGGCGTCACGGGCGACGTCGGCGTCGCAAACAGCATCCAGCTTGGCGGCCCTGTAGAGGTCAGCGGCAATGTTGGCGTGAGCGGCGCGGTTTCTTCGTTGGTCCGAGGTGACGTCAACGCTGCGATCCGCGGCGATGTCGGGGTGACTGGCGACGTAACGACGGCGGTGAGCGGCAGCATCGGCACCAAAGTGAGCGGCCTCGTGGATGTCAGCGGCACCGTCAGCTCGCGGGTCACCGGCCTAGTAGACGTCAACAACGGGATCGGCGACTTCCGGGTCATCAACACCAGCAAGTCACCCAAGCAGTGAGGTGAACAGCGCGGCGGTCAACGCATCACGGGGCGGCCGCTCCNTCGGCCGCGCGCNCCTGAGGGGCTGGGCGGCGACGACGATNGCCGCTTGGTCGCCGAGGCAGG
>NYVR01000004.1:0-22769 GCA_002684655.1 Planctomycetota bacterium | reverse complement strand
CNGCGGCCGCCCCGGACAACATGTCATGCGCGCGACTAGGCGCNGAGAACAGCGCGCGGCGGGTAAGGGAGCGCCCGCCAAAGACGCGCGCCTAGCAAGCACGTTCCGAGGCTGCAGATTGCGCTGGCAGCCAAAGCGATGCCCGCCGATGTGGCGCTCAGCGCGCCCTGACAGCCATACCTGCTTGCCCGCCAGCCGTGGAGGCCTACCATGCTTCGCCCAGATCTCACCGCGCTGATCAGACGAGCGCCAGAGACTGAGCCCCAAAACAGCCCGCCGCGAGCAGCACCCACGTGACCGACCCCAGCCTGATCCGCAACTTCAGCATCATCGCGCACGTCGACCACGGCAAGTCGACGCTCGCCGACCGCTTGCTCGAGATCACTGGCACGGTTGAGAAGCGCGCCATGAAACAGCAGCTGCTCGACAACATGGAGCTCGAACGCGAGCGCGGCATCACCATCAAGGCGCGCGCGGTCTCGATGAACTACCGCGCCCCCGACGGCGACACCTACCTGATCAACCTGATCGACACGCCCGGGCACGTCGACTTCAACTACGAGGTGCTCAAGTCGCTGCAGGCGTGCGAAGGCGCGCTGCTCTTGGTCGATGCGTCGCAAGGCGTCGAGGCGCAAACGGTCGTCAACGCCCACCTCGCCGAGCAGGCCGAGCTTGAAGTCGTCCCGGTCCTCAACAAGATGGACCTGCCGCACGCCCGCCCTGACCACGTCGCGCAGCAGGTCGAAGACGCCATCTGCATCCCCGCCGAGGACGCCATCGCGGTATCGGCGAAGACCGGGCTGCAGTGCGAGCAAGTGCTCGACGCCATCGTCAAGCAGATCCCGCCGCCGACCGGTGACCCCGAAGGCAAGCTGCAAGCCCTGATGTTCGACGCTGTCTACAACGACTACCGGGGTGTCGTTATCTACGTGCGCGTCATGTCCGGAGTCATCAAGAAGGGCGACGAGATCGTCATGCTCGGGACGGAGACCGAGCACGAAGTGCTTGAGGTCGGCAAGCTGACGCCAGAGATGGAGGCCTTCCCGAAGTTGAGCGCCGGCGAGGTCGGCTACGTCGTCGCTAACATCAAAACGCTCGCCGACGTCATCGTCGGTGACACGGTGACGCACAAGGCTGCAGACCTCCGCTGCGAGGCGCTGCCCGGGTTCCGAGAGCCGAAGCCGATGGTCTACTGCGGCTTCTACCCAACCGTGCCAAGCGACTTCGACAACCTGCGCAAGTCGCTCGAGAAGATGCGCATCAACGACAGCTCCTTCACCTACGAACCAGAGACCTCAGACGCGCTCGGATTCGGCTTCCGCTGCGGCTTCCTCGGCCTCCTGCACATGGAGGTCATCCAGCAGCGCCTAGAGCGCGAGGAGGACATGGACATCGTGCAGACCGCGCCGAGCGTGCGCTACCGCGTGCAGCTGACAGACGGCGAGGTCAAGGAGATCCACTCGCCGAGCGACCTCCCAGACGGCACCTTCATCGACGAATACTTAGAACCAATCACGCGCGTCAACGTCGTCGTGCCGAGCGAGTTTGTCGGCGCCGTGATGAAGATCTGCACCGAGCGGCGCGGCGTCTACGTCTCGACGGACTACTACGGCAAGGAGCGCGTGATGCTGGGCTTCCGCATCCCGTTCGCCGAGATCATCTTCGACTTCCACGACCAGCTGAAGTCGCTAACGCGCGGCTTCGGGACAATGGACTACGAGGTCGAGGGCTTCGAGGCCTCGAACCTCGTCAAGGTTCGGATCTTGGTCAGCGGCGAAGAGGTCGACGCCCTGTCGTTCCTGACCCACAAGGACCAGGCTGAGCAGCGCGGTCGCAAGATCCTCAAGCAGCTGCGCAAAGAGATACCGCGGCACCAGTTTGAGGTCGCGCTGCAGGCCGCGATCGGCGGCAAGTTTATCGCGCGCGAGAATATCTCTGCGATGCGCAAGGACGTCACGGCCAAGTGCTATGGCGGCGACATCTCGCGCAAGCGCAAGCTGCTGGAGAAGCAGAAGAAGGGCAAGAAGCGCATGCGCATGGTCGGCAGCGTAGAGATCCCACAGAAGGCGTTCCTGTCCGTCCTACGCAGCAGCGACGACAGCAAGTGACGTGAACGCGCGCTGCGCCCGCAGCGCTTAGGAGAGAACGCTGGCGCGCGCGGCGTTGCGGGCATCGTCTCGCCATGGCCACGCCCGATGACGAAGACGTGAGCGAAGCGGCCCGCACCCGTGACCAGCTCGACATGAAAGGGGACTGGAACCGTCGCGCGGTCGAGGACGCGGCCTACTACATCGCCAGCGCCGACCCGGATCAGGGCGACGCTTTTCGAGGCTCCGGTCAGCGAGACGTCGAGCTCTACTTCGAGGGCCTCCAACACCTCCTGACGAAGGATAAGACCGTCCTCGACATTGGCTGCGGCATCGGCCGCATGGACGAGTTTGTGGCGCCGCACGTCGGCGCGCTCGTCGGCGTCGACGTCAGCGGTGAGATGGTGCGCAAGGCCACCGAGCGGCTGGCGCACATACCGAACGCCCGGTTCGTCGAAGGCGACGGCTTCTCGCTTCCCGTCGACGACGCGAGCGTCGACATCATCTTCACGCACATCGTGCTCCAGCACACGCCGCGGCACGTCACAGCGAGCTACTTCAGCGACGCCTTCCGGGCGCTGCGCGCCGGCGGCGACTTTTTGTTCCAGATGCCTGAAGACGTTACTGGAGCGCCGGCAGACCCGCCGATGGACGACACCTTCGAGATGCGGTTCTGGTCCGAGGAAGATCTGCGCCGCGCGATCAGCGAAGCAGGCTTCGAGTGGCAGTCCGTGCGTCGCTTCCCCGTCGACTCACCGCTGCTGAAGTTCAACCAGCTGCGCGTGCACGCGAAGAAACCGTAAGCAGGAGACGGCGGCCGCAGAGCGACGACCGACTCCACCTAAGCCGGCTGCGCAACGACCACGTCGACGCGCAGCCGGCGCAGACCACGAGACAGCACCCGGGCACGACACATCTCACGGGGGCGGGCTCGTCCTCTTACCGACTCCGCGCCCGAACACGTTTACCCCACGGCGACGCCCCCCTACCATTCGACGCCGAGCGCAGCCCGCCCATGAACAACGTCAAGAAGGTCAAGAAGCCGGTCCTAGTTGGCCCCGTCCGCTACAACCTCGAGGCGTTCGGCGTCGCGATCCTCGCTGCCGTGCTGCTGAAGTGGTTCTGCATCGAGGCCTACCAGATCCCGACCTCGTCGATGCAGCCGACCCTGATGGGCAGCACCGAGGCGGGCGTCTATGACCGCATCCTGGTGAACAAGCTGATCCAGACCTTCCGAGAGCCGCAGCGCTGGGACATCACGGTCTTCAAATACCCGCTGCAGAAGAACCAGAACTACGTCAAGCGCATCGTCGGCATGCCAGGCGACCGCTTGACCATCGCCGGTGGCAACGTCTATCAAGTCGAAGGCGAAGGCGCCGCAGCCGAATTCACAACGCTGCGTAAGCCGGACGATCTGCAGCAAGCGATGTGGAAGAACGTCTTCCCGCTGCGCCGCGACGCGCGCTCGGAGACGAAGTCACTCGGCCAAGTGTTCGGCGCTTCGCCGAGCAGGGTCGCCAAGGAGACCCCGACCGGGTTCACGCTCGAGCCTGGCGGGAAATCCGCGAAGCTCTACTTCCGCGACGAAGCCGACGGCGGGTTGATCGACGCCGTCTGGGACGGATACCCGAGCAACGTAGCCGCCAGCATCCGCGAAAAGACACAAGGCAGCTATCCGCTAGAGATCTGCCCAGATGTCCGGCTGAGCGCCGACGTGACCGCGACCCAGGCCCCTCGCGCCTTCGCTCTCGAAGTAGCCGTGCTGCGACCCGGGCAGCCCAAGCTCGTCTACGCGATGGTCTTTGAAGGGGATAACTCCCGCGTCGAAGTGCGCGACGGCAACAAAAAAGTCCTCGGCCGCTCGGATGCCTTCAACATCTCCATCCAACCCAATCAAACTACGAGGCTGGCGTTCGCGCACGTCGACGACCGGCTCATAGCGTGGCAGGACGACGTCGAGCTGGCGCGCTGGGACTGCGACCAGTGGCACTGCCGCGAAGGCTGTGTCGTCGAGGGCGCGCAGCCCACGTCCGGACAGCGCGTCACTCCCCAGTTCGTTTGCACGAGCAAAGGCAAGATCGCGCTCGACAACGTGCGCGTCGACCGAGACCAGCACTACGCGCGCGACAAGGCTCCGGAGATCATCGAGGTCCCCGATGGGCACTACTACATGCTCGGCGACAACGTGCGCCAGTCGATCGACTCCCGCGGCTGGACAGCGATCACCATCGCGGTCGACGCCGACGACAACGTCGTCCCGATGGACAGCCCGGACGCCGTGCGCACGATCCGCGGCAACAAGCGCGCGATGCCGCTCGGCAACCCGCCGGACCGCGACGAGACCCCGATCGGCCTGCCCAGCGAGGACGCCATCGTGATGATCGACGAGTACGGCGAGATCCTGCGCCTGAGCGCAAAGGTGGGGCCGCGCTGGGGCGAGAAGGTGTCGTTCGTCAAACCCGACGCGGCCGACGACGACCCTGACAGCGTCTTCGAGGCCAAGGACACCTACAACGCCAAGGGCATCTCGTTCGTCGCCCGGCGAGACGTTGAGGGCAGGGCCTTAGTCGTCTTCTATCCAATCCGACCGCTGAGCTGGATCTTCGGGAACGCGTGGCCCGGCCGCGCGGGCGTCGTGCGATGAGCGACCTCGACCGCTGGCGCGGCCCGACCTAGCGCGCCGAGGAAGACCGGCAAGCAGGCCATCAACGCATGTTGATCCATATCGGTTACCACAAGACGGCGACGACCTGGCTGCAACAGCGCGTCTTCTTCAACCCCGACTGCGAGGCGTTTTATCCGTTCGCCGCAGAGCCCGAGCGACCCCGCGCGCTCACCGATCACTTTGTCTGCGGCGACGAAGGTGCTCACCCCTCTGCTTTCTCGAACAATCGCGCCGACGTCACCGCTGCGATCGCGGAGATCGAGCAGGCGACCCGCGGACAAACGGGGACGCCCGTCCTGTCCGACGAGCGCCTCTCCGGGAACCCGCACTCCGGAGGCTTCGACGCCGCGCGGATCGCCGGGTCGCTCTATGACCACTTCCCAGACGCGCGCGTCCTGATCGTCATCCGCGAGCAGCGCGCTCTGACGCTCTCCTGCTACTTCCAATATCTCTCGATCGGCGGCACGGGGTCTCTCGCTTCATATATGCGAGACCGCTACGACCGCCGCGTACCAGGCTTCTCGTTCGCCAACATCGACTTCTTGCCCTTGGTCCAGCGTTACCGCCAGCTCTGGGGCGCTGAGCGAGTGACGATCCTGCCGTATGAGATGTTCGCGACCGAGCCGCGGCGGTTCTTAGAGCCGCTAGAACGCATCGCAGGAAGAACCATGGACGTCCAGGCGAGCGAGTTCGACGAAAAGGTGAACGCCAACCATCGACCGAGCGCGGCTCACGCGCTCAGGTGGTTGAACCTTTTCCGCCGCCACACGTCAGTGAACGGCTACTCGCCGCTCGCGAAGCCGAGCGCGCAGCGAGTCGCAGACGCCGCGTTCCGGATGCTCTCACGGTTCTTCAGCGAGGCGCGCAGTCGCCGCCTCATGACGCGACTCGCCGCGCAAGTAGAAGCGCGCGTCGGCGACCGCTACCGCGAGAGCAACGCGGCGCTGAGCGCGCTATGCGGCCTAGACCTCTCTGAATACGGCTACCACTGACGACCCAGACAGCGTGGAACCACCGCGACCGCGTGGAACATGCTGGCGCCGAACGCTGAGACGCCGGACACTCTAGGCGCGTCTTTGACGCATCCCCTCATAAGCACGTGACACGCCCTGGACCCAGACCTCGCCGCTCTGCTGTGCGCCACGCCGCCGCCGCGTCATCGGCGCCGCGCCGGGGGCGCCCGGTCGACCGAGCGCTCCACGAAGACCTCCACAACTGGCCGGCCCACCGATGAGCATCGAAGAACTGCCGCTCCACGACGACGAGCCCGCGCCCCCTGACGCGCGCGCAGAGATCCTTCAGACCCACGACTTGGTGAAGGCATACCGCGGCCGCCGCGTCGTGGATCAGGTGAGCCTCAGCGTCCGCGAGGGCGAGATCGTCGGCCTGCTCGGGCCTAACGGAGCAGGCAAGACCACCACCTTTCGCATGGTGGTCGGCATGATCTCACCAGATCAAGGATCGGTCTCGCTAAACGGCGAAGACGTGACCAAGCAGCCGATGTATCGGCGCGCGCGCCGAGGACTGGGCTACCTCGCGCAGCAAGAGTCGGTCTTCAAGAAGATGTCCGCGATCGACAACATCCGCTGCGTGCTCGAAGCGCGCGGCCTGAAGAGGTCCGAGCGCGAAGACCGCGCTCATGAGTTGATGCAGGACCTCCAGCTGTTGCACGTCGCCGACTCGATCGCAGAGACCATGTCAGGTGGCGAGAAGCGACGGCTAGAGATCGCGCGCGCGCTCGCGACCGAGCCGCACCTGCTCTTGTTGGATGAGCCCTTTGCGGGCGTCGACCCGATCACCGTCGAGGAGATCCAGCAGATCCTGGCGGCGCTCGCTCGGTCCGGCATCGCGATCCTGATCACGGAGCACAACGTGATCGCGACGCTGCGCATCACCCACCGCGCCTACATCATCAATCAAGGCAAAGTGATCGCGAACGGCGACGCGCAGAGCGTGGTCGCGGACGAGCAGGTGCGCCGGGTCTACTTGGGCAGCTCGTTCGGCGAAGGCATCACCGAAGAAGAAGAGCGCGGGCTTGAGCTGGACTGAGCGGCGGGCGGCTTGCCGGCGGCATAGACGCTAACGCAGCCGCTCTAGCGACGATTTGGCGAGCGCTGCGGCGAGGCCGTTGTTGACCATGCGCGCTTGCGCCGCCACCTGGTCCCAGACGGCCCGAGCGACGTCGGCCGACTCGATCTCGAGGCGACAAGCACGTAACACGTTCGCGAGCAGGGGGTCTCCCAGGTCGAGCCAGCGCGCCTCGGCGTCGGGCATTTGCCAGGCGTCGCCGAGACTCTCCCCGATCGCGGCGAAGCGGGCGCGCTGCTGCAGCGAGAGCGCCGCCAGCCAGCCCGCGACCCGCGCGCGCCTCGGGCCTCCCTCGGCCAAATCCATCAGGCGGAGCAGGATACGCTCGCGCTCTTCGCGATCGAGGTCGCCGTCAGCGAGCAACTCGACGCAGCCCTCAAGGTCCGGGGTGGGATGGCGCGACGCGAACGACCCGCCGAGCACGCCCGCGACGAGCAACAAGAACGTCAGCAGCGCCGGTGTGAAGACGCGATCCGATGATGTTTGGCCCATGGTTGCACCCTGGGCTATCGCATCGTCGATCCCAAGGCGAGTCTGCGGGGGTTCCGGCTTCGCCTAATTCTGCTATGGTCGCTCCTTACTTTTGGTGATCGTCTTCTCCTGCCCGTGGAGGGCTACCTTCCCTGGCGCACCAGTAGTTTTGCGTCCGAGCGCAAGACGTCAGGGGACTTGGCGAGGCCGTCACCGCTCAGCCCCATGGCACCGAAGTCCACGACAGCTCCTCCTAAGAAAAAGGCCGCCAAGAAGTCCCATACGTCCGCCGAGGCAAATGCCGGAAAGGCTAAGCCTGCCGCCAAAAAGACGACCAAGAAGGGACCTGCCAAAAAGGCCGCCAAGAAAGCTTCCTCACGCTCCGCGGCGCCTGCGAGCCGCAAGGCCCGTCCTGCTGGGACGAAGTCCAAGACGAAGGAGCGTTCGATCTTCCTTCCCCGCGCTATCGCCAGCGTCGACGACGACAACCCCCTGATGGCCCACGGCGGCGGCGGCGGCGGCTTCGGGCGCTGCGGTGGCCGCCTGCTGTCCAGCAGGCTTGAGCAAGACCTCTGCAACCGCCTTAGCCGGGCAGGCGTGGTCCACAGCCACAGCCCGCGCCACTACGAGATCCGCTACGAAAACGACCGCGTCGCCGCATATGCACCCATGATCGTCCTGCGCGGGCGCGGACGGGAGGGCAAGGGAGTCGTCATCGAAGCCATCGAGGACCCCAAAGCAGCGATCCTGAAGAAGATCGCGGCTTTCCGGCAGCAATACGGCCAGGAGTTCTACGTCATCCTGGTCGCCGACGAGGACTCGCTGGACGAGGTCTCGCTAGCCGCCTACGACGAGTCCTGCTCGTCCAACAGCGTGCACACGCTGATCTCGCGGCTCGCTGAGTAGCCCCAGAGGCGCCGGCGCGGCGAGCAGCCCCGCGGCGGCCGGAGTTTCTTCGTCAACGGAACGCTGGCGAGCGGGCAGCCGAGCAGGTATCGTTCCTCGCCCGATTTCCGCCGTTCACGCCACCCCACGGGTCCGAAGTTGACGCACGAACTGGTCCATCTTGCCCGCTCTCAAAGCCTCGAAGATCTCGAGGCTGCCTGGAATCAGGCCGCCGGCGCTCCCGACGCCGAAATGGTCTCCAACTACGCCGACACGCTCGATGCCCTGTGCGAACAGGACATGGCGAGCAAGGCGCTCGGAATGGCGACAGCCATGATCGACAGCCTCGTCGACAAAGGAGACAAGACCGCGGCCATGGAGCTGGGCTTCCGCACCATGCAGAGCAGCGCACACAACGACGCGCTGGTCAACAAGGTCATCGACCTGATCGAAGGGCAATACGGAGAAGCCGCGTGGCTACCCGTGCTCAAGCAACGCTCGAGTCTATCGACCGCCACTGTCGGCGCCGTGCTGGAGTTCGATCAGCTCCGTCGATACACGGAAGGTCACGTCGTCTACCACGCCGCCGGCTGGGGCGAAGGCATCGTCGAGGGCTTTGACCCTGAGACCCAGGAGATCACGGTCCACTTCAGCACCGGGCGACGCTCGCCGTTTCCGCTGGACACGCTGCTCGATAGCTTCAAGCCACTCGCGAACGACGACCTCCGCGCGATGAAGCTCCTCCACATGGAGAAGCTGCAGGACGAGGCGGCCAACACGCCCGCTGTGATGATCCGGCGCGCCGCTAGCCTCTACCGCGGAACCATCACGAGCACCCAGGTTAAGAAGGAGCTCGCCGGCTCGGTCATTGAGACCAAGAAGTGGGCCACGTGGTGGAAGAAGGCGAAGACGGCGGCCACCAAGGACCCATGGTTGAAGGTCGAGGGCACCACAACGCGGCCAATCTTCGTGCTGCGCAAGAAGCCCGTCAGCTTGGTGGACGAAGCGAGCGCTTCGCTACACCACCAAAACAACCTCGGCGAGCGCGTCGTCGTCCTCCGCGAATATGTGAAGCGCTCCGAGGACCCGGAGGTCCGCGAGCAGATCCTCGAGTTGGCCGGCAACACCTTGGAGCAAGCGCTCCTAGAGAAGCAGGCGAACCCCGAGGGCGGCGCCAGCCACGCGCACATCCTCGACGGGATCCTGTTCCTTGAGGAGCACGGACGAAAGGCCTCGGTCAGCGCAGCCGAGGAGCTCCGCGCGCTCTTGCTGGAAGAGGGTGGCCTGCTGCAGCCGACCCGCATTGACATGCTGGCGACGCAGGCGTCGCGGGAACACGCGGTCAGCTTGCTGCCGCAGGCCCTCGGCGGCGACTGGGCCCCGCAGTGCGTCGCGACGCTGACCGACTGGCCAGCGACGGTCGTCGAGAAGGTCGCGGACAAGCTCGTCGAGACCCAACACGGCCCCGAGATCTTGGCGCTGTGGAACCGCGTCGCGCCGTATCCCAAGCGCCACCCGCTGATGACCTACCTTCTCGGTAAGTACTACAGCGACGGCATCTTCGAAGGTCAGGAGTCGTGCCCAGACGCCGTCACCATCGTGCGCGTCCTGCTGCACCTCGGCCGCGTGCTCAACGAAGACCGCAAGTCCAACCAACTGCACGGTCGCCTGCTCAACCGCCTGCTCAGCCTGCTCACTGGCAAGCGGGGCCTGCTCGATAAGGCGATCGACGGCATCTCACGCGACGACCTCGCCCAATATGTGGGCATCGTGGCGCGCGCGGGTGAGGACTTCCCCCAAGAGATCGAGACCTACCTCGACCGAGCGGTCGACCGCCTCTACCCAGACATCCTGGCCGAGCCCGAGATTCCGTTCTGGGAGAAGGACGAATACATCTTCACGACGCAGGACGGCCTCAAGCGCATCAAGGAGGATTACCGCGTGCTCGTGGACGTCAAGATCCCCGAGAACGCGCAGGCCATCGGCGCAGCCGCCTCGCTCGGCGACCTCTCGGAGAACTCCGAGTGGGAGTCCGCGATGGAAGAGCAGCGCAACCTGACCGGGCGAGCCCAAGAGATGGACGGCGAGATCAGCAGCGCCAAGCTGATCGAAGATCAACAGATCCCCGACGACACAGTCGCGCCCGGACAAAAGATCACGCTGGTCGAAGAGGGCTCGGGCAAGACGCTTGAATACCGCCTGCTCGGCCCGTGGGACGCCACCGACGAGCAGACGATCAACTACCGCGCGCCGCTCGCCAAGGGCCTCCTCGGCAAGAGCATCGGCGAGGTCGGCGAAATGCCGTCGCCGTCTGGCCCGGTCAAGGTCAAGATCGAGGCGGTCGAGCGGATCGTCTGACCCGCGGCGAGACGCCTCACCACCTACTACTGTTAGCTGGCCCGTGGCGACCTCGCTGTTCCGCATCGACCTGCCGGAGGGGCACCACATCGTCGGCGACGAGCGCGCCGGCGACGACCCCTGCTACGTCTTCTTCCACGGACTCGGCTCCGTCCGCGCGGGCGAGAAGAGTACGTCGCTCCTCGACCACGCACAGCAGCGCGACAGGGGCTTTTTGCGCTTCGACATGCGCGGCCACGGCGAGTCTTCGGGTGAACTCGGCCAGGTCACCGTCAGCGAGCTCATCCACGACGCCGTGCGGGTCCTCGAACGTACGGGCCCTGCGGTGGTCGTCGGCTCCAGCCTGGGCGGCCTCGTCGCGGCGCACGCTGCAGCTGCGAGGCCGGACCTCGTCGAACGGCTCGCGCTGCTGGCGCCGGCCTTCGGGCTGATGCCCAACATCCGCCGGCAGCTGGACAAAGACGGCTTCCTCCACACCAGCGACGGTCCGTCCTTCTTCGTCGCTCCGCGCGTCCGTGACGACGCCGAAGCGCTGGACGAGCGCGGGCTCCCCGCGCGCGTTCGCGTGCCTACCCTGGTCGTGCACGGCACCGCCGACGACACGATCCCTTTGCAGGTCAGCGAGTGGTTCCACGCCGGCATCGCGCATGCCAGCAAAGAGCTGTGGGTCGTCGCCGACGGCGACCATCGCCTGAACACCGTCGCGACCGAGATCTGGCGCCGGGTCGACGCTCTTACGACCGACGTGAAGCCGTGAACTACCCAGTCCCAAGAGCGCTGGAACGGCTCGTCGACGAGGTCGACGGCTGGCTCGAGCTGCGCTGCCCCGAGCGGGCGCTGCCGCTGCTAGAGCCCCTGCTCGCCGACCCCGCTGCGCGCGCGTTCGGGTTGTCCTGCCGCATTCGCGCGTTCGCGAGGATGGCGCGGTTCGACGACGCGCTGCGCGACCTCGCCGACCTCCGCAGCCTCTACCCCGAAGACGACTGGATCGACCTGACGGAGGCGTGGTGCCGCCGCCGCGCGCGCGACCTCGACGGCGCCATCCGCTGCATCCGGCAGCTGCTCGAACGGAACCACCGCCACGACGTGGCGCACTTCAACTTAGCGTGCTACTTCGCCCTCGCTGGGCGCAACAACGAGGCCGTCGACGAGCTGAGCCTCGCATGCGGCCTAAACCCCGACCACCGCGTCTTCGCGCTCGACGAGCCCGATCTGGACGGACTGCGCACAGACGAGCGATTCCGACAGCTCGTCCGCCCGCCTGAGTAGCCACGCCGCCTGAGCGAGCGCCCGGGAGGCGCCAGCTCAGCTCATCCAGCCAGGCTTGCGCTTCTCCAAGAACGCCGTGAAGCCCTCTTTGGCCTCGTCGGTCGCCCGCAAGTCCGCGATCCACTTCGACGTGACCGGGATCGCGTCCTCCAGCGAGAGATCTGCGACGCTGCGGATCAGCTCCTTGGCGCTCGCGACGGCCGCCGGACCCGCCGACAGCAGCTCTTTGACGGTAGCCTTCACCGCCTCGTCTAGCTGATCCTCGGCGACGGCCCGGTGGACGAGGCCGATCCGCTGCGCCTCGCGGCCGTCAAACCGTTCGCCAGTCAGAAATAGGGTGCGGGCGCGGCCCGCTCCAATCTTCTGGAGCACAAACGGCGAGATCACCGCCGGCACGATGCCCAGCTTGACCTCCGTCAAGCCGAAGAGGCAGCCTTCGGTGCAGATCGCGACGTCAGCTGCCGCCGTAAGGCCGGACCCGCCGCCGAGTGCGTGGCCGTGAACGCGCGCGACCACCGGCTTCTTGCACCGCGCGATCGCCAAGAACATGCGCGCCATGTAGTCCGCGCCTGCGGCGTTCTCGGCGTGCGGCAGGCCCGCCTGCTCCTTCATCCAGGCGAGGTCGGCGCCGGCAGAGAAGCTCTTACCGTTGCCGCTGAGCAGCACCGCGCGGGTCGAGTCGTCTTCGTCGGCTTCTTTGAAGGCCTTCGTCAGCTCGTCGACGACGACGCCGTTGAACGCGTTGCGGACGTCTGGCCGGTTGAGGCGGACGTTCCGCACGGGGCCGTCCATCGCGATCTCAAGGGTCTCGTAGCTCATCTGGGACAGCCTAAGAGGAGGCCGGCACCGAGGCGAACGGTCGTCCGGCCGAACGGCGCGCCGACCGTGAGCGCAGGCCGCGGCCTAGCTGCTCGGCGGATCGTCGACGTCGACGTCGACCGGCGCGCGGATGAGCCGCAGGAAGCGCCGCACGCCGTAGACAACACCGCAAACGAGCCCCAGCGGCAGCAGCAGGCGGCCGAAACCCCGGAGCCACAGCAAGGCCGCGAGCGCCACGAAGAAGAACCCGAGAAAATACGCGCCGCCCATACGGCCGCCGCTCGGCAGCGCGCCGCGTTCGGGGCTCACGGATGTGGCCCTAGCAGCGGCTGCGCGTCGCGGATTCCTTGCCGGACACCTTGCTGCCACGGCCAGCGCTTCTCCTTGTCAGGCCAAACCAACTGCACGCAGCCATAGGGCGCACCTTGGTAAGCCCACTCAGCGGCGCCGAGGTGCTGAGCAGCGACCGCAGCGTCGACGTCCAGGAACCGTACGGCGAAATCGACCAACAGGCCTTCGTGCTTTTCGCCAGCAGCGAACTTAGCACCCACGGCGCATGCTTCCGCGACGGCATGCAAGAGCGCGTCCGCTGCCTCGACACCAAGCCCGAACACGACGACCTCGGGCTGTTCGAAGTTGTGCCACAGCCCGATCGTATAGGCGAACGCAGGCGCGCCATCTTCGCTGGTGACGTTCATGACGTGCACCTGGTGCTCCGCGATGTTCTGCAGCACCTCGCGGCCTGCCTCGGTGAGGTCGTCGGTGATCTGACGCATCGCTACATCCGGAAGACCGGCGCGCGCCAGTCGGGGATCGGTTGGTTGAGGGTGGCCGAGAACGCCAGCGCCAGCGCGCCGCGCGTCTGGCGCGGGTCTACGACGCCATCGTCCCACAGCCTCGCAGTCGCGTACAGCGGGTGCCCCTCGGTCTCGTATTTCTCCAGGATCGGCGCCTTGAGCTCCTGCTCTTGTTCTGCCGACATGGTCTGGCCCTTGGCCTCCAGCTGGTCTTTCTTGACCTGAGCGAGCACGCCCGCGGCCTGCTCGCCGCCCATCACCGAGATGCGAGAGTTCGGCCAGGTAAACAGGAAGCGAGGCGCGTAGGCCCGGCCGCACATGCCGTAGTTACCCGCGCCGAACGACCCGCCAATCAAGACCGTGATCTTCGGAACCTGCGCCGTGGCGACGGCCTGCACCATCTTGGCGCCATCCTTGGCGATGCCGCCGGTCTCATATTTCTGGCCGACCATGAAGCCGGTGATGTTCTGCAGGAACAGCAGCGGGACCTTGCGCTGATTGCACAGCTCGACGAAGTGCGCGGCCTTTTGCGCACTCTCGCTGAACAGGATGCCGTTGTTAGCGACGATGCCTACGGGCATGCCATGGAGGTGGGCGAAGCCGCAGACGAGCGTGTTCCCGTAGCGCTGCTTGAACTCGTGAAAGCGGCTGCCGTCGACGAGGCGAGCGATCACCTCTCGCACGTCGTAGGGCGTGCGCGTGTCCCGCGGCAGGACCCCGAGCAGCTCATCCGGGTCGTATGCCGGCTCCTCGGGCGCCTGCATCGCCAGCTGACTTGGCTTCGTGGTATTGAGGTTCGCGACGATCGAGCGCGTCATCTCGAGCGCGTGCGGCTCGTCCTCGGCGAAGTGGTCGGCGACGCCGCTGAGGCGCGTGTGCACGTCGGCACCGCCTAGGTCCTCGGCAGACACGACCTCGCCGGTGGCGGCCTTCACGAGCGGCGGACCGCCGAGGAAGATCGTGCCGTTTCCTTTAACGATGATGCTCTCGTCGCTCATCGCTGGCACGTAGGCGCCGCCCGCTGTGCAGGATCCGAGCACGCAGGCGACCTGCGGGATCCGCTGCGAGGACATCTGCGCCTGGTTGAAGAAGATCCGGCCGAAGTGGTCGCGGTCCGGAAACACCTCGTCCTGCAGCGGCAAGAACGCGCCGCCAGAGTCGACCAAGTAGATGCACGGCAGGTTGTTCTGCAACGCCACCTCCTGCGCGCGCACGTGCTTCTTGACCGTCATCGGGAAGTAGGTGCCCCCCTTCACGGTCGCGTCGTTGGCGACGATCATCACCTCTCGCCCCTCGACGAGGCCGACCCCAGTGACGATCCCCGCCGACGGCGCCGCGCCTTTGTAGAGGCCGTGCGCGGCCAACGAAGAAAGCTCCAGAAACGGCGCGCCAGGGTCGAGGATCTTGTCGATGCGCTCGCGCGGCAACAGCTTGCCGCGCTTGTGGTGGCGCGCGCAGGCTTCCTCGCCGCCGCCCTGCTTAACGGCGGCGACGTGGGACGCGATCTCCTCGATCGTCTGCAGGTGATGGTCGCGGTTCTCGCAGAACTCCGGCGAGTTCGGCTTTGCTTGGCTTTGGAGGACGTCGGTCATCGGTCGGGTGCTCGAGCGACCAAGATAGCCGTCACCGCCCAGAAGCCCAGTGCGTCGTCGCCTTCGTCAAGTTCACTTCACGCGCCGCATCGCCACCTGGGCCAATAGCCGCAGGTGCCCCAGCACGACGCGCGCGACTCGCATCTTGCTGGAACCCAGCAGCCGCGCTTCGAGCGTGCAGGGGTGCTCGACGACGCAGCCGCCGCGCCGGAGCACGCGAATCAGCAGCTCTGCGGTCCCCAGAAAGCCGCGGTTCGTCAGCGGCAGGTCGATGACGGCGCTGCGGCGGTAGACGCGGAAACAGCTAGTCCATGTAAAGACGTCGCTGCCGAGCAACGCCCGATAGGCCCGCGAGAGCGTCTTGGAGAGGAACAAGCGCCACTCAGGGACGTTCTGGACGGCGCCCTCGGGGTGATACGGCGACGAAGTGACCACGTCCGCCGCCTCGATCATCGGCAGCATGTGACGTAGCTCCATCGGATCGTAGGACAGATCGCCGTCGATCGACGCGACGACCTCTGCGTCTGTCGCCAGCATGCCGGTGCGGATCGCGGCGGCGACGCCACGGTTAGCGCCGTGGCGCGCCAAGCGAAAGCGGCGTCGGTTCCTGGCGAGGCGCTCGAGCAGCGGCCAGGTCTGGTCGACGCTGCCGTCATCGACGACGACGAACTCGCACTCGGCGACATCCGCCAGAGCCCGCGCCAAGATCTCCAGTTCGAGAAACAGCGACGGCAAGCCCTCGGCCTCGTCTTTGAGCGGAACGACGATCCCGAGTCGTTTAACCCCGGCGCGTGCGGCAGCCGGCGCCTCGGGCTCGAGCGGCGGCGGCGGTGGTCCGGCGGCCTTGACCGCCAGCTTGAGGTGGTCCGCGACAGATCCCGACGCGACCCGACCAGCATCGGCGAAGCGGTCCGCGGCGCCGACGATCCGCGCTGCGTGCGCCGCCCGGAGCTCGTCGGGCAGCCCCATCAAGCTGGGCTGTTCGGCGTCGAGTTCCCAAGCGGACAGACGAACACAGGCGACGCGGCCGCCTTCCAGCGCAAACACCTCGGGCTCGGCGCCGCGCGAGGGCGTGGCGTCGTACGCGAATCCCAGCTCACGCAGCAACGGATGCCACCAGCGCTCGGCGGCTGCGGAGACGGTCCAAGCAGCCCCGAAGCCGTGGACGCCGCGACCGATCACCCGCTCTAGCGCCGCGAGTTCATCGTGCCAAGCGTCGCGATAACGGCGCCGATCTGCTGGCTCGATCTGGTCGAGGGGGCACGGACAACGCACCGACAGGCCGACGTCGTGACCGTCCTCCAGCAGTCCGGTCAGCAACTCGGCCGCCCGCGCGACGATGCCTGCAGGAACTAGAAAGGTCGCGCGCAAGCCTTCCCGGCGCATCAGGTCGCTCGCGCGGGCTATCGCCACGTCAGCGCGCGCAGGCAATCGACGCCAGTGCCGCGTCGCGAGGTGCCCTTGCCACGCCTCATCGAGATACCACTCGGCGGCGTCGATCAAGAGGGCGGGCGGCGGCAGGCTCACGAGAACTTTGTACCGTGCGACGCCTGCTGGAACCAACGCTGCTCGTATCCGCAGCGACGCGAACGACGCGGGAAATCGCGGCGCCGCGTTCCTAGGATGTCACCCGATGAGGGCTTCAGCGCGGCTTCGCATGTTTGCCTCAGGGTGGGTCAGCGCCCTGCTGGTCTCGTCCTGCGCTGTGGACGCTGACCTGGCGAGAAGCGGACGCCGTCCCCAGCCCGGGGCGCCGTCGACCCGCGACCGCGCCGCGACGCCTGCAGTCGTGAGCAACAGCAAGCACTCCGCGCACGCGACAGCGGCGGCGGTGCAGCCGATCCGGCCAGGATACCGACGGAAGGTCGAACGCCACGGCGTCACCTGGACCTTCGATAGGCCGACCAGAGCCGGGCGCTACGTCAACGGCGACTGGTGGGCGGTCGGACCGGTCTCGCTGACCGCGATCTCTCCAGAGTGCACGACCTCGCGCGGTCGGACGCGGCACGGCGCGATGACGAACCCCGACCCTGCCCACACGCGTCAGGGCTACGACAGCGCCGCGACAGGCGTAGCGGCACAGAGCCGCTTCGACCGCCGGTCCAACGTCGCGCGCGGCGTCTCCGCCGCGACCCCCCTTGAGCTCGCCCCCTCGACGTCGCTGGTGTCATCGGTCAGCCATCCCGTCGCAGGACGGCTGCCGCAGCTCGACCGCTGCGCGGTGCTGACCGTTGTCGACACCCCCCCGCCGACAGGTTCGTTTCGACCGCCTTACTGCGGGCTCGACAAGCAGCACCGCTGGTCTGTAGCCGACCTGGACGTCGCGACGCTTCCGCGGCTGCAACCTGTCGCAGGCGCGCCGCGCCCGAGCGATCTCGTCGAGCGGCTCGAGCGAACCTGGCTCGACCACGTCCCAGGACTCTGCGGGCGCTACCTCCACCCGCGTGAGCACATGCCCGACTACGGCCGCGACATCGCCGAGCTGATCGGCGACGCGGCTTTGACCCTGACCCTCGACATCCCGTTCGAGGAGAAGCGCGCGCTCCTCGTCGTGATGCTCCAGCTGGGCATCGACATCTTCGGCGTGGTTCACAACGGCGGCCGCTTCGTCGCCGACGGCGGTAGCGGCAGCGGCCGCAAGCTCCCGATGCTCTTGGCCGGGACGATCTTCCGCGACGAGCGCATGCTGGCGCTCGCGCGCGAACGCGACGACCTCTTCGGCGAGGACGCGCAAACCTTCTATGTGCGCGAGACGTCACCGGGCGTCTTCAACGGCGGACACGGCGGCTATACGGCTACAGACGTAGGGCTCCCGGAATGGGGTAACCACCACACTGACGACCCGAGCGGTGACCGCAGGGAGTGGGGCGCCGACCCCTACCGGCGCTGCTGCACCGCGAACGCCTGGGTTGGGATGGTGCTCGCCGCTCGGATCATGGGGCTGCGTGACCGATGGTCGCACCCGGCGTTGTTCGACTACGTCGACCGCTACATGCAGGTCGAGCAGCCCGGCGGATGGATGCGCAGCCGCAGCCCCTTCGCTGAAAGAATGTGGGAGCGCTACCGGCTGCAGCAGTGAGGTGACGCCTCAGGCGTCGCCGCTCACGAGGTCGCGGACCAGCTCTAGCGACTCGGTCTCTGCCGGCATGACCTTGCCGTCAGCCTCGACGACCTGCTCGATCGCGCTGCGGAGCTTTGGACGGTGCTAAGGCGAGGTGACGGTCGGGTCCGCCGCTTCCGTTGACGGCGGAGCCTCCAACCGCTCGTCGATCTGCTCAGTCTCTTCTTCGTCCAGCCCAAAGCTACCGCGCGTGAGCATGACGAGGTCGCGCTCAGCCTGCGAGACGGGAAGATCGATCTAAGCGAACGAGCACACTCCCACTTCATCGAGTTCATGCGCGCTCTGGGCGTGAGGTCCACGGCGGCTCGCGGCGCACCACGAAACGCGCAACACCACCTGTGTTTGCTTACTGCGACCTACGGACGACCGATGCCGTCGACGCAAGAGACGCAATCGCGGCCCGGAGTGCGCCACGGGAGTCCACCGCCCATATGCGTTTCTATTCTTGGCTGATCGTCGTCGCTGCGTCATGTCCGAACACCTCAGCACAAGGTTGCCCTAACCTCGGCTCGCTGCGGGTCGCCGCGTCCTTGCAGCCGGCGCCCGTCTCGCTCGCTTGCCTAGGCTCGCCTGCGTGGCCCCAATGGCACCTCTTCATCCCGGCGCACCGCGCGCCCACCGCCCGCGCCGGCTTCCGTCCGCGGTCTTCGCGAGAGCGTCGCGCGCTGCTGTTTCAGTATCGCTGCACGGGGCTGACCTTCGCGCCGGTCGCGCTCGTCCGCGTGCGTACGATGGGCTACGTCGTCCACATGCGAGCGGAGCCCTGCAGGTGAAGCGGACGGTCAGGTGACGGAGGCGACCGATTCCGAAGGACCGACCGAGCCGCTGCTCGAGTTCTCCACCGCAAGCTGCGACTCCAGCGCGCGCTTTCGCGCGCCTGGCGATCCGCTGAACCTCGCAACCAAGCCGTAGGTCCCTGGTACGACCAATAGCGTCGTCAAGGTCGCGATGGTCACCCCAAAAAGCACGACCAGCCCGATCGCGGCGCGTCCTTCCGCGCCGGCCCCGCTGGCCAGCACCAGCGGCAGCGCGCCCAGTGAGGTCGACAGCCCGGTCATCAAGATCGGGCGCAACCGGAGGACGCTGGCGTCGATGACAGCGTCTCGCCACGCGCGACCCTCGTCGCGTAGCTGATTGGCGAACTCGACGATGAGGATGCCGTTCTTCGCAGCGAGTCCGATCAGGATCACCATGCCGATCTGGCTGTAGATGTTGACCGTCCCGCCGCCGAGCTTCAATCCGAGCAGGCCACCGAACACAGCGAGCGGCACGGTCAGCAGGATCACTAGCGGTTGCACGAACGACTCGAACTGCGCCGCGAGGACTAGATAGACGAGCAGCAACGACACCAAGAACGTCAGCATCAGGGCGTCCGACGACTCGACAAACTCTCGGCTCTGGCCCTCATATGCGATCCCTGGACGATCGCCCAGTTCTTCGCTCACGACGCTGCGCAGGAATGTCAGCGCTTCGCCGAGCGTGTAGTCCTCCGCGAGGTTGGCGTTGATCGAAATGGACCGGAGCCGGTCGTAGCGGGTACGCGTCGCGGAGTCCGCGAACTCTCTCGTCGTAACGACGTTCGCGAGCGGCACGAGCTCGCCGGTCGTCTGCGAGCGGACGTAGATCTGCTCCAGGTCTGAGGGGGAGCGCTTGTCGAGGTCCTCGGCCTCGAGGATCACGTCATACTCTTCGCCGCGGTCGACGAATGTGGTGACGCGCCGATAGCCCATCATCGTCTCCAACGTCCTGCCGACTTCGACCGAAGAGACTCCCAAATCCGCAGCCCGGTCGTCGTCGACTACGACCTCCAGCTGCGGCTTCGTCTCCTCGTAGTCGCTGTTGACCGCGATCAAGCCAGGGTTCCTGCGCGCCGCGCTGACCACGACGTCGCGCCATCCCGCCAGCTCCTCATAGCTGGCGCCTGTCAGCACGAACTGCACCGGCTGTCCAGATCGCCGCAGCAGGCCTGACTCTGCGATCGTGAACGCGCGGTAGCCCGGGATCGCGCCGAGCTGTCGATCGACGTCGGCCATGACCTCCTTGGTCGTTCGATCTCGTTCCCCCCAGAGCTTCAGCAGCACCGTGCCGAAGGCGGAGTTGACGCTCCCTGAAGACGTCCAGGAACCGGGCACGCGCATCAACACGCGTTGCGCCTCGCCCGACTCGATGAGCGACAGCATCACCTCTTCGCCCTGGCTGCCGGCGCGAAGGGCGTGCGCAAAAGACGCCCCCTCTGGACCCTTCATGCTGATGCGGAAGGAGCCTCGGTCCTCCTGCGGCGCATACTCCTTCGGCAGCCCTTGGTAGAGCCCGCCGATGGAGAGGGCGAGGCCGCCCGCGATCGCTATGGCGGCGACCGGCTGCGCCACCAATCCTTCGAGCAACCACCGGTAGGTCCGCTGCACCGGCGTGAACATCGCGTCGACCGCGCGCATCATCAGCGACGGCTTACTCCCCCGCAGGACCAGCGAGCACATCACCGGCGCCAACGTCAGCGCGACCAGCGTCGACAGCACCACGGCGCCTGCCAGGGCGAGTGCGAACTCCGTGAACAGCCGGCCGGTGTTCCCCTCGACGAACGTCACCGGGACCAGGACCGCGACCAGCACGACCGTCGTCGCGACAACCGCGAAGCCGACCTGGCGCGTGCCCAGGTATGCCGCGCGCAGCGGCGGCTCACCGCCGCGGACGCGGCGCGCGACGTTCTCCAGCACGACGATCGCGTCGTCGACGACCAGCCCGATCGCCAACACCAACCCAAGCAGCGTCAGCAGGTTGATCGAGAACCCCAACAGGTCCAGCACGAAGAACGTGCCCACAAGCGAGACGGGCACAGTCAGCGCCGGGATCATCGTTGCGAGCCCACTCCCGAGGAACAGGAAGATGACGCCGACGACCACCATCGCCGTGATGAACAGCGTGCGGTAGACCTCTTCGACCGCCGCGCGGATGTAGACCGAAGAGTCGCTCGATGGATACAGCTGGATATCCGAAGGCAGCGCGCGATTGACCTCGGCCATCCGCTCGCGAACGCCGTCGACGACCGCGACGATGTTGGCCTTGGCCTGGGCGACGATGCCGATCCCGACCATGTCCTCACCGTTACGTCGGAACGCCGTGCGATCATCGCTGGCGCCGATCTCGACGCGCGCGACGTCACTTAGTCGCAGCAGGTGGCCTTGCTCGCTCCTGCCGACCGTCATCCTGCCAAACTCCTCGGCGGTCTTATAGCGGCGCGCCACGCGGACCGTGAACTCCCGGTTGGTCGACTCGACGCGCCCCGCCGGCAGCTCGACGTTCTCGCTGCGCAGCGCCGCCTCGACGTCGCCTGCCGTGACGCCGGTCGCGGCCAGGGCCTCGCGGTCGAGCCAAATTCGCATCGCGTAGCGGCTGCCGCCGCCGTAGTAGAGCCTGGCCACGCCTTCAACGTTGGCGAACTGATCGGCGATGTAGCGGTCGATGTAGTCGGTCAGCTCCAGCGCGTCGCGCACCGGAGACGCGAGGTTCATCCAAAATACGGTGTCCGATCCGGACTGCGCCTTAGCGATCTCGGGCGGGTCTACCTCTTGGGGTAGACGGTCCAGGACGCGGCCGACCCGGTCGCGGATGTCGTTGGCCGCCGCGTCGAGGTCGCGCTCCAGCACGAACTCGACGTCGATGGAGGAGCGGCCGTCCGAGGTGGTCGAAGAGATCGTCCGGATGCCGTCGATGCCGCTGATCTCGTTCTCAATCAGCTCGGTCACGCGGGTCTCGACGACGGCGGCCGCAGCGCCCGGATAGTTAGTGCTGATGCTGACGCGAGGCGATTCGATGTCGGGCAGCTCTCGCATCGATAAGCGCGTCAGCCCCACGACGCCGAGCGTCAAGATCACGAGGCTCATCACGCCCGCCATCACCGGCCTGCGGACCGCGAGGTCGGAGAGGATCACTGCTTGTCTCCGCCGCGGACGGCTACGACCTCGACCGGCCTGCCGTCGCGCACGCGGACGAGGCCTTCGACGACGATCCGTTGGCCTTTGGCGATCCCGCTCAACACCTCGACGCGCCCAACCTGACGACGACCGACGCGGACCGGCACCTCTTTGGCGACCCGGTCATCGCCGACGACATAGACGAAGTGGTCCTGACCGCGCTGCACCAGCGCCTCCTCAGGGACCTGCAGCGAGGACGACTCGCCGCGGTCGACGTCGACCTTCAGCAACATGCCCGGGCGGAGCTTGAGCGCCGGGTTGGCGATCACAGCCCGCACCGTCGCCGAGCGTGTCCGTCGATCCAAGCGCGTGTCGATGGCAGATACCTTGCCCGCGAAGACCTCGCCCTCCCATGCGTCACTGCGGGCCTTGACGACCTGGCCGACCCGCACTGCAGACAACCAAGTCTCTGGGATCGTGAAGTCGACCTTGACGACGGACAGGTCGTCGAGCGTCGTGATCACCGTCGAAGGCTGCAGCAAGGAGCCGACGCTGACTCGGCGCAGGCCGAGGACGCCGGTGAACGGCGCGCGGACGACGTGGTCAGCGATGGCCACCTCCAAGGTCTGCACCCTGGAGCGCGCGGCGTTCAGCTGGGAACGAGCAGCCTGGACCTCGCGGTCGGGCGCGATCCCCTGCGCGTTCA